>CAUJGQ010000161.1 GCA_963170165.1 Chloroflexota bacterium | reverse complement strand
GCCCGGCGTGATGACGTCGGCGCACGCCGCCTTGTCTGGCACGATGACACCCATGCACGAGGACGGCCAGTCGACCGCCTCGATGCGCACGAACGTGATCTCTGTGGCGGGGATACCCGTCCACTCGGCGAGCGCGTCGATGGCAGCGCCGATGATCTGCTCCTGGTCGGCGGGCGCCGGCGGCTCGGGCGTGCCCGTCCCGGGCGTCGGAGACTCCGTCGCGGGGAACGTGGGCAGCGGCGCGGGAGTCTCCGTGGTCGCGGGGGCCGTCGCTGTGTCCTCGCCGAGCGGGCTCGTGGGAGGCGGGTCGGAGGCAGCGCACGACGCGCCGAGGACCGCCGCCACCAGCACCACCATCAGTCGAAATAGCGGCATTGTGATCACGCGCAGGAACATCCGGGCTCCCTCGTTGGGTGGGCGGCGAGTATCATCCATCGGGAGCGCGCGCAGTTCGGCAGAGGACGCGGCTTCCCCAACCTACCTGACGACCGAGCGCCTACCGGAGTTCCGCATGCCTGCAGTGGTCGTCATCGGCGGACAGTGGGGCGACGAGGGCAAAGGCCGCGTCGTCGACTTCCACTCCCAGTACTGCTCCGTCATCGCCCGCTACTCCGCCGGCAACAACGCCGGGCATACCGTAATCAACGACCGCGGCACCTTTGCCCTCCGGCTGGTGCCGGCCGGTATCTTCTATGACGATAAGGATTGCGTTATCGGCAACGGCTGCGCCATCAACCCCATCGCCCTGTGGGAGGAGATCGAGGGGTTGAAGGCGCGTGGTGTTTCTGCCGAGCGGCTGCATATCTCCGATCGCGCCCACGTTGTCATGCCCTGGCACCCGCTGATTGACGCTGCCGACGAACGGCTGCGCGGCCCCTTCGCCATTGGTACCACCGGCCGCGGCATCGGCCCGGCGTTCGTCGATAAGGCTGGGCGCGCCGGTATCCGCATGTGCGACCTGATCGACGGCGCCGGCTTCCGCGAGCGGCTGCGCATTATCCTCGAATACAAGAACGCCGTGCTGGAGAAGCTGTACGGCCTGGAGCCGCTGTCGTTCGACGCCGTTTACAACGAATACCGCGAGGCAGGAGAACGGCTGCTGCCGTACGTCACCGACACCTCGCTGCTGGTGCAAGAGGCGCTAGACCGCGGTGACGAGGTGTTGTTGGAAGGGGCGCAGGGGGCACTGCTGGATCTGGACTTCGGCACCTACGAATTTGTGACCTCCTCCGTGCCGTCATCCACCGCCGCCGGCGCCGCCGTGGGGGTCGGCATCGGGCCCAACCGCATCAACCGCGTGGCCGGGGTGTACAAGGCGTACACCACCCGTGTCGGCAATGGCCCGATGCCGACGGAACTGTTCGACGAGGAGGGGGAGCGGCTGCGCAACGTGGGGCGCGAATACGGCACCGTCACCGGCCGGCCGCGGCGCTGCGGTTGGTTCGACGCCGTTGCTGCACGCTTTACCGCCCGGCTGAATGGCGTCACCAGCGCCGTCGTCACCCGCCTGGACGTGCTGGATGCCTTTCCCGTGATCCGGGTGTGCACGGCCTACCAGGTAGACGGCGCCGAGTTGCGTTCCTTCCCGGCTAACACCACCGTGCTGGCCCGCTGCACGCCGGTGTATGAGGACTTCCCCGGCTGGGAGACGCCCACCAGCGACGTCCGCCGTTTCGCCGATCTCCCCGCGAACGCGCAGGCATATCTGCGCCGTCTGGGCGAGCTACTCGGTGCGCCGGTGGACATCATCTCTGTCGGCCCCGAGCGCGACCAGTGCATCCAGGTGCGGCCGGTAGTGTAACCGCTGCCTGACGATCCTTCCAGCTGCCGCCGGCACGTTATGGGTTGTTCCGGTAGCACCACGCCGTCCGCTCCGCTACTTGACCGTTACTCCGGCCCACTGCAAGCTCTGGCCATCATGTGCTGTCGCTGATGTACGCACATGATGAAGCATGGCGCTAATTGCAGCGGAAGGTGTGGCGATGCGCGCGGTGCAGCGGCGGGCACGTGGCTGGCCATAAACAGGGGTAGTGGTGCTGCTGGCACTGCTCATGACCACCGGATCTGCGCCGTCCCGCGCGGCGGCGCAGCTGGTGCATGGCGAAACCGCGGCTATCACGCGGGAGAACGCGGACCCACCGCCGCCGGGGCGAGACCCGCCGCCGCCGGCCTGCCCTGCGCCGGTATTGATCGCGCCTGTGGACGGCGCGGTGTTGGGCAGCCGCACCATCACGTTTTCGTGGAACAGCATCAGCGGCTGCACGTTCACCAACTATGACCTGATGGTGCGCACGGTGGCTTCCATGGACACCGGCGGCCAGACGGTGTTGTCAGTCTCCTCGGTTCTGTCGGGGAGCATGCACACGTTTGACGCGCAGTGGGACAACATCGACCTGTATTGGAGCGTGCGCGCCAGCCAGGCGCCGGCGGGCGCTACCTGGGCGCCTAGCCGCCGGTTTCGTATGACCAACCAGGCGAAGGCCGAAGTCATCAGCCCAGCGCCCGGCTCGCGGCTGTCCGGTAGTGCCGTTCCCTTCCAATGGACCAGTGGCATCGGCGCCACCGGCTACCGGATGGTGGCCGGTTTGCTCCCGGGGACGGCCAGCTACTTCACCAGCGGCACGGTCACGGCCACGTCCGTGACGGTGACCGGGCTGCCGCAGGACGGCTCGACGGTGCATGTGACACTGACGACCATCTTCGCCGGCGGCGAGCAAAGCAGCGCCTATCAGTACAGCGCCGCTGTGGTGGGCACGGTTGTCGTGCTCGATGCCTGGACCAGTGATGGCGGCGCGGACCAAACGGTGCGGCAGTCCGAGTATTACCAGGGCAGCACCATCCGCTACGTGGCATCACTGTATAACCCCAACCCGCGGGCCGAAGATGCCCGCTTGCTGTGGAGTGTCACCGGCCCGGGCGGCACCCTATACACGCGCGACGAGACGGTCTCGGTGGCAGCCGGCCAGTCTCTGCGGCCGTCAGCGCCACAAACGCTGGCGGCCAGTCTTGCCCCAGGCACATACACATACAGCCTGACGGCCATTCATAACAGCCAGAGCACCAGCCGCACCTGGCAATTCACCGTCGGTCTGATGGTGACGGTTGATGAGGCGTGGACGAGCGATGGCGGGGGCGATTGGAACATCCGCAAGTCCGCCTTTGCCCCTGGGGACGTAATTCGGTATGTCGTCCGGCTCAACAACAACACCAACGCGCCGCAATCCGTGACACGCCGCTGGCACGCCTCCGGACCCGGAGGAACGATCCTCGACCAGACATTCAGCTCGACCATCAGCACCGGTGTACAACTGTGGTCCTACATCGATGATCTGCCCGCTCGCCCGCTGGCGGCGCACTTCGGTGAGCGCCCTCGTGAGGTGGCCGTGCTAACGATTCCGCGGGATATCGCCGCTGGGACCTACACGTTCACCTATACCCTCACCCACAGCGGCGGCAGTATGTCGCAGCAAGCGACGTTTACCATTGGCGTAGTGCCCTGCGCTGCGCCCACGCTCACTGAGCCGGCAGCGGCGGCCGTCCTCGCCAATCATGATGTCACCTTCCGCTGGTCCGCGCTGACGGGCTGCGCGTTTAGTGGCTATCACTTCCGGGTCAAAACGGTTGCCGGTATGGATGCGGGCGGCACGACGCTGGTTGATGTCACCACCGCCGCGACGGAGCACACTCACAGCTTTGCTACTTCGTGGGACAACCAGGACCTGTACTGGGGCGTGCGCGCTGCCAATGCGCCGCCGGGTTCACCGTGGAGCGTGCGCAGCTTCCGGGTCGTCACGGAGAGCAAGGCGAGCATGATCAGCCCGACGCCCGGTAGCCGCCTGGCCGGCGTGTCGCAGACCTTCGTCTGGTCACCGGGGCAGGCAGCCCAAGCGTATTTGCAGTGGGTGGGGCCAGCCCAGGGCAGTCATGGGTACTTCGGCACGCTCTGGATCGGGGACCTTTCAGTCACCGCTACCGGTCTCCCGGTCGATGGCAGCACGGTTTGGGTGCGGCTGTGGACGGGCCTCCCCAGCGGGTGGCAGTACACGGACTATCAGTACAGCGCAGCGCTCCCCTCCGCCGTGCGGGCGACCGATGCCTGGACGAATGACGACGGTCCTGATTGGAACCTGCACAAGACGGTCTTCAAGCCGGGCGACCCCATTCGCTACGTATCGGTCGTCGAGAATCAGACCGGCGCGGACGCGAATATCGAGTTTGACTGGAAGGTCACCGGCAGCAACGGCAACGTCATCTATCATTATGGCCCGTGGGCCGGGGTGACCCCATCTGGGGTACGTGTCTGGGGACTTGGCACGATTGTGCCGGAGAACCGGCCGGTGGGAGCGCGCGGGCCAGCGCTGGTGCGTCCGACTGGTGCGGTACCGCTATCCGTCCCGCGCGACGCCGCCCCAGGCGCGTATACCTTTGTCTTCACCGTCACGTACAACGGTACGACGTCGACCAGTTCCAGCACATTCACCATCGAGGCCGGGTCCGTCACCAGCGATGACGTGTGGACCAGCGACGGCGGCAACGACTGGAACGTGCACAAGTCTGTGTTTGGACTCGGGCAGAGCATTCGCTATGTGGCGCGGATTCGCAACCAGAGTGGCGGCCCCGTGACCGTGGGGTTTCAGTGGCACGTGAGCGGCCCGGGCGGCGTGATCTTCTCCCTGGATGAGCCCGCCATGGCGGTGCCGGGTGGCTCCTCCCTTCAAGCCACAGCACCCCAGAACCTGCCCGCCAACTTAGCGCTGGGGCTCTATACGTTCGCATTCACGATGACCTACAACGGCACACCGGTGACGCGGACCGCCCAGTTCACGGTTGGGTCGCCACCTGCCAAGCCGCCGCCGCCGCTCGTCACACCTGGCCCAACCAGCATCACGCTGGTCTGGACCGCGGTTTCCGGCGCTACCTCCTACCGCATTGCCTACACCCGCTCCTCGCCCATCTCCTACCAGTGGGCCGAGGTGACCGGCACCATGTGGACGCTGCTGAATGCCGCGCCCGGCGATATCTGGTACTTCCATCTGGCCGCCTGCAACGGCGCCGGCTGCTCGGAGCTGAGCGGCGCGGCAGCGGGCACCGCCGGTGGTACCCCGCCCGTGCCGCCCAACCTGCGGGTTGGGAGCACGGATGACCGAAGTATCCAGATCCTATGGGACAGCGTCAGCGGTGAATCGCTGTTGCAGATCGCCTGGACGCGCACCAGCCCGATCAGCTATCAGTTCGTCACCGTCCCAGCAGACGTGACCAGCTGGACCCATGACCCCCTGCCCTCCGGGCAGAGCAACTACTACCACGTGCGCGCCTGTAACGGCGTCAACTGCTCCGGCTGGTCCTCCGGCATCGGCGCATCGGCGCTGCCGTTCCCGGCGACACCATCCGGCCTGCGGCTGGGCACGGTGACCGACACAGCGATCCAGGTGCTGTGGAACGATGTCGCCAACGAGACACGCTATCTCATCGCCTGGACGCGCTCATCGCCGATCGGCTATCAGTTCCCCGGGCTGGCGGCTGGCGTCTCTACCTGGACCGCGTCGAATCTGGTGACCGGCGGCATCTACTACTTCCACGTCGCCGCCTGCGCCGGGCTGAACTGCTCCGGCTGGTCCGGTGGTGTGGTGGGCGAGGCGCGGACCCCGCCGCCGGTTCCCACCAACCTGCGTACCGGCCTCATCACCGCTGACACCATCGAGATTCTGTGGGATGACATCAGCGGCGAGACCGGCTATCGCGTTGCCTGGACGGCGGCCAGCCCGATCAACTATCAGTTCGTCAACCGGGCTGCGGACATAACGTCAGCGTTGCTGACCGGGCTAACGGCGAATCGCGCCTATCACTTTTACGTGCAGGCCTGCGCCGGGCTGAGCTGCTCGAACTGGGCAGTGCTGGAAAACGTTGCCACCCGCGCGACCACCGATTGGATTGTTGAGGTGCGGTGGGGCCCCCCATTGGGGGACCTTGATGCGCGTCTCTGGCTGCCCACGACGCAGCCGAGCTATATCCACTACGGTAACCGCGGCTCGCTCACGGCGTTCCCGCATGCCTGGCTGGCGCAGGATTCCTATGCGGGTTGGGGACCCGAGGTCATCACGATCACGAATCTTTATAGCGGGACGTACACGTTTGCCGTCTACAACTTCACAGGGACGCCGGTACTCGCAGGATCGAGCGCAGTGGTGAAGCTCTACCGCGGCGCGACGCTGCAGCGTACCTACACGGTCCCGGCCAGCGGTGTCGGGCAATGGTGGGATGTGTTCCGCCTGAACAGCAGCGGCGCCATTACGGATGTCAATGTACTGACTGATATCTCTCCGGCGCCGTACCAGGGTGCCGCGGCGCCGGCCCAGAAGCCGCCCGCCGCCGGACTGCAGGCAGCCCAGGCGCCGGCAGCGCGCACCGGCGCCCTGCCGCCCGTCAATCCGCCCCTGGGCCGCGAGCACGTGATTCCGGCGCCGCCACTGACACCAGCGGAGGTGGTGGCGCGCTCCGGGCGAACAGAGGCGGCACTACCGTCGCCACCGGCAGACGCGCCGCTGCCGGGCGGGCGGCCGCCGGCGGGACCGCCGCCGCGCTAGCCGCTTCGGGTTGTTGCGTGCGATCCGCCCCACCGCGATACTGCAATCCTGCGGGCGCGGCGGGGCAGCCGCATCCGGGGGGGCAAGCGATGACGTATCGGGTGGTCACCATTGCCACCGTCACCGGCGCGTTCTCCGAGGAGACGGGGCGGCTGGTGGCTGAAGAACTGGGCTTCCATGCCATCAACGACGAGATCATCGAGTGGGCAGCCGAGTACGCCGGCGTCTCCCGCGATGTGCTGGAGAGCCTCGAGCACTCCGGGCCGCTGGTGGACCGCATCGTCTCGGCAATGGCGGAACCGGATACGGGTGACCGCCGCCCCGCCACTGCTGAGGACCCCTCTCCTGCCTACCGCCGGCTGATCCAGGCGGTGATTCGCGCCGCTGCCGAGCGCGGCAACATCGTGATCATCGCCCACGGCGCCGGTATGCTGCTGGCCGGCGCCCCCGGCGTGCTGCGCGTGCTCGTCACCGCCTCGCCCGGGACGCGGGCTGCCCGGCTGGCAGCCTCCGGCATGGCGCCGGCCGCGGCAGAGCAGCAGGTCTCCGCCGGCGACGCCGAGCGGGCAGCGTACTTCCGGCGATTCTTCGGCCTGGATGCCGAGCTGCCCGTGCACTATGACCTGGTGGTCAACACCGATCACCTCAGCCCCCGGGTTGCCGCCCGCATGATCGCCGCGGCGGTCCACTGAACGATGCATCCCGTCGTGTGTGAGACAGACAGCTCCGCCGTGATGACGCGTAGTATGGTTGATACGAACGCGGACTATCCTAGAAAGAGGCGGGCGATGGCCGAGCACATCGACGACCTGATCATCGTGCGGGACGGTGAGGGCCGGTTCTATGCGTTTACCCCCGAGCAGTGGGCCGAGGCCCGCGTCCCCGAGGACGTTCAAGCGGCGCTGGATGAGATGTTTGAAGGGGATGACACCCGCGGCCTGATGGCCGCGCCGGCAGGGGGACAGGGGGCGTGGGTGGGGCAGGTATTCACCTCGCTCTTGCAGTCGTTTGCGGACAGCCAGCAGCGCGTCATCCAGGACATCGGCCGGTAGCAGTCTGACGGCGCTCCTCCTGCGCGCGCCGCGGCGCCGTATGCCCCATGCAGGGTGTGCCGGCGTGTCCGCTGCCGGTATCACCCATCACCCCCGCGAGTCCGGCAACCACCCTGGCGCCTACCACGGCCTAATCTTTGTCAACGCTGCTCCTGCGGCCTCGCCGCCGGCTGGCCAGATGCGGGTGATCAGTCTTCCACTCCCAACGGGGGATGCGACGGCGCCCGCACTCTCGCTACGGTGGCTCCAGTACGGCTATGGAGTCCCGCACGGGAGAAGGGAGCAACGACGGTGAAGGCATGGATCACCGCCCGCCGGCTGAAGGCGGGGAGTGAAGAGGACTTCCGCTCGGCATGGGCAGGCGGCAGCAGCCCCGAAGGCATGGTAGACGCCTATCTGTTCCAGGATGAGACGGACCCACGCACGACCTACAGTGTCAGCCTGTGGAATGCGGCAGAAAAGCTGCTGGCGTATCACACCAGTGACGACGCGCGCAAGCGTGAGGAGAACTTGGCCGGCCACGTGGAACACACGGACGGCGGCCGCGGCTTTGTAGCCTGGAAGGCGGCCGAGATCCCGCATGGCGGGATGCGCCGCTGGCTGCTCGTGCCGGCCGCCATCGCGCTGGCGGGTGGCGCCGCGTTCGCGCTGGTCCGGCGGCTGCGTGACAACGGTGAGGACCGTGCGGACGGCCGGCAGCGGGAGACGGAGAGCGCGCGGCACGATCACGATCCCGACCACGGCAATGGCCGCGGCCGCACCGCCACGGTCACGCCGCTGGCGCCACCTGCGGTACGCCCGGCCGTTTCCGGCAACGCCTCTGCCCCCGAGCCGCACATGCAGCGGACCGCCATGGCAACGGACACCGGTGCAACGCGCACCACCACCGGCGGCAACCCCTCCCCCTCGGCGCCCCGCCGCCCGAACCAGCTCGTGCGCGACGTGATGACCGAGAACCCGCGGTGTGTCAATCACGATGACTCGCTGGAGGAGGCCGCGCGGCTGATGCGCGATCTCAATGTCGGCTTTGTGCCGGTGATGGCCGGCGGCAAGCTGGCCGGGGTCCTGACCGACCGCGATATCACCCTTGGTCTGGCAGACACCAGCCGGGATCGGGCCGCGATGAAGGCCGGCGACCTGATGACGGATGTGCCCGTCACCATCTCCCCGCATGTGTCAGTGGAAGAGGCGGCGCGGCTGATGGCCGATCACCAGGTGCGGCGGCTGCCGGTGGTGGAGGGCACGCGGCTGGTCGGCATCATCGCCCTGGGTGACATCGCCGAGGAGTCGCCGAACCGGGTGGCCGGCGACGCGCTGGAGGACATCAGCCAGCCCGCCCGTCCGGATCGGTAGGGCGCGGACCATTTGCCGGGCCGAGCCGGCGGCTGTGACGGCGGGACGGCAAGGCGCCGCGCAGGTAGGTGTCGATATCTGCAGCGGTGCGGCGGCCGGCGGCCATGGCGGTGACCACCAGGTCCGGGCCGTGGACGCCATCGCCACCCGCCCACACCCCCGGGCGGGAGGTGCGGCCTGTCCGGCTGTCCACCTCCAGGCGGCGGCTGTCGGTGGCGGCCAGCCCGGGGGTGGCATCGATGAGGAGCGGGTCCGGTATATAGCCGGCGGCGACGATGGCGAGATCGGCCGCAAGCGTGAACTCGGCCGCCTCGCCGCCCATGCCGAAGGCGCGGCCCCGGCCCGGCCGTTCGGCCGCGTGCCAGCCCAGCCGCCGGCAGCGTATCCCCGTCAGCCGCCCCAGCGCGTCGCCCTCGAATGCCACCGGCGCCACGCCGTAGCGGAAGGTGATGCCCTCCTCGCGGGCGTGATGGTGCTCCTCCCGGCGGCCGTGCATCTCCGCTTCGGCGCCGGGAAAGACGCAGGTGACTGAGGTGGCGCCCAGTCGCAGTGCCGCGCGCATTGCATCCATCGCCGCGTCGGTGCCGCCCAGCACGACCACCCGCGGGCCCGCGGCTGCCGGGCCGATGGCCGTGCCGCCGGCGGCGCGTGGCCGGCTGGGGTCGGGCAGCAGCCGGCCCGCGGAGGCGTTGGCGCGTACCAGAAAGTCCGTAGCGGAGACGATGCCCCGGTAGTCCGCCTCGCCGGGGAGCCCGGCTGGGGCGTCATGTCCGGCGCCGGTGCCGAGATAGACGGCGTCGTACTCCTCGAGCAGTGCGTCGATGGTGACATCGCGCCCTACGCGCGTATCGCAGACGAACTCCACCCCGAGCAAGGTGAGGTGGCGTAGCTTCTGGCCGAGGATCTCGCGCGCCAGCTTGAAGTTGGGAATGCCAAATCGCAAGGCGCCGCCCGGCTCTGGCCACTGGTCATAAACCGTCACGTCGTGACCGCGTGCCGCGAGCTCCTCCGCCACGGTGAGGCCCGAGGGCCCCGAGCCTGCCACCGCCACCCGCCGGCCGGTGGGCGCCACGAGTTCTACAGGCAGGGGGAACCCACCCAGGTGCGCCCGCTGGCTGTCGGCTACGAACGCCTCCAGCTTGCCGATATGCACCGGCGGCTGCTGGCGGCCGTCGCCGCGCAGGGCAAAGCCGACCGGACAATCACCTTCGCACAGCCGCTCCTGCGGGCATAGCCGGCCGCACATCTCCGGCATGGTGCTGCTTTGGCGGAACACGGTCGCTGCGCCCAGCACGTCACCCTGCTCCAGCAGGCCAAGCGCGGTAGGGATATCGTTGTGGGTGGGGCAGGCGGTGACGCAGGGCGCGGTGGGACAGTGGATACAGCGCGCCGCCTCGATCATCGCCTGGGAGAGATCAAAGCCCTGGTAGACCTCTTCCCAGTTGTGCACCCGCTCCTCAGGGGACTGCTTCTCCGGTGTCTGCGCCGAAATGCCCAGCCGGGCATGAACCGTGTTCTTCATGCGCTATCTGCTTCTCATTCGGAAACGGGCACGTGGATCCGGAGTAACCCGTGACGCCGCCTCACCGATGATCATCAGGGTGTACCGCGGTCCGCGCGCAGGCGCGAGATCCGTATCGAGGTCTTCCCGGGTATGACCCAGGAGCAAACGGCCCGAATCTCGCGCTACCTCCAGCATATCAAGCAGCCGGACCCGATCATCATGCTGAATACCACATCTTCGCCCGTACCCGGACCTGATCGCGGGGATACGGGCTGACTCCGGCAGGCGAAGAGATCTACCGCCCAGCTACCGAACAGCGGATGTCGTTCCCGTTCCAGACGCTGCCGGCGACAGCGGTCTGGCCTCCTCCCCGGCAGCGACCACACCCGCAATATCCGCCTTGGGGAGGACGGTCCGCGAGCCTGGCGATACCGTGGCGCGCGCAGCGGACGGCCGGAGCGGCCGGCGCCGGCAGCGCCAGCGAAGGCTACTCGTAGCCTACGTCTTCGGCGCTGACGATGTTGCGCAGCGGCTCGCCGCGGACGTAGCGGCCGAGGTTGTCGATGAACAGCCGCGTGCCGCGCACGATGTGGAGCGGCGAGGCCGGCGACATATGTGGTGTGATGATGACGTTGGGCAGGTCCCATAAGGGGTGGCCGGCGGGCAGCGGTTCCTCGTTGAACACATCCAGCGCGGCCCCGGCGATGCGCCGTTCCCGCAGCGCGGTTACCAGTGCCGCTTCATCCACCAGCGGGCCGCGGGCGACGTTGATCAGGAAGGCAGAGGGCTGCATCCGCGCCAGCTCGGCCGCGCCGATTGCTCCCCTGGTGGCGCGGGTCAGCGGCGCGCAGATCACCAGGTAGTCCGCCTGGGCGCAGAGGTCGCCGGTGCGCTCCGGCGGCAGCAGCTCATCCACGTACGCGGTGGGGGCCTGTGAGCGGCGTAGCCCGACCACGCGCATTCCCAGCGCCTTGGCCAGCCGCGCCACCTCGCCACCAATACCGCCGACGCCGAACAGGCATACGGTCTTGCCGGTCAGCTCATCGGAGGGGCCGCGCCGCCACTCGTGCTTGGCCTGAGCCTCCTGCCAGCCGCGCATGTTCTTGACGTGGTACAGCATCATCAGCAGCACATACTGGCTGATGGGAGCGCTCTGGGTGCCGGCGCCGTTGGTGAGGGTGAGGCCGCGGTCCACGATCCGCTGATAGTGCGGATGGTCCAGCCCGATGCTGAAGGTGTGTACCCAGCGCAGCGCCGCGAGCGCGGGTAGATCGCGCGCCAGGCGGTCGACCGCGCCGGTGACGAGCGTATCAACCGAGATATAGGCCGCCTGTGCCTCAGCTGGCTCACCGCTCCACGAACCATCCGCCCGCAGCGTGACAATCTGCACCCCGGGCGCCGCGGCTTCGAGCTCTGCCCGAAACTGGGCGGCCACGGCCTCCGAAACGATCACCTTCACGAGCACCTCCGGAAGTGGGGAGCGGGGCGCCCAGCATCGAACGGTGCGTCTCCCATTGCTGCGGACCGCACCATCCCCTGCGCGCCTGCCGCTCCCCTGTTCCTGTTTACCGCACGCGTGCGCGACCGGCGCTGTAGGGCACGCCCTCGTAGGACGGCCGGTGTGACTCGGCGGCCAGCTTGTTGAGCTGGTCGAAGTTGTGACGGGCGCGAATCCAGCGCACGGTGCCGGAGTAGGAGCGCATGACCAATGACTCGGTGGTGGCGCCGCCGCCGAAGTAATGGACGCCCTGGAGCATCTCGCCGTCGGTCACGCCGGTGGCGGCAAAGAAGGTGTCACCGTTGCCCACCAGGCGCGGGATGTCCCAGACCTCGCTGAGGTCCAGCCCGGCGTCGACACAGGCCTGCCGCTCCTTGTCGTTGCGCGGCCACAGCTGGCACTGAATCTCGCCACCCATGCACTTGAGCGCCGCCGCTGAGATCACCGCCTCCGGGGCGCCACCGACACCCATCAACACATCGACGCCCGTCTCCGGCATCGCCGTGCTAATGGCGGCGGAGACGTCGCCGTCGGTGATCAGCTTCACCCGCGCTCCCGACTCCCGCACCTCGCGGATGAGATCGGCATGGCGATCGCGTTCGAGGATGACGACGGTCAGGTCCGGGATCTCGGCACGCTTAGCCTTCGCGATCCAGCGCAGGTTCTGGGTGGGTGATGCCGTGATGTCAATTGAACCCGCCGCCTCAGGCCCGACGGCGATCTTGTTCATGTAGACGATTTCCTTCGGGCACTGCATCTGGCCGCGCTCAGTGAGGGCGATGACCGACAGCGCATTGGGGCGGCCGAGCGAAGTGAGGGTGGTGCCCTCCAGCGGATCGACACCGATGTCAACCGAGGGCGGGTTGCCATTGCCGATACGCTCGCCGTTGTAGAGCATGGGTGCTTCGTCTTTTTCTCCTTCACCGATGACGACGATACCTTCCATGTCCACTGATGCCAGGGCAAAGCGCATGGCATCGGTGGCGGCCTTGTCCGCCGCGATCTTGTCGCCGCGGCCCATCCAGCGCGCTGCCGCCATCGCCGCCTGCTCCGTGACCCGGACGAGCTCCAGGGCGAGGTTGCGTTCCATTGGAGTCTCTGGTGCCGCCATGACGATCCGCGCCTCCCATCGATATTTGCGTGCGGGGCAAAGTGGCGACAGTATACCAGCAGCGGGACACCATGCCGGTGCTGAATAGGCACTGCCTATGCAAGTAGCCTGCCATGAAAGACCAAACTCCCGCGGGAGCCCGCGAGCAGGTCCACCATGACCGTCATCCTGTATTCCCGGCCCGGATGTCACCTGTGTGAAGAAGCTGCCGTCCTCCTGCACCAGGCAGGCCGCCGGTTGGCGCTGCACATCGAGACCATCAATATCGACAGCGATCCAGAGCTGAGCGCCCGCTACGGTGAGCGCATTCCTGTGGTGCTGATCGCCGGGAACGAGCTGGCCTGGCCGTTTACCCTGGCGCAGGCGCGGGCGGCGCTGGCGGGTGGCGGGTGAGGCACACCGGCGCCGCCCGCTACCGCTAACGATCGGTTCGTCTAGCGCCGCCGGTAGGGCCCCGTTGCCTCGGCAATGGCGTCGGCCAGCAGGTTGAGGCTGACGAGCAGTACGGCCAGGGTGAGCCCCGGGAACAGCGGGTACCACCACGCGGTACGCAGGTAGGGCCGTGAGGCGTTGATCAACCCGCCTAGCGATGGCTCCGGCGGCCGTTCACCCAGTCCGAGGAAGCTGAGCGCCGCCGCCAGCATCACCGCGGCCACCGCGCTCATCGCCACCTGGGTGAGCAGAGGTGGCGCGGCGTTGCGGGCGATGTGGATAAAGATGATCCGCGCTGGTCCCGCGCCGGTCGCCTCCGCGGCGCGCACGTACTCTTTGCCCCGCTCCGCCAGCATCTGCCCCCGCGCCAGCCGGGTGAACAGCGGCACGTTGAAGAGCGCGATCGCCACGCCCACGCTTATGCTGCCCGGTCCCAGTACCGTCAGCACGGCAATCGCTGAGAGCAGCCCCGGCATCGCCAGCATGGCATCGACGCAGCGCATCACCACCGCCTCCACCCAGCCACCGGCATACCCGGCAACAAAGCCGAGTGCCGTCCCGGCCAGCGCCCCTGCCGCCACCGCCGGGAAGCTGGCCAGCAGCGAGATGCGCAGCCCGAACAGCGTCCGCGCCAGCAGGTCACGCCGCAGCTCGTCCACGCCGAACGGGTGCGCGACCGATGGGGAGAGCAGACGGCGGCCCGCGTCCTGGGCGGCGGGATCGTGTGCCGCCACAAGCTCGGCGCCGAGCGCCAGCAGCACCAGCAGCGCCAGCCCGCCCGCGCCGATCAGCCCCTGGGGATTGGCCAGTATGCGCCGCAGCGTAGCGAAGCGAGGCGGTCCCTTCGCCCGCGGGGCAGGGCTGCGCAGGCTGCGGCGGGAGCCGAGTGAAAGCTGTGTCATGATCGTCGAATCCTCGGGTCAGCGATACCATAGGCGAGATCGGCCAGCAGGTTGACCGCGACAAACACGGCCACCAGCATCAGCAGCGCCCCCTGCACCACCGGGTAATCGCGGGTCTGGATGCTACGTACCACCAGGTCACCCAACCCCGGCCGGGTGAAGATGCGTTCTGCCACCACCGCGCCGGTGAGCAGGTGGCCGAACTGAAGCGCAGCGATGGTGATCACCGGTACCAGGGCGTTAGGCAGGGCGTGACGCAGCACGACACGGCGGTCACCGGCGCCCTTGGCCCAGGCAGTACGCACGTAGTCCTGACGCATCACCTCCGCCAGCGCCGTGCGCGTGTAGCGCGCCAGCGCCGAGGCCATCACCAGCGCTACCGACAGCGCCGGCAGGATGATGCGCCGCAAGCCCTCACCCGGATGGTCAAACAGCGAGACGTGGCCTGAGGCAGGCAGCCAGCCCAGGCGCACGGAGAACAACCACAGCAGCGCGACGCCCAGCACAAAGCTCGGCAGCGCCACGGCGAAGGCGGTATAGCCAGACAACGCCCAGTCCCAGCGCGAGCGCGGCCGCGCCCCGGCCAGCACTCCCAGCGGAATGCCGAGCAGCAGCGCCAGCGGATATGCCACCAGCGCCAGTTCGACCGTGGGCGGCCCGGCGAGCCGGAGCAGCCGCCCGACGCTCACCCCGTTTTGCACTGACCGGCCCAGGTCGCCATGCAGCACGTCGCTCAGCCAGCGCCCGTACTGCGCGAAGATCGAGCCATCCATCCCCAGTTGCCGGCGGATCTCCTCCACCCGCTCGGGCGAGGCATTCTCCCCGGCTAGGTCCGCCACCGGATCCCCCGGAATCAGCCGCAGCAGCAGGAATACCGCTGTCGAGGTCAGCAGCAGCACCGGTACCGCCTGCGTCAGCCGCCGGATGACAAAGCCCAGCATGATGGACTCCTTGATAGGTAACCAGCGGTCAGCCGGGGCTTGGTCGCACTTGCTGCAGGCTGACCGCTGATCGCTGACGGCTCACTTCAGCCACATCCGGCCGAAGTTGGGCGACTGGACGGGACGGATGAAGTAGCTGTCGAAGCCCTGGAGCTTGGGCGACACCAGGTCGATGGCGCCGGTGGGCTGCAGGGGGATGTGCCAGGGTTCCTCCACATACAGGCGGTTGAAACGGGCGTACTGGGCCTTGGCCTCCACGCTCTGCGGGTCCAGGGTTTGCAGCTGCTGGATGACGCCGGCCAGGATGGGATGCTCGTTGTGACTGGGATTGGGGATGCTAAACGCCGTGTTGGTGGCCAGCGCCGAGGCTGGTACCGGGTCGCTCAGGTTTGTGCCCCCAGCCCACAGATCGGTGAACTGACGGTTGCGCGACTTGGTGACGATGACGTTGGTCTCGGTGGGGACGAGATCCAGCTTGACGCCAATCGCCTCCCAGTTCTCTTTGACGATCGGTGCGGTCGTGCTGAAGCTCGCCGGCGGGTACTCCAGGATCAGCGGGCGGCTCTGGGAGAAGCCCGCTTCTTTGAGCAATGCCTTGGACTGCGCCGGGTCGTAGAACGGCGCATCGAGCGTCTTGTCATATGCCGGGGAGTAGGCGGGCCATGCCTGGACGGTGGGCTTGAGGAAGCCTTCTCCCACCTCGTCCGCGATGCGCTGACGGTCGATGCCCAGGAACAGGGCTCGGCGCACACGCGGGTCTACCAGCAGCGGGTTGGTGACGTTCATGCCCAGGTAGTACAGGCCGATGGCGGGGGCCGTCTTCACTTTGCCCGCCGCTTTGAACCGGCTGCCGGAGGTAGCCAGCGCCCGTAGCACCAGCTCCAGCTCGCCTGCCTCGAAGGCAAGCGCCATCGCCTCCTCGTCGCGGAAGATGCGCACCTCGATGGCGTCCAGATACGGACCGCCGTCGTTGGCGGCGCCGTGCCAGTAGCGGTTAGGCTCCAGCCGGTAGAGTTGTCCCGGTGTCCACTTGGTGAGCTGGTAGGGGCCGGTCGTCGCCACCACCTCACCCGTCTTCAGCTTCTCGAAGGAGGGGGCATGGGTGAGCATCAGGTCGGTAAACAGGCCGGTCATGTCGTAGCGCGGCCGGTCGAAGGTGAAGGTAGCCGTGCGGTCATCGATCTTGCGGCGCTCAGTGATGCCGGTAACCGGGCCGCCGGGCGGTGGGATCGCCAGCCCGAAGCGGCGCGGCTCCTTGAGCAGGTCCAGCGCGAAGAAGACGTCATCGATGGTGACCGATGCGCCGTTGCCGAACTGGAGTCCTGGCTTGAGCGTCACCGTCAGGCTCGTGCGCTCGGCGTTGTACTCAAACCGCTCCGCCAGCAGCAGTTCCGGCTCAACGCTGGTGCTGTAGCGCACCAACCCTTCGGCGGTGGCGAAGCCGAGCAGGCGGTTTTGCGGGCCGGAGATCACCGGATAGCCGGCGTTCAGGCTGATATCGCTCGTTTGCCCGGCGCGCAGCGTGCCTCCCCTGCGTGGCGTGACGGTCGCTGCGCCGGTGGCCGCCGGCGCGGAGTTGCTCGTCTCCGCCGCCGGTGTCTCCTTGTCACCGCCGCCGCATGAGGCCGCCAGCGCCGCCGCGCCCAGCGCCGCCGTGCCGCTCAGGAATCGACGCCGTCCTAACCTCTGCCTTGTCATGGCTACGCCTCCTCCGCGAAACCAGCGGTGGCGGCGCGGAACAGTGCCGTCTCCAGGTCGCGCGGCTGCACCCAGCTGTGTCCGTGCTCCTGGCCCGTCGCCTCGGCCGCCTCGATCAGCGTCCGCGCCTCCGCGTCGCCGAAGCCCGGCTCCTGGAAGAAGCGGGCGAGCAGGAAGGGGGCATGGCTGCACCAGTGCACGGGCCGGTCTGCTAGCAGCCGGTGAGCGCAATGCTGACCGGGAATGGAGTCGAGGATTCCCTGCACTTGTAGCATCGCCTTCGCCGGATCGCTGCGCTGGCGTTCCTGCTGCTCCTTGTCCGCTTTGCGGCCGGCGCCCACCACCTTTGGCGCGGGCGGCGCGGCGTCAAGCAGGGCGGCGAACTGCGAGTCTGCCTCTACCGGCTCGCGATAGCGGTAGGAAGGCGTCATCCGTGCCAGCGCTGAGACAACATCCTGGGTGGTGACCAGCGGGTGATTGGCCCCGCGGGCCAGTCTCTCCGCCGTTGCGGCCACGGCGTGCGCACCGGCCGCCGGGATGGTGCCGTCGCCCAGGCCGCCGCCGAAGACGTGCTCGGCCTTCATGTCCCACTCCATCGTCTGCCAGGGACGCAGCTGCTCGATGCCGATGTACTGCAAGTGCCGTTCGCGGCCAAGGCAGCGCTGCTTCTGGGGGATCGGGCAACTGGGGCAGCCGCGCGCCATCATCGCCCGCCACAGCGGCATCACCTCGCGCGGCGCCATGGTGACGGCGTCTTCCGGGTCGCGGGTGCGGTAACACCATTCGGAGCAGTAGGTCTGGCCATCTGGCGCCTCGAAGCGGACGGCGTTCAGGTTGTCATGGCACATCGCGCACGTGAGTGCGGGCAGGGTTGGAGCAGTCATCGGGATCCCTCCTCAACACCGCTGCGGTAGTGGCGGCTGGTTGCACCTGACGGATGGGGGGCCGGCGGTTGCCGTAATCCGGCTGGCGTGCAAAGCGACAGCAGCACGCAGCCCTGAAGGCACACGGCAAGGACCGAGCGGCCGGGTGTCCGTTAGGCGCCGGCGCGGGGAGGAGGTGTGGCAGGAAGGGCGAGCGCGCCGGCCGGCGGCAGCGGCTGAGCGAGCGCGGTAGCGGACAGCGTGGCGGGCGCCACGGGCAGCGCACCTGGGGCCGTACACAGCACCGCGCCTGCCAGCGATGCAGCGGCGAGCGTGTCATACGGCCCGGGTTGGGGCACGGGTTCCTGCGCCGGAGCGTGGCAGTGGTCCTGCACGAAGGGAGCTGGGGCGCGGTGCTCATGCACGTAGGCGGCTTCGCCGGGGACGCCGTGCAGGTGGAGCAGCGCCAGCCGGGCGACAGTGGCCCCATCGACTTGCTGCACGCCGGCGCGGCCAAAGCACGCCGTCAGGAGCACCGCCAGGGCGAGCGCCAATAGCGTGCCCTCGTACAGCGTGCGGGCTGGGAGGGTGCGCAGGGGCAGGACCAGCGCGATACCCATAGCAGTACCCTGGGGCGGGCGCCCAACTGCGGGTCCCACCCCATCTCAAGTTTAGGAAGCGCTCAGGCGGCCAACAAGACGGAAAGCCGGACACAGGCGTGGGGCATTGGCTGACACGCCACGTGCTCCTGTCACTGAGGTACGCTATCCTCATCAACCACTCGGGGGAAACGCTATGACAGCCACGCCAACCCGGCTCGTCACCGCCGAGGAACTGTGGGAGATGCCGCGTGAACGAACGAAGTACGAGCTGTCGCAAGGAGCGCTGATCGAGATGGCTCCCGCCGCCTGGAACTCGGGCCGGTTCGCCGGCCGCGTATATGCCCCGATGATGGCATTTGTGCGCTCGCACGATCTCGGTGACTGTGGCGTACCGGAGTCAGGCTTCCTCCTCGGCCGTGACCCGGACACCGTACGCGAACCGGATGTGTGGTTCCTGCGCAAGGAGCGATTGCCCGACGCGGCCGCAGCCCGCCGCTTCTACGAGGGGGCGCCGGATCTGGCAGTGGAGATCGCCTCGCCGTCTGACCGCTATCTCAGCCTGCTGCGCAAGGTGCAAGAATACCTGGCGGCGGGCACGCGCCTGGTCTGGGTGCTGCTGCCCGAGACCGAGACCGCGGCAGTCTACCGCCCGGACGGCAGCCACACGCTTATCCCGGCAGGCGGCACGCTCTCTGGCGAGGATGTGATCCCTGGCTTCTCCCTCCGTCTTGCGGAGGTCTTCAGCTAGCGCAGCGCCGGCGGCTGCAACGCCGGCCGCGGTGGATGCTAGACCCCTACGCGCAGCTTCAGCAGCCGCTCCGCCGCGGCGCGCAGCGTCTCTTCTTTCTTACTGAAGGTGAAGCGCACTTTGGTGCGGCCTAACTCCTGGTGGCTGTAGAAGCTGCTACCGGGCACCGGCGCGACGCCGATCTCGGCGGTGAGGTGGCGAGCGAAATCGGTATCATCCCCCCAGCCGAAGGGCCGGATATCCGCCATGATGTAGTACGCCCCCTGCGGCCGGAAGACGGGGAAGCCCGCCTCGGTAAGCGCTGAGAGCAGGACCTCGCGCTTGCCGCGATACATCTCTCCCAGGCTGTTATAGAAGCTGTCCGGGAAGCCAAGGGCGATGGCGGCCGCCTCCTGCAACGGCGCGGGCGCGCCCACCGTCAGGAAGTCGTGCACTTTGCGAATCGCGTTGGTCAGGTGGGACGGAGCGATGAGATAGCCGATGCGCCAACCCGTCACCGAGAAGGTCTTGGACAGCCCGGAGATCGTGATCGTGCGGTCACGCATCCCCGGCAGGGTAGCAGGCGAGATATGCGTATTGCCGTCGTACAGGATGTGCTCGTAGATCTCATCGGTGATGACGAGCGTGTCGAATTCTTGTGCCAGCGCGCCGATGTACGCCAGTTCCTCGCGCGAGAATACCTTGCCCGAGGGGTTGTTGGGCGTGTTGATCACGATCGCCTTGGTCTTGGTGGTGAAGGCGGCCCGCAGTTGCTCGCGGTCGAAGTGAAAGTCCGGCTCTAGCAGTGGTACAAACACCAGCTTGGCGCCGGAGATGGCGGCATCGGGGACGTAGTTCTCGTAGAACGGCTCAAAGACGATCACCTCATCGCCGGGGTTGACTACCGCCAGCATTGCCGCCATCATCGCCTCGGTCGCGCCGCAGGCGACCGTGATCTCTCGCTCGGGATCGGGCGCGTAGCCGGAGAAGCGCAACGTCTTGGCGGAGATGGCATCGCGCAGGCTCTTGGCGCCCCAGGTGATGGCGTACTGATTGTGGTCAGCGCGGATTGCCGCCACCGCTGCTTCTTTAATCTCGTCTGGCGCGGGAAAATCCGGGAACCCCTGGGCGAGATTGATCGCCCCGTGCTGCATCGCCAGGCGGGTCATCTCGCGGATGACCGATTCCGTGAAGATCTGCGTGCGGTCCGCAAGCATGAGCGCCACCCCAATCACCAGCCGTGCGCCACCGGCGCATCTCCGGAATGATAGCACGGTCGGATTGGTGGGCAGTGGCGCATCGGCAGCCTGTCAAGATCTACGCCGCTGCGCGCTGCATTGTGCTCCCTCTGCTACGGGGTCTAGCGAGTAGCCGCAACCCTCGTCATCCCCTGGCAGGGAGATGACCGCAAGGTAGGGCCGTCCCGTTGTCTCGTGCTACCCTGCGTTGCATGGAGCCTACCCTGCGGCCGCGGGTCAAGGTCTGTTGCATCGCCTCGGTAGAGGAGGCATGGGTGGCCATCCGTGCCGGGGCGTCGGCGTTGGGGCTGGTGTCCGCGATGCCCAGCGGGCCAGGCGTGATCGCGGAGCAGCAGATCGCCGCCATTGCCCGGCGGGTGCCGCCGGGTGTCGCCTCGTTCCTGCTCACCAGCGCGCGGGACACCGCCACCATCATCGCCCAGCAACGGCGGCTGCGGGTGGACACGCTGCAAATCGTGGACATGCTGGCAGACGGTACCTACGATGACCTGCGCGAGGCGCTGCCGGGTATCTCGTTGGTCCAGGTCATCCACGTGGTTGGGCCAGAGTCGCTGGCCGAGGCGGTGCATCTTGCCCCGCACGTCGATGCGCTGCTGCTCGATTCCGGCAATCCTGCGCTGGCCGTCAAGGAACTGGGCGGTACCGGCCGTGTGCATGACTGGCAGGTGAGCCGTGCCATCCGAGCGGCGGTAGCGGTGCCGGTGTTTCTCGCCGGCGGGCTGCATGCCGGCAACGTCGCCGAAGCGATCCGTCAGGTCGGACCGTACGGGCTGGATCTCTGTAGCGGCGTCCGCAGCGATGGCGCGCTGGACCCGGCGAAGCTTGCGGCCTTCTTCGCTGCCGTGGCCACAGCCTAAGAGAGGGGCAGCGATGCCCGCCCGCCCGTACGACCTCATCACCTTCGACTGTTACGGTACGTTGATCGACTGGGATGCCGGTATTCGCGGCGCCTTCCGGGATCTGGCCGGCGCGCGCGCCGTGGATCTCGACGCGCTGCTGGCCGCGTACCATGTGGCAGAACCGGAAGTGGAGGCCGGGCCGTTTCGGCCGTACCGCGAGGTGCTGGCGGAGAGCGCACGTCGCGCCGCCCTGTCGGTTGGATGGGCGCTCGCCGCCGCTGATGCCGCTCGCTTCGCCGCGGGTGTGCCGCGGTGGCCGCCGTTTCCCGACACCATTGCGGCGCTGGAGCATCTGCACGGTGCGGGCTACCGGCTCGCCATCCTCTCCAATGTCGATGATGACCTGCTCGCGGGGACCCGGGCCATGCTGACGGTTCCCTTTGCGTTCACGATCACGGCCCAGCAGGTGGGGAGCTACAAGCCGGCGCCCGCGCACTTCCTGGCCGCCCGCGCACGCGCCGCCGATGCCCGCTGGCTGCACGCGGCGCAGAGCCATTTCCACGACGTGACACCCGCCGCCGCGCTCGGCATCCCCATTGCCTGGGTCAACCGTAAACAGGAGCCGGTCCGAACGCCGGCGCCGGACCTCCACACCGGTACGCTCGGAGAGCTGGCAGCCATCCTGACGTAACCGCACCGTATGGGACGGCGCCGGCGCGTTACTGAAAACGCAACCCCCGTACCCAAAACCGCCAATTGCTCGCGTACCATGGTGGCAAGGAGTTGACACCCTGCTATGGCGGGCGATGCCGGACCTGCAGGCGATACGGCGCCGCGCCGTTTGTCCCGCATGCGTGCGGGCATGTTGCGGCCCGGCCGGCGGCTGGTGATGGTTACCGCCGGCATCGTGGTGCTGTTCCTGCTGCTGGGCGCGGTGACCGCCTGGCGCGGGTACCAGCAGGATCGCAGCCGTGTCCGCAACGAACTGGCGCTTGCGGCCAGCGCCTCCGCCGCCGATGCCGAGCGCTTTCTGCAGGAGCAGATCAGCTCGCTTCAGGCTGTCTCCGCCAGCCGTGCCGTGCGCGCCGGTGAGGACACGGCAATCCGTGAGTACTTTCTGCGCGTGATGGCGGCGCGCACCAGCTTTGCCGATATCAGCCTCATTGATCGCGCCGGCAACGTGCGGGTCACGACCGCCGCAGACAGCCCGCCTGCCGGCGTCGCCCTCGACCGCGTGGCGCTCCAGAGCGCGGGGGACAACAGCGTGCCGTACATCAGTGCGGCGGCAACCGGTCCCGGGGGCTCGCCCAGCATCACCATCGCCGTACCCGCCACAGATGGTCAGGACCAGCCTGCCGGCGCGATTGCGGCGCGCATCACCGCTGCCCGGCTCGGTGAGCAACTGGTCGCATTTCGGGAGCAACACGCTAACTTGGTGGTGGTGGATCGCGCCGGCCAGGTGTTGACCGGCGCACCGCGCGGGATGGTGCTCCCCGCCGCCGAAGTGCCGGTGGTGCAGCGGGCCCGGCGCGAGCCGGCCGGCGTGGCCGATGGTGTCGCCGGGCCGCTGGGCCGCTCCGGCCAGCTGGTGGCCTGGTCCAGCGCACCGGCCGGCGGCTGGACCCTGTTCCTGGTTGAGCCGGCAAGCAGTGCATTTGGGCCGTCCTGGCGGACGCTGCTGGGCACGCTGGCAGCGCTGGCAGGGGCGGCCTGCGCCGGGGTGGCGGGCGCCGTCTGGGCGGGGCGTCGCCTGGACCGTGACGCGGCCGCCCGTCGCGCTGCCGAAGCGGAGGTCGTTCACCTGCTGGAGCGGGAGCGCGCGGCACGCGCGGAGGTTGTGCAGGCGCTGCAGCTGCGCGATGAGGTCGTCTCCACCCTGTCACACGATCTGCGCTCTCCGCTCACGACCATCAAGGGTTACGCCCAGTTGCTGAGCCGTCAGCTGGGTGGCAGCAACGCGCGGGCATCTGAGGGACTGGCTCGGATCGACAGTTCCTGCGCACGCATGGAGGCGCTGTTTGATGAGGTGGTAGATACGGCGCGGCTGCAATCCGGCCGTCCATTAGACCTGCGTCGCCACCGGTATGATCTCGCCGCTCAGGTGCGCCAGGCGGTGGAGGATCGACAGCGGACCGTCTCCACGCACACGTTCCACGCCAGCGCCACGCCGGCGGAGATCATGGGCTGGTGGGACGAAGTCCGCCTGGGGCGCGTGCTGGATAACCTGCTCAGCAACGCCATCAAGTACAGCCCGGACGGTGGAACGGTAACGGTCAACGTCACACAGACCGATGGTCACGTAGCCCTGCGTGTGGCAGACCAGGGTGTCGGCATTCCCGCGGCGGAGCTGGCACGGATCACCGAGCGCTTTTACCGCGCCTCCAATGTCACCGGCCGGTTCAACGGTACCGGCATCGGCCTGGCCGGCGTCCGCCAGATCGTGGAGCAGCACGACGGCCGTTTGACCATCGGCAGCACCGAAGGACAGGGGACCACCGTAACCGTGACCCTGCCCGTGAGTGAGCAGGACTGAGCTTGCCTCTAGCGGTGTCCGGCGTAAGCTCTGCCATGCCGGGGCGGGATGCAGGGCGCGGCGCCCTGTGCCTGGCCCCCAAAGGGAGGAAACACGATGGGCAAGCTAGACGGCAAAGTGGCCGTGGTAACGGGCGCAAGCCGCGGCATCGGCGCGGAGATCGCCCGGCTGTTTGCGGAGGAAGGGGCCAAGGTTGTCTGTGCGGCACGCACGCTGCACGAGGGCGAACACCCGCTGGAGGGCTCGCTGCAGACGACGGTGGACACGATCACGAAGGCCGGCGGCGAGGCGACCGCGATCGCGGCGGACATCTCCAAGCCGGAGGATTGCCAGAACCTGATTGAGCAGACGCGGGCCAAGTACGGACCGATTGACGTGCTCGTGAACAACGCGGCGCTGACGTACTTCATCCCGATCAAGGACTACCCGCTCAACCGCTGGATGCGCTCGTGGGCGGTGAACTTCCACGCGATGTTCATTCTTAGTCACATGGTGCTCAACGCCGGCGATAACGACCCCGGCATGGTGGCGCGTGGGGGCGGCAGCATCGTCAACATCTCCTCCGGCGCCGCCATCGGCCCGGGCCGCGGTCCCTACCCGAACGCCCCCGCCAGCAGCGGTGGCACCTGCTACGGCGCCGAAAAGGCGGCGATGGAGCGCTTTACCCAGGGGCTTGCCCAGGAGGTGTACCAGCACGGCATCTCCGTCACCTGCGTCTCCCCCTCGCAGGTCGTGCCCACCCCCGGCACCGTGCATCACCACCTGGTGACCGGTATGGACGACCCGCGTGGCGAGCCGCCCATCCTGATGGCCAAGAGCGCCCTGCTGCTCGCCACCGAGCCGCTGGACAAGGTGACCGGCCGCGTCACCTATAGCCAGGAGATCCTGGGCGAGTTTGGCTGGATCGACAACGCCAAGGGCACCGGTGTCGACCGCAAGGGCAGCGGCTACTCGCAGATCTAGCGGGTCCGCCTGACAGCAACCGGCAGAGCCGCCATCGCTCTCACAGAGAATGGCGGCTTTCTGCTGGGCCATCGCTTGACACGCCGGCTGGCGTGGTTGCGTCGCGGTGGTCCAACCAAGATCAGTGAGTCGTACCACCAGAGGGAGCCGGCCATGAAGGTCTTCGAAAGCAGTGTCAGCCCCAAAGGTCAGATCACGCTGCCGCTCGAAGTGCGCCGGCGCTGGGGAATCAAAGCCAAGGATCGGGTCGCGATCCACGTGGAAGGGGAGAGGGTGACGATCATGCCGGTTCGTTCACCAGTGGATGAGAGCTATGGTGTACTGCCTCAGCTTTCGCGGCGAATCAGTGTGGAGGAGATGACGGAGATCGCTGCCGAGGAGCATGCACAGGACATCATCCGGGACGGACGGTAAGCACCGATGGCTCCCCTGCTTGACACCAACATCATCATCCGCCACCGGACCGGCGACCATGCCAGCCACTCACCCCGAGCGCAACGCGCCCTGTAGGAGTTGCACACTGGCATGCGCACCGGAATCCCCACCGAGACGGTGCTGGTCGAGCTCGTCCAGGTGGTGAGTTCCAAGGTGTTGTACAGATTCCCCCGGAGCGAAACGCGGCGTCATCTCTCGAGCATCATCCTGCTCAGAGGTGTCAAGCTCCCTCGCAAGGGGCGTTACCTACGGGCGCTTGAACTCTATGAAGCGCACCCGCGCCTGCCGTTCGTCGATGCCCTGCTCGCCACCTATGCCGAAGAGACTCCTCCCGCTACCGTGCTTTCCTTTGATCAGGGTTTCGACCGGGTGCCAGGGCTGACGCGCGATGAGCCGTAGGCGCCGGTAGCATACCTTGAGCACCCACATTGACCGCCGGGCAGCCGGTCTGTCAGCGCTGCTGCTGGCCACCGAGCCGCTGAACAGGTGATCTACCGCGTACTCACCGTCAGGACATGCTCACCGCGTTCGGCTGGATTCAGAACTCCAGGGGCAGCGGCTCCGCGCAGATCCGCGATGTCACTGTGATTGGAGCCACGGTAATGTGGCTTTCAGCACGGTCATGAGCAGGTGGATGATGTCTACGGCGCCTGCTGGAATTGTGGCACCGAAGCGGATGGCACGCTGACCGGCACGAGGCTGATCCTTCTGCCCACATTCCGGCGCTGCTGGACCGCGCTAAGGCGCTGGGGCAGGAGGCGCTGGCCATCACCGACCACGGCGCCATGCATGGCGTGATCGAGTTCTACCGGGAAGCGCGGGCGCGGGACATCAAGCCGATCATCGGTGTGGAGGCGTATGTCGCCCCCGGCTCCCGCTTCAACCGCGAGAGCCGCGACAAGAGTGGCTACCATCACCTGACGTTGCTGGCCCGTGATGCGCAGGGTTGTACATGACACTGCTAGGTGAGAGAGACCCCTTAGCAAGGACCGCGAGAAGTGGGTCCGAAGCATCAGATGGGCTGTTGATCGCTCGACTGAGCGTCACCGGTCCGACCGCCACTCGCTCAGATCACGGGTGCCTTTGTACTTTCTGTCTGGGCCGGTTGACTCTGCCAAACAGTGACGGCACGACCGTCGAACAATGGCCCCTTCAGTAGGCTAAGCGACGTTCGCTCCCCTACCGTGTACCCACGATGGGATGACCCATGGCTGGCCGCACGGGTGGTCACATCGGGGCTGCATCCGGCAGCGATCTGTCATAACATGAGACACACTGTACATACCGCGCAATGACAGTGGTGCCAGCGCGCTCTGTGTGGAGAGATATGCCCGGACAGGCTGAGGCGAAGGTCGAGCGATGGCGGCAACGATTGCTTGACCTGTCCCGCCGTAATCGTCTGCTTTACTTCAAGCCAACGCGGCAGACCGTGCAGATTAATGCACCGGCTTGCGCCGACCTGTTCTTGCATCTCGTCGTCAAGGAGCGTGCGCTCAAATTCCCGGTGCATGTCCGAGACGAGGACTTGACCCTCTCCGATGAGACAGGTGGTAACAACGCAACTACGCTTCAGTTAAATCCACCTAAGGCCGAAGCTAGCGTACAGGCGCCCCTGCGTCCGGGATACCTTGCCACCAGTCTTGCGGCACCTACTCTGGCCAGAATCCTCTACAAGACTCGACTTCAAGCGCGTTCAGCCTTGGAGGAACGCGGCGTCAACACGTTGTTCGTCACAACAGGCATGCTCGAATGGAGGGAATCGGACAGCGCATCGGAGACCGTGAAGTCACCACTCATTCTCATTCCGGTCCAGATCGAACAGCTTGACAAGGATCGAACGTTTCCGCTCGCTCCCTTTGACGATGACATCACGATCAACCCAACACTCGCCTTTCTCCTGAAGCGAGACTTCGGTATTGAGCTGCCGCCGCTGCCCGAAGAACCAGTTCCGGACACATTCACACGGTGGATTGCGGACGTAAGACAACTCGTGCGCCCTCACGGCTGGAAGATACTGGAGGAGTCGTGGCTTGGCCAGTTCTCCTTCCTCAAGATGGCGATGGTCCGCGATCTCGACGCGTACCGCGATCAGATTGTGCTGCATCCAGTAGCAGGTGCGCTGGCCGGAGCGCATGACCTCCCAATGGCAGCCAATGTCGCGCCCAGCGCAGAGGAATTAGATCGCTCCCCGAAGCCAGCCGAGCTGTTTCCGGTTCTCGATGCCGATTCAAGCCAGATGGACGCATTGTCACATTCGGTTGCCGGCCACAACCTGATCATCGATGGGCCTCCCGGCACTGGAAAGAGCCAGACCATCGCGAACATCATCGCTGCGCTCCTCGCAAACGGGAAGAAGGTGCTGTTTGTGAGCGAAAAGATGGCCGCGCTTGAGGTGGTCAAGAAACGGCTCGACGACGCAGGCTTGGGCGCGTTCTGCCTGGAAGCGCACAGCCACCGTGCCAACAAGCGCGAGGTAATCGCGCAGCTCGCCCGTTCGCTGAAGAGCCAGAATGCATTCCAGAAGCCTGACCAGGAGATTCCACAGCGTTTTGCCGAGCTACGCCAACGGCGCGACCAACTGAACGGCTATGTCGCGGCACTACATGAGCCCCGCGACCAGTACGGGCGTACCACGTTCGCCATGCACGGGAAGTTGGCCAAGCTCACCGCGCTACCTGACCTGCCGTTCGATGTCCAGCTGCCGGTGAACTTGCTTCACCTGACCGTGGACCAGTGGGAGGCAATGAATGGCGCGGTTCGGCGCATGGCCAGCATGACCGGCCTCCTGCGGGACTACCACGAGCATCCCTGGCGTGGTTCCACGATCACGACGTTCTCACTTGGGCTTCAGGACCAACTGCGGATGCAATTCCGCTCGTTTGCGCAACTCGTCGATGAAACCGCAGCGGCATCAGGAGATGTGGCACGTCTGTGCGGCCTGCCGGCACCCCATACGCTGGAGACTATTGAGCGGATGATCACGGTGGCCCGCCTCGCCGCACAGTCACCCTATCCGCCTGCTGGCTGGTTCACCGAGGAATCGCTGCTGCCATTGGTGCAGTCCGCGACGGCGTACCGCGAGCGCTTCGACAAGTGGCACGCTGAGCGGCAGGAACTCATGCACCTGTACACACCGGCGCTGATCGAGTTGAACTGCGCGCGGCTCGCACAGAGGCTTGGACCAGCGCACACGGCTGCACTCACTCTCATCGATCGCGGGCAGGCGGCTGTGCCGCGGGCGGTGGAATTGCGTGCAGTCATTCACGAAGGTCTTGCCAAGGCACAAGAGGCGCTGTCAACCCTTCCCTCGGAACTTGCTGCACTGGCGGCCATCGTTGGTCAGCCCGAGCCGGACACTGTCGCCGGCGCAGAACGGCTGATCCAGGCGGGTCTGCTTGCCGGCTCCGACCCCCGGCCCGCCGCATCATGGCTGTCATGGGACAGCCTGCTCAGTGCGGAATCAGAAGCGCGCGGGGCCAGGGAGCGCCAGGGCTCGGGCTGAAATCGAGCAGGTATTTCATCCGGGCATCTTTGATGTTGATGGGAACGAATTGCTACAGCGGTTCACCAGTGATTACCGCGGTCTGCTCGGCTTGCTCAAAGGTGGTTGGCGCCGTGATCGGGCCGCGCTGGAGGGCCTGCTGCGAGCACCGGGGAGGCTCAAGAGAGAGGCAGCGATCGCTCATCTGCAGCGCCTCACGGAGTACCAATCGATGGTTGCCAGTGAGGAGCAACGCAGGCCCGTGCAAATTCAAGCGTTTGGACTCCACTTCCTTGGCGACAACACCGACTGGGATGTCGTTCTCCAGGCAACCTCCTCAGTTCGGCAGCTGCTGGCGATCTACAACGGTCAAATGCCGGCTCGGTTGGCGCAGGTGATGAGCGCTTCGGGTGAAGGTGTGCAGGTGCTGCACATTCGGGCACAGGTGGCGGCCTCGACCCTGCAAGTACTCAAACAATCGATGTTGCATCTTGGAAGCGCGCTCAGTTTGAGCGGCGTAGTGGCTGGCCATCCAGCATATGAGCATGCGCCTCTCCAGGAACTCAACTCGGCGCTCGCACGGCTGGCAGAGGAGTTCCATTCGTTTTGGACGGCGCACGATACAGCTAAGCGCACTCTCCAGCCCGATACGTCGCGTTCGACCATCGAGCTAATCGAGGATGTGCAACGTGCAGCGCGGATGCAGGCGCTGCAGAGCGACGTGACCGCGCGTCACGAGGAACTCGCCCACACGTACGGCTCTTACTTTGCCGATATGGCCACGTCATGGGATCAGGTGATCCAGGCGCTGGGGTGGACGGGGAAGGTACGAGAACACTTCGGCGGTCATCCACCTCCTGCGGAATTCATCGTGGCGGTGTCCGATGGCAGTGCGGTGCCGGAGGCGCTGCGCGTGGCGTTGCCCGCGCTTGAAGCCCTGCACGCTCGACTCCCAGAGGGAAGCAAGCGGCTATACGACATCTTCCCGGCTCACTCCCACCTGATCAGTGGTCTCCCGGTTCATGAAGCCTCGCTCAACGATCTCGCTTCGTGGCTCAGACAACGAGAGCAAGCGGTCCCGCGGCTGCAGGAGTGGGAGGACTTCGGTAACTTGCAGGAGGCATGTACTCGTCTTGGACTACAGGACTTCCTGCGTGTCGTGCTGCAGGGAGGCGTGCCTCTCGAACACATCGAGGAGGTCTTCGAACGCTGGATTGTGACGCGTTGGCTGGATGAAGCACATAACTCAATGCAGGCATTGGGGAGTTTCCGTAGAAGGGAACACGAGGATGTCATATCCCAGTTCCGCGCGCTTGATAGCCGACTTGGCCGCGCCAGAGCGGAGGAAATCGCCTGGCTCCTGCACAAGTCTCGTTCGTGGATTCATGGGAATATCAATCATCCTTTTAGGGGCGAACTCAAGGTTCTTACGCATGAAACCAAGAAGAAGCTGCGGCACATTCCGCTGAGGCGGCTGTTTTCCCGTATACCCCACCTATTGCTCGAGCTCAAGCCTTGCCTGCTTATGAGTCCCCTTTCGGTTGCCCACTATCTACCAAAGGAGCACTTTGCGTTCGATGTCGTGATCTTCGATGAAGCATCACAGATCATGCCAGAAGATGCTATCGGATCTATTGCGCGTGCGCGCCAGGTTATCGTGGCTGGCGACGATCGCCAGCTCCCGCCCACCGCATTCTTTGTCGCGGAAGATCCAGATACTGATGATGATGAAGATGGGATGCTGGACTCACTTGAGAGTAATCTTGATGAGTGTGCTGCGCTGCGTCAGTTTCAACACACGCGCCTGAAATGGCACTATCGGAGTCACGACGAAACGCTGATCACCTTCTCGAACGCGCACTACTATGATAACGAACTCATTACATTTCCTGCGGTCACTGCCTCCAAGATTGACACTGGTGTGTATTACGAGTACGTGTCGGACGGCGTATGGGATAGGGGCAAGTCACGGACCAATGTGCCAGAGGCTCGACGGGTCGCGCGGTTGGTATTCGAGCACTTTAGCAGATGGGGCTATGGGAGTTCGCTAGGCGTCATCACGCTGAATCAGGCACAAGCAGATCGCATCTATGATGAAGTGCAAACGCTCTGCCGGGCGGATCCGCGGCTGGAGCCATTATTCGCTGAGGAGCGCCACGAGCCGTTCTTCGTCAAGGCGCTGGAGAACGTGCAGGGCGATGAGCGCGACTCCATCATCTTTTCGCTTGGGTACGGGCCCGACGCGAACGGAGTCGTGGCGCTGAATTTCGGACCGATCAACCGCACGGGGGGTGAGCGGCGCCTCAACGTAGCGGTGACGCGCGCGCGCAGGCGGCTAACGCTCGCCACTTCGATGCAGCCGGAGCGGATTCAGCTATCGCAGCTGACGAATCCAAATAGGGGTGTGGAACTCCTTCAGCAGTATCTTTACTTTGTGCGAGATGGCAGGCTCCCAGCCGTTTCCGAACCATCGGGGCGTGATCCGGAGTCGCCGTTCGAAGAAGCGGTGATTGAGGCATTGCGTGCCAGGGGACTGGACGTCGTTCCCCAGGTCGGCTGCTCAGGGTTCCGTATTGACATCGGGATCCGCCATCCATCGAGTCACGACCGCTATATTCTCGGCGTTGAGTGTGATGGCGCGACGTATCATCGTGCGCGCACCGCCCGCGACCGTGACCGGCTGCGGCAGCAAGTGCTGGAAGGGCTGGGCTGGCGAATTCATCGCATCTGGTCGGCTGATTGGGCGCGCGATCCGGACACCGAGACAATGCGTGTGCTGGATGCCATTGACGCTGCCATGAGCGTTGGTGCGCCGCAGCCAGCGCCACCTCAACCCGCGGGATTTTCTCTTGGTGAGATGGATCTTCCCCTTTCACCTCTGGAGGGTGAGCATTCCAGCCTGAAGGTAAACGCTGGAACGCCTTCGCTACCACGGTCAGAACGGATCGTTACTCGCACTGGTGATATCAACCACCCACCTAGTTCGGCCAAAGCGCAGTCACATGATCCGCGGCCGGCAGCGGAGGTCGTTCCCAGTTCGGCGACTGATGAACCGATTGCCGGCAGCAGTGAGGATGCCATCTACTTTCGGCCCTTTATTCCGGAGATCGAGCATCTTCCTGACGCTTTGCTTCTCCAATTGCCCGATCGCATGGCGGTCGAAGTCGTGCGAGTCGTTGAGGCGGAAGGCCCCATCCTGGGTACTCGACTCATTAGGCTCATCGCGGGAATGTACGGCGTTTCCCAGGTGAGTACGCAACAGTCCGCCACAGTCAAAACAGGCATCACAGAGGCGATTCGGCGCGGTCAAATCCGGCGCGAACGACATTTCTTGTGGCCAGCAGATATGGTACAGGCCATCCCTCGGCGGCCGCTCCCAAGCGACAAGGCCCGCCCTCTCGCCGAGATTTGTCCGGAGGAGATTCTCGCCGCAGCACAGCGCGTACTCACTGAGAATCCTGACCTGCGACGAGACCGTCTCGCTTACGCGACTGCGTGCTGGTTAGGGCATCAAGATTCCGGGTCGGGTGTCCTGAAGGCGATCTACCAGACTATCACACCACTACTGTAGCGAGCACGCTGTCTAATTCAAGAATAGCCACTTCAAGAATATCCGCTTTCGCATAGCGAGTCTATCTTTCGCTTCCAAATGCCGCCTGCCAGATGCTCGACTCCCCCGCCCTGGCGTACGCTGGCGGTATCTCTCGCCGCGCGCTGGATCGGGGGCCATCGCCCCTGGACGGCGAACGGCGGATGCCGGATGCCGATGTTCACGAATTTGCACACCCACACCGAGTACTCCTTGCTCGATGGACTTGCCCGCATTCCGGCGCTGCTGGACCGCGCTAAGGCGCTGGGGCAGGAGGCGCTGGCCATCACCGACCACGGCGCCATGCATGGCGTGATCGAGTTTTACCGGGAAGCGCGGGCGCGGGACATCAAGCCGATCATCGGTGTGGAGGCGTATGTCGCCCCCGGCTCCCGCTTCAACCGCGAGAGCCGCGACAAGAGTGGCTACCATCACCTGACGTTGCTGGCCCGTGACGCGCAGGGCTACAAGAACCTGATGGCGCTTACTACCCTGGCCAACCTCGAAGGCTTTTACTACAAGCCGCGTATGGATCGCGAGCTGCTGGCCAAGTACGGCAAGGGCATCATCGCCCTCACCGGCTGTCCCTCCGCGGAGCTATTCAAGGCGCTACAGGACGGGCGTGATGAAGACGCCCGCGCTGCCACCGGGTTCTACAAGGATGTGTTCGACGCGGTGTTCGTCGAGATCCAGGACCATCCGGATGCCGCCGGCGAGCTGCGTGGAATGCTCGACCGGGTGAATCCGCGGCTGCTGGCCTTCGCCGATGCGACCGGGATGCCATTGGCCGGCACCAACGACTCGCATTACACCGCGCCGGAGGATGCCCGCTCGCACGAGCTGTTGCTGTGCATCGGCAGCAACTCCACTGTCGATGACCCGAAGCGCTTCCGGCTGGAAGGCGACAGCTATTACCTGATCGGCGAAGAGGAGATCCGGCGCATTCCCCTGTTCCGCGAGCGGCCGGACGCCATCGACAACACGCAGCGCGTCGCCGAGATGTGTGACCTGACGCTGGAGTTCGGCCGGGTGATGCTGCCCGACCCAGAGCTGCCAGCGGGCATGACCCCACAGCAATACCTGACCCAGGTGTGTCATGAGGGGCTCAAGCGCCGCTATGGCGACGCCGCTGCCGGGCCGTGGCCACTGCACCCCAACCCGGAGCCGCCTGTCCCCGGCGCGGCCGATGAGGTGCGTCGCCGGCTGGAGTACGAGCTGCACGTTGTGGAGGTGACCGGTTTCGCGGCCTACATGCTGATTGTGGCCGAGATCGCGCGGGCGGCGGCGCAGCGCGGCATCGCCATGGGCGTGCGCGGCTCGGCGGCGGCCAGCATCATCCTGTATACGCTCGATGTCACCGATATCTGCCCGATCCGTACCCGCCTCGTCTTCGAGCGCTTCCTCAACGTCGAGCGGCGCGAGATGCCGGATGTTGACATGGACTTCGCAGACGACCGGCGTGAGGAGATGATCCGCTGGGCGGCGGAGCGGTACGGCCACGACCGCGTGGCACAGATTTGCAGCTTCGGCACGCTCAAGCCGAAGGCCGCGATCAAAGATGTCGGGCGGGCACTGGGTTACACCGTGGCCGAGACGGACCGGGTGGCGCGGATGGTGCCTGACGCGCCCAACATGACCATGGAACGGGCCTTCGCTGAGAACGCGGAGCTGCGGCAGGTGTACGAGGCCGACCCGCAGGTCAAGCGGCTGGTGGACGCCGCCCGGCCGTTGGAGGGGGTGGCGCGCCATGTCAGCACCCACGCCGCCGGAGTGTTGATCTCGCGCGATCCGCTGATCGATGTGGTGCCGCTGCAGCGGCCGGTGCGCGGCGGTGAACAGGCATTGCCGCTCACACAATGGGAGATGAACACCGTCGCCGAGGCCGGCCTGCTGAAGATGGACTTCCTCGGCCTGGGCAACCTCACCATCCTGGCCCGGGCGGTCGAGCTGATCAAGCAGCAACGCGGCATCGACCTGGACCTGCGCACGCTGGCGGACGGCGACGCCAAGACGTACGAGATGCTGGGCCGCGGCGAGACCTTCGGCGTCTTTCAGCTTGAGTCGGCGGGGATGCGCCGCTACATCCAGGAGCTGAAGCCGAGCAGCATCGCCGACCTGTCCGCGATGGTGGCGCTGTACCGCCCCGGGCCGATGCAGCACATCCCCCGCTTCTGCGCCGCCAAGCACGGCAAGGCGCCGATTGAGTATCCCCATCCCGCCCTGGCCAACATCCTGGACGAGACTTACGGCGTGATCGTCTACCAGGATCAGGTGTTGTTCATCTTGCGCCAGTTCGCCGGCTACACCATGGGTGAGGCGGACAAGGTGCGTAAGGCGATGGGTAAGAAGATCGCCTCGATGATGGCGGAGCAGCGCGAGAAGTTCGTCAAGGGCGCCAAGGGCCAGGGCTACACCGCCGAGGATGCCAGCGCCGTCTTTGACCTGATCGAGCCGTTTGCCGGCTACGCCTTCAACAAGGCGCACTCGGTCTGCTACGCCACCCTCTCCTATCAGACCGCCTATCTCGTGGCCAACTATCCGGCCGAGTATCTGACGGCCGTCATGATGCTGGCAAACACGCATCCCGCCGGCTTCGGCGGTCGAGTGGGCGCGGCCGTGGCCGAATGTATCAAGCTCGGTATCCCCGTTCTCCCTCCTCACGTCAACGCCAGCGCGGTCAACTTCACCATCGAGCGGCAGACCGGCGCAAGCACGGCCACTGCTGCGGTGGTACCCGAAGGCGCCACCACTGAGACACCGGCCGCTATTCCGCTCTCCTCGGATGCCCCATCCGAATCCATCCGCTTTGGCCTCTCGTGCATCAAAAACGTCGGTGAGGGAGCGATTGCCGGTATCGTTGCTGAGCGGGAGGAGAAGGGACCGTTCGCTTCACTCGAGGACTTCTGCCGCCGGATTCAGGTCAAAGGTTTCAACAAGCGGGCCCTGGAAAGCCTGATCAAGGCAGGCGCGCTGGACGGTTTCGGCCCAAACCGCACCACGCTGGCGACGAATGTTGACCGGATCGCCTCCCTGATCGCGCGGGAGCAGAAGCTGCGCGACAGCGGGCAAACAACGATGTTCGACCTGTTCGGTGACCAGGTGCAGACGCCGCTGCCGGCGCTGGAGCTGGACCCTGTCCAGGAGCACCCGGGAGAGGTCCTGGCCTGGGAAAAGGATCTGCTCGGTGTCTACGTCTCTGACCACCCCTTCAAACGGGCGCATACGTCGCTGGCGGCGAAGATCACTGCCGTGGCTGCCGAGATCAACGAAGAGATGGCGGGGCGCGACCTGATGATTGCCGGAATGGTGGCAGGCACGCGCACATTGCTGACCAAGGCAGGCAAGAGCTTCGTCATTGCACAGATCGAGGACCTATCCGGCAAGGTCGAGGTGGTGGTCTGGCCGGATACCTACGAGAAGTCCCGCGACCTGTGGCAGGAGGGCAAGATCCTGCTGCTGTCGGCAAAGGTGCGGATGCGCAACGACCGGCTAGATGTCACCGTGGACGACGCCGGCGAGTGGGATGAGGCCACCGGCTCAGTGCGGGGCAGCACCCTGCTGGCCGCCGTCGCCCCGCTCGTCCGGAGCGGTGATCGGGGCGCGCCGCCGGGCGATGACGGCTATCTCACCGACGAGGACAGTGGCTGGGAACCCGATGAGGCGCAACGCGGCGGCCGCTCCGCCCCGGGCGTGAACGAGCAGGGCGCCGGCACCACGGCGCCGGTGACCGCGCCGGAGCGCCGGCACTCCGGCGATGTCCATGTGGCCGTCCCGGCGCCGCGCGCGCCGATCAGCAACGGCAAGAGGCATCCCCATGCCCGGCCGGAGCCGAAGCCCATCACCACCGAGGATCGGGAGCGGCGGCGGCTGCGCATCACCCTGCGTGAGACCGACGACGAGCCTGCCGACCGCCGCCGCCTGAATGAGCTGGTGCAGGTATTGCGTTCGCTCCCCGGTCCGGATGAGGTGCGGTTGGTGGTGCAGACACCGTACAACGTGCATCACGTGAGCATGGGTACCACGCTCGCCACCGACGGTATCGACCAGCGGCTTGGGCCGATCCTGGAGGGCTGGGGCGAGCTGGTGATTGAGCCCGTGCGGGCGGGATAGGCGCCTGGGTTAGCGGTCTGTCGCCTCCAACATGGCAGCGATGGTCTCGGCGAGTGGCGGGATATCCTGCTCCATCACATCCCATATCAGGCGCATATCCACACCGAGGTAGTCATGCGCCAGTAGGTTGCGGAAAGCGGCGATGCGCCGCCAGTCAATTGCCGGGTGTGCTGCCTTGAGCGCGGTGGAGAGCCGCTGGGTGGATTCTGACATTACCTGGAGATTGCGCAGAACGGCATCCTGCCTGACCTCCTCCGCGAGGAAGGCATCTCGCCCGGAGGCGGCATGGCGTGTAACTCGCCTGATGCACTCGCTGATGTGGAGGAGATACAGGCGGTCGCCCGTCACAGTAGCCGCGCCTCAGCTAATATCTGCTCGCGCACGGCGTGGTGCAGCGACCCATCAGTAACCACGTCTACGCTGCGCCCCAAGAGATCTTCTAGCTCCAGCACCAACCCGGCAGGGAACCATGCCGAGTGGACCGGTTCTACGCCGACCAGCAGGTCCACATCGCTATCGGGGCGGGCGTCGCCGCGGGCCATCGAGCCGAAGACGCGCACGTCCCGCGCCCCGTGCGCCGCCGCGATGCGCAGGATCTCTTCGCGCTTTTCGCGCAGCAAGGGCGGGAGCCCGGGCGGCATGCCGTCCATCCTGACCTCCTCGCACCGGCGCACTGCCCGCATTGTACGGTGCGGCGGCGCCGCTCGGTGGACGGCGGTCTCGTCTACGCCACTGACGGCATCGATCAGCAGCTGGGGCGATCTGGTGATTGAGCCCGTGCGGGCGGGCTGAGAGTTCCGTCTACGGCGGAGGATCCTGCTCCACCAGGGGCCCCAGGTGCAGGAGGATCTCCGGCAGACGCACTGCCGCTGCTTCCCACACCAGGTCCAGATTCACGCCGAAGTACTGGTGAATCAACCGGTCCCGCATGCCGGTCATTGCCCGCCACGGAATCGCGGGATGCGCCTCGCGCAGTGCAGGGGAAACGCGTTTGGCTGCCTCGCCGATCACCTCCAGGTTGCGGATCACGGCATCTTGGCGCCGGCGGTCCCGGCAATAGCTGTCATAGCCGTCCGCAACATCTTCGGCGATGCGGCGGCCGGCTTCGACGATATGCCAGAGGTACAAACGGTCGCCGCTCACAACGGCCGCGCCTCGGCGGTGATCACATCGCGCAGATAGGGGCTGATTCCTTCGTCCGTAAGGACATCGACCGCCCGCCCCAGCGTCTCTTCAAGCGCGTCGCACAGCTCTACCAGGTCAAACAGTGACCGGCCACGCTCCATCTGCACCAGCAGGTCCACATCACTATCGGGGCGGGCATCACCGCGGGCCATCGAGCCGAAGACGCGCACGTCCCGCGCCCCGTGCGCCGCCGCGATGCGCAGGATCTCCTCGCGCTTTTCGCGCAGCAGGGGCGGGAGCCCGGGCGGCATGCCGTCCATCCTGACCTCCTCACACCGGCGCACTGCCCGCATTGTACAGTCCGAGCGTACGCGGCCGGGGCTGTCGCTCAGGCGGCCGGGCGACAGCGGTCGCCGGCGGGACGCTCGTTGGCCAGGCCGGCCTGCGCCGGACAGCTTGCCGCGGTGGGAGGCGCCGCCTTCCAGACGACGGAGCGGGCGCGGCGCTGGGGGCGCAGCATGGTACGCCCCCAAGCGGAGCCGCGGGTCAGACGGCGGCAGCGGCGGGCTGGCCGGCGACCTGCCGCATGAGGTCGCTGGTGGCGGCCATCTGCTCCAGGCCGGTAATCAGCGCCAGCGAGGCTTCCACGGCCGCGGGGGGCAGCGCCCGGCCGGCACAGTCGCGGTACTTGGCCACCAGCTCATCCCAACTCAACGGCGACTCCGGGCCGCCGCGCGGCTCGCGGCAGGAGCCCTCGAGCGTGGCGCCACCGGCGAGCGTCACCGTCACCCGTGTGCCGGCCACACCCGGTTGGGGGTCGAACGCGACTCGCCGCAGCAGCGACTGCGCCTCCCGCCGCTGAACGGCGGCGTCCTCGAAGGTGTCCAGCCGCGGGCTGCCCTCCAGCGCTGCCGCCGCCAGGCAGTATTGCATAGAGAACTTTCCCTCCAGCCCGGTGGTGGGGCGGGCGTGAATCAGCGGACCGTAGGTGGCAGGCGGCGCTTCCTCCCCTTCGGCGGTAGCGGTGCTGACGCTGGCCGGCACCACACCTCCGCCCGGCATCGTCACCGTCACCCGCGCGATGTCATCTGCGGCGAAGCCGTGCTGCTCGCGCAGCGCTAGCAGCGCATCGAGCGCCGTGTGGGTGACGAAGCAGCAAGGGTATTTCTTGACGCTGATACCGGGCGAAACGATATCCCACGGGGCGCCCAGTGCTTCCAGTACCCGTTCGGGCGTGGCGTCTTTGGCCGGGGAGAACAGCTGGATGAAGCCGAGCGGCGCCTCAAGGATCGTCTCGTCGGCGGTGAAGCCGCGGCGGGCAAGCTGGGCGGCCAGCAGCCCCGAGGCGGCGGCGTGGCCGGGGTGCAGCGGCTTGGTCATCGTGCCGAAGTTCTGGCGGGAGCCGGAGGCGAGCGAGGCAGCGATGCCCAGCGCCATCACCATCTGCTCCACACTCAGTCCATAAAGCTTGCCTGCTGCCGCCGCCGCGCCCAGCGTGCCCAACGTTGATGTTGCGTGCCAGCCGTGGGGGTAGTGGCTGGCGCCGAGCCCGCGCCCTACCTTGCATTCGACCTCAAAGCCGAGCACGAACGCTTCGATTAGCGCCCGGCCGGAGGCGTTCATCTCCTCACCGGCGGCCAGCACGGCGGGCAGCAGCGGTGGGCTGGGGTGGCCGCGCATCGAGGCGTTGACATCGTCGTAGTCCAGCGCGTGGGTACTGGTACCGTTGACCAGCGCGGCGGCCCGCGCCGGAGCAGCAAAGCCGAAGCCAATAACGGTGGCGGCCGGCCGGCCACCCTCCTCCCGCGCCAGCTCCGCGGCGATACGTGCGCACGGTTCGCTCACCCCGGCCAGCGCCACCCCCAACGTATCGAGGATGGCGCGCTTGGCCTGCGTCACGGCTTCTGCGGGCAGGTCGTCGTACGACGTCTCCACCACGAATTGTGCCAGCCGTCGCGTGATATCCATTTCCTCGCACCTCAGCAGATCAGTGTGTCCGCAGGGTCCCGCTCCCCGCTTCAGCCGTTGTCGTTCAGCCCTCCGGCATACCCAAGCTCGCGGGAGATCTGGCCGGCGGCGAAGCGCAGGGCGCGCTCGACGGCGACGAGCTTCTCCCCCTGGAGGCGGTCGGTGGCGGCGCCGATGGAGAGGGCGGCGACCACACGGCCATCCGCGCCGCGGATTGGCACCCCGGCGCCGCGCAATCCGTACGCCAGTTCTTCGTTGTCGTAGGCGAGCTCCGTTTCGCGGATGCGGGCCAGTTCCTCATGCATGGCCGCCATGGTGGTGATGGTGCTGGCCGTGAAGCCGGGCAGGCCGCGTACGCGCAGCGCCGTCTCCGCTTCCACCGGCGGTAGCCAGGCGATCAGTACCTTGCCGGGAGCGGTGCAGTGCAGCGGGATGATGCCGCCAAGCTGGATGCCGGCCCGCACCATGGCGTCCTGCCAGGCGCCGCGCTGGTAGATCACCTGCCCTCGGTACAGGCGGCTGAGATTGATGTGCTCCTCGAACTGCGAAGACAGCTCCATGATCCACGGGCGGGCAAGCTGGTCAAGCTGCTGACGGCCCAGGGAAGCGTTGCCGAGCACCATCGCTCCCAGGCCGATGTACAGCCGTCCGGTGCCCGGCTCGCTCTCCACCAGGCCGTGCTCGCGCAGCGTCGCCACCAGCCGGGAAACGGAGGAGGGAGTCATGCTCAGGCGGGCCGCCAGATCCGCCATGCGCAGGGGGGTGCGGGAGGCGGCCAGCGTCTCCAGAATATCGATGCCCTTGCGCAGCGACTTGATTGTCTGCCCGCTGCCGTCCGGTCTGGGCGCTGCCTCAGCCATGCCACCTCTGTTCGTGCCACCCCGGGGGACGGCCGGTCCTGCGCTCTGCTCCTCGCCTGGCGCGCGGGCTTGACACTGCGCCGCACGCTGCCGTTCTATACTCCCGGGCGGAAAAACGCAAGCATGTTGCGCATTACGCAATCAATGTGCAGGCGCAACGGTAGGAATTGACCGATGACGTACCTGACCGAAGAACGGCGCATGATCCAGCAGGTGGCGCGGGAGTTCTCTGTCAAGGAGGTGCTGCCCGTCGCCAACCAGCTGGACCCGATCAAGGGCGAGATCCCGATGGAGCTGCGCCACAAGATGGCGGATATGGGCTACTTCGGTATCCGCATCTCTCAGGAGGATGGCGGCCTTGGCCTGGGCGTGTTCGAGTACGCGCTGATCACCGAGGAGCTGGCGCGTGGCTGGATGAGCGTCGCCAGTATCATCGCCCGCGCGGGCTACACCGGCGCCGGTGTGTTCTCCGGCGAAGAGCGGCAGAAACGGCTGGAGCGGGTGCTCAAGGGCGAATACATTGGCGCGACGGCGCTGTCGGAGCCGGACGCCGGCTCGGATCTGGGCTCCGTCAGCTGCCGCGCCGAGCCAACGGGCGACGGCCGCACCTACCGGCTGTACGGCTCGAAGATGTGGTGTACCTTCGCCGACGGTTCCGACTACCTGACGGTGCTGGCCCGCACCGAGCCGATCACCGACTTCCGTCACCGCCATCGCGGCACCTCGCAGTTCTTCATCGAGAAGGAGCGAGGGACGTTGCCCCCCGGCTGCACGGGCTCGCCGGTGAACAAGATCGGCTATCACGGCTGGAAGACCTGGGCGCTACAGTTTGACGGCACGGAGGCGATCCAGATCGGCAACCCCGGCACCGGCTTCCACAACGCCGTTTCCGGGCTGGAGACGGCCCGCGTGCACACGGCCGCCCGCGCCATCGGCCTGGCTCGCGGCGCGCTGGAAGACAGCATCGCCTACGCCAAGATCCGCCAGCAGTTCGGCAAGCCCATCGGCGAGTTCCAGGCGATCCGCTTCAAGCTCGCGCAGATGGCAGCGGAGATCGAGGCGGCCCGCCAACTGATGTACTTCGTTGCCACCGAGGTGGACAGTCACCGCCGCTGCGACAAAGAGGCCGGGATGGCCAAATGGTTTGCCAGCGAGATGGCCGAGCGCGTCACCAGCGAGGCGCTGCAGATCCACGGCGGTTACGGCTACACCACCGACCTGCCCATCGAACGCTACTGGCGCGATGCTCGCCTGACCAAGATCTTCGAAGGTACCTCCGAGATCCAGCTGCGCATCATCTCCGACCGGCTGATGGAGGGCAAGTGACGCAGTGGCGGCGTGCTCCGGCATCCGGGGAGCGCGCTGCACGCGGACCGATGGGCAATGACGTGCCAGGAGCGGCACGGGCTCATCGTCACCTGTTGCCCGCCCGCTCGGTGCCGGATGCCGGACCACGCGACCGCAGGGAGCATCCATGGCTGACTTCGACCCGGCACAGTTCACCCCGGTCAAGCGGGGCAATCAGTATCAGGACTTCGCCGTCGGGCAGGTGTGGCAGCATCACTGGGGCCGCACCATCACCGAGGGCGATAACGTCATCTTCTCCACGGCGACATGCAACTGGAACCCCATGCACCTCAACGCCGAGTACGCCCGTGCCCACGGCCATCCCTCCCCCGTCGTCAACCCGATGCTGGTGCTCTGCACCGTCGTTGGCATGTCGGTCGAGGATCTGAGCGAGGGCGGCGGGCCGTTTCTCGGCGTCAACCAGTGCACTTTTCATCAGCCGGTGTACGCGGGCGACACCATCACCGCCCGTTCCACCGTGGAGGAAATGCGTACCTCCGCCAGCCGCCCGGACAGCGGCATCATCACCTGGCACACCGAAGCGCATAACCAGCGCGGTGAACTGGTGCTCGACTATCGCCGGACGAACCTGGTGGCGATGCGGAAAGGATGAGGGGAAGAACAAACCCGCCCTCCCCCAATTGCCTGTTCCCGAGGAGCGCACTCATGACCTTACCGCTCTCCCGCCTGACGGGCGCAGATACGTACTTCGAGGATTTTCCCGCCGGGCGCCGGCTGCGGCACGCGCGCGGGGCGACCATCGACGAAGTCGAGAATAACTATCTCTCCAAAGCGGTGGACAACACTGCCCAGGCGCACTGGAACGAGCATGCCGTCCGTGGCGGTCCGCTGGGCAGCGGTCGGGTGGTGTTCGGGCTGATCACCGGCTCGATGGTGGTGGGCCTCGCCAGCCAGGACACGGCCGAAAACGCCTTGGCCGAGGTGGGATTGGACAAGCTCCGCTTCGTCTCCCCCGTCCACCACGGTGATACCCTCTATGCCTACAGCGAAGTGCTGGAGGCCCGCGATGCGCCGGACCGAGAGGATGCCGGCCTGGTCACCTTCAAGCACTGGGGGGTGACGCACGAGGGGCGGGTAGTCTTTGAGGGAGAGCGTACCGTGCTCCTGAAGAAGCGTAGCCACTGGGCAGAGCGATGACCGCGCCGAACGACCACCGCACGGCACACGAGCGGGCTGCGCCGATGCAGCCTGCCGCTACCGGCCCGCTGGCTGGGGTGCGCATCATCGACCTGACGCGGGCGCTGGCCGGCCCCTACGGCACGATGTTCCTGGCCGATATGGGCGCGGATGTGATCAAGGTCGAGCCGCCCGAGGGTGACCCAACCCGCGGCTCTGAGCCCTTCTTCCCCGAGGACAGCGAGCGGGCCTTTGGCGGCTACTTCGCCTCCATTAACCGCAACAAGCGCAGCATCGTCCTTGACCTCAAGCAGGAGGAAGACCGGCAGACGCTGCTGCGGCTGGTGGATGGCGCCGACGCGCTGGTGGAGAACTTTCGCGCCGGGGTGATGGAGCGGTTGGGTCTGCCGTACGAGACCTTCGCGGCCCGCAATCCCCGCCTGGTGTACGCCGCCATCCGCGGCTTCGGCGATCCGCGTACCGGCGCCAGCCCCTATGTGGACTGGCCGGCCTACGACCCGGTCGCCCAGGCCTGGAGCGGCGCCATCAGCATGACCGGCACCGCAGACGGCCAGGTGCTGAAGATCGGCCCCAGCGTTGGCGACCTGTACCCTGGCACGCTAGCGGCGCTGGCCGTTGTCTCGGCGCTGTTCCACGCCCGTGCCACGGGGCAGGGACAGTTTGTGGATGTGGGTATGTGCGACGCGGTGATGCACCTGGCAGAGGCGGCGATCTACCGCTACTCGTATCAGGGCATCGTCACTAGGCCGATGGGCAACAGCCACCCGCAACTGTCGCCATTTGACATTTACCCTACGGCAGATGGCCACTGCGCCATCGCCGCGCCGGGGCCGGCACACTGGGCGCTGCTGTGCGCCGCCATGGACCGCACAGACCTGATCCACGACGAGCGTACCCTCAGCAGCCGCGAGCGGGTAAAGAATGCAGCACTAGTGCGCGGTCTGGTTTCCGCGTGGACCTCGGCGCGCACGACTGCCGAGGTGGTGGAGACGCTGGGCGGCAAGGTGCCCGTCGCCCCCGTCAACAACGCCGCCGACCTGTTCAGTGATGCCCACATCCGCGCCCGGCAGATGCTGGTGGCTGTGGATCACCCCGGCAGCGACCGGCCCGCGGTGTTGCCCAACACCGCCATGAAGTTCACCGCCACCCCTGGCGGGGTGTACCGCCGCCCGCCGCGCCTGGGCGAGCACACCGCCGAAATCCTGGCCGAGCTTGAGGCCACAGAGAAGGAAGCGACATGACGCGCCCGTTTCGCCTGCGCCGCTCCGAGCTGTCTACGCCCGGCAGTAACCCCAAGATGATGGCCAAGGCCGCCACTTCCGACGCCGATCTGGTGTTCCTGGACCTGGAAGACGCGGTTGCTCCGGCCGAGAAGCCCGGCTCGCGTGCCTGCATCGTCGAGGCGCTGACCACGCTGGATTGGGGCAAGAAGACCCGCGCCGTCCGTATCAACGGCGTGCAGACCATCTGGTGCCACGACGACCTGATTGAAGTCGTCACCGGCGCGGGCCGGTTCCTCGATGTCATCATCGTGCCCAAGGTGAAGGCCCCGCGCGATGTGTGGTTTGTCGATTCGCTGCTCACCCAACTCGAGATCAAGCTGGGGCTGCCGGAGGGCGGCATTGGCCTGGAGTTGCTGATCGAGGAGACGGAGGCGCTGGCCCGGGTGGAGGATATCGCCGCTTGCTGCCCGCGAGTGGAGGCGCTGATTCTGGGGGTGGGCGACCTCTCTGCCAGCCAGGGAATGCGCATGGGCAATATCGGCGCCACCAAAGAAAGCCGCTACCCCGGCGACGTGTGGCATTTCGCCCGCACGCGCATGATCGTCGCTGCCCGTGCCAATGGCCTGGACGCGATTGATGGACCCTTCGGTGACTACCGTGACGCCGAGGGCTACCGGCGCGAGGCGACCTGGTCCGCCGTGTTGGGCGCGGTGGGCAAGTGGGCTATCCACCCCAGCCAGATCGAGATCGCCAACGACGTGTATTCGCCAACGGAGCAGGAGGTGAACCGGGCGAAGAGCATGATCGAGCAGGTGCGCGCCGCCGAGGCGCAGGGGCTGGGCGCGGCCAGCGCCGGTGGCACCATGATCGATGCTGCCACCGCGCGCATCTTCGAGACGATTCTCCGCCGCGCGCAACAGACAGGAAGGGCATAAGCCGGGGAACTGGGCAGATAGGCAGACGAGGGAATGGGGGACGGCCCCTCATCTCGTGGCCCACGTGCCCGCCTCGCGGGGAGGCAGTGAGGGAGATCTCTCCGCCCCAGCATGCCGGACACCGGACGTCGGATGGCGCGCGTAGTGCACGAGGAGGGCAGGAGGACCATGGCGCGGATGAACAACATCAGCCGGCGGCGGCTGCTGGGCGCCGGCATGGCAGCGGGAGCAGCCGCCTTCGTCGCGGCCTGCGGCGGCTCCGATGACAAGGACTCGTCCGGAGGAGCGCAGCAAAGCGCCGCCACCCCCGGCAACATTGTCGTCGCCACCTCGACGCGGGCGGCCGAGGCCAAGCAGCCCAAGCCGGGCGGAGCGATCAATCTGCAACAGGCGGCCAACGCGCCGCTGGACCCGTACACCAACGCCACCTATACCACCCAGGTGCTGGCGAGCTATCTGTTTTCGCGGCTGCTCAAGATCAAGACCGGACCGGACCCGGCCTTTGCCAATAACTTCGAACTCGACCCCGACCTGGCGGAGAGCTACGAGACCTCCGGCGATGGTCGCACCGTCACCTTCAAGCTGCGGGCCAACGCCAAGTTCCATGACATCGCCCCGGTGAGCGGCCGCACCGTCACCAGCGAGGATGTCAAGTTCTCCTTGGAGCGGTTTCGCAACGAGCCCAAGAACAACAACCGTGCCGCCTTTGGCGCTGCCGATAACCCGCTGGTGGACACGGTGGAGACGCCGGATGCGCGCACCGCTGTCTTCAAACTGGCGCGGCCGTACGGGCCCTTCACCCGCCTGATCGCCGACGCCAACTACCTGTGGATCATGCCCAAGGAGCTGGCGGCCGGCGGCTGGGACCCGCTCAAGTCGGCGATCGGCACCGGCCCGTTCATGCTGGAGTCCACCCAGCCGGATATCGCCTACCGGGTGAAGAAGAACCCGAACTACTTCCTCCAGGGCCAGCCGTACCTCGATGCCGTCAATTTCCCCATCATCCTGGAGGAGGTGCAGGCCATCGCTCAGTTCCAGGCGGGCAAGCTGGAGGTGAACGGCATCCCCACCGAGCGGCTGGACGAGATCAAGCGCAGCAACCCCAAGGCTGAGTATCTCGAGTACATTCCCCAGACCCACTACTACATCGCCATCCAGCAGCGGGAGGGCAGCCCCCTGCGCGACGAACGGTTGCGTCGGGCGTTGTCGATGTCCATCGACCGCGACGCGCTGCTGTCGCTCAACTGGAAGGGCAAGGGGGCGTGGTCCAGCGCCATCCCGGCCAACTTCGGCGCCTGGCGGGTGGACCCCAAGAGCGCCGATATGGGCGCCGGCCAGCAGTACTACAAGTACAACCCGGCCGAGGCCAAGAAGCTGGTCGCCGCCGCCGGCTACCCGCAGGGCTACCCGCTCAAATTCAACTACTCCAACAACATCTACGGCGAGACCTTCAACCGCACCGCCGAGGCGGTTGCCACCATGTTCAAGGACGGCGGCTTCCAGGTGACGCTGGACCCGCAGGACTATCTGCGCCAGTACATCGTGCCCGTCACCGGCACACTGTTCGGCAACTATGAGGGCGTGGTGTTTGGTAACGGCGCGCAGTACTCGGACTCGCACCAGTACTTCCTGACCCAGTACTTCTCCAAGGGCACCCGCAACACCTCCGGCGTCAATGACCCGCAGTTCGACGCCCTCATTCAGAAGGAAGAGGCCACCTCCAACGACGACGAGCGGCGCAAGCTGATTCGCGAGTTGCAGGTGTACAACGGCGACAAGATGTACTACGCCCACACTGTCGTCGGCGCCGCCTACACCGGCGTGCAGGAGTGGCTGAAGAACTACCAGCGCACCAACGGCTTCGGTCCCGGCGGTGAAACCTACCTCAAGGTGTGGATCGACAAGGGCAACTAAGTCCGCGGTATTCGCGCCTGCTACGTTCCAAGGGCCTGCTGGGGAACTGTTCCCCGGCAGGCCTGTTTGCGCGGGTGGGGAGTCCGGCGTGCCTGTGGAGTGTGATCTAGGTTACAGCGGTGGTGTGACGGCGGAGACTTCGGCGGGGGTGGGGCGGTGGCATCATCAACTCACCAGAGATGAGCACCGCGCAGCACGCGCACCAAGCCGAGGAGGCACAGCATGTGGCAGTGGCAGTACCGCTGGGTGTTCAACCCCTACTTCGGCGTCTACCAGCTGCAGTTGGTGCAGGTGTTCGTGCCGGTGGTGTTCACCCCGGTCGTCTACGGCTACCCCTACGGCTATCGCGGCTTCTAGCGCCGCAGCCGGTCACCCAACACAACAACCCAG
>CAUJGQ010000160.1 GCA_963170165.1 Chloroflexota bacterium | reverse complement strand
CCGGAGAAGCCATACGAGACCGTCCCCCGATTGCGGAACGTGCGGCTGTCGGTGAATCCAACCGTGATACCCGGCACCACGACGGCGTCTTCGACGTGTTCACGCGCGACCTGCTCGATCACGGCAAACAACTCGTTGTCGAAGTCGTTCGCCTCCGACCAGCCGGCGAACACCCGCTCCACCGTCACTTTCGGGTCGTCGATGATGGCCTCCAGTTCCTTCTGGAAATCGTCCGGCCGGACGCCGGGCAGAAGGCGGCAGTCAAGCGTCGCCTCGGCGCGCGCGGGGATGACGTTGTGCTTGATCCCTGCCTGGGTGGTGGTCAGGCTGATCGTGTTCATTAGCTGTGCGCGGATGCGCGGGTCGTGCTCCGCCGCTTTGCGCAGGCCATCGACGGTGGGCTCGCCCTGAAAGATACCAGCGCGGGTTAGCCGCTGGAAGTACTCCGTCAGCAGCGGCGAGACGGTCAGTTCGCGCTGCCACATTTGGATCTTGTACAGTGCGCGCACCAGCCGGTCGAGCGCGTTGTCTTCATGCGGCACCGAGGCATGGCCGGGCCGCCCTTCGGCAATCAGCTTCACCCACAGCGGCCCCTTCTCCGCTACCGCTACGTTGAACACGGGTCGCTGCACGCCGAACAGTTCGGTGACGCCGCCGCCGCCCTCATTGATGACGTACTCGACATCGAAGGTCTCGGGGTGGTGCTTCTCCAGCCACTCAACCCCCCACTGGCCCCCTGCCTCCTCATCGGCCATGGCGTAGTACACCAGGTCCCGTTTGAGCGGGATGCCAAGCCGTTTGACCAGCAGAAAGGTGAGCAGCTGGCCGACGCCGAGGCTCTTGGTATCCAGCGCGCCGCGGCCCCAGATGTGCCCATCCTGGATAATGCCGCCGAACGGGTCCACATCCCAATACTCACGCTGCACCGGTACCACATCGGTATGGTGCAGCAGCATGAACGGCCGGGCGCCGCCGTTGCCGGGCAATACTGCCCGTAGAGAGACGCGATCGTCACCACCGGCGTCGTACGTCTCGTAGCTGATGCCTTCAGCGGTGAGGATGGCGCCGAGGAAGTCACATGCCTGGCGCTCGCGGCCGGGCGGGTTGGAGGTGTCCACCTGCAGGTAGCGGCGCAGGATGTCGATCGCCTCCTCGTGGACGGCCTCCCAGTCAATGCGCGGTGCGGTCATGGTCGCTTCCTTTCCCGCCGGCAGCGGTTTGCGCTCAGGACAGCGTAGCGATTTCCGGCGGCAAGCTGAACCGGCCGTCCGGCCCCGGTGAGAACGGCAGCACTGCCCGCACGGCGTCAAGGTTCAGCGGCCCGTACACGTGCGGGTACTGCGCGCCACCGGTGGCCGGCTCATATACCAGCGCCGGTTGTAGCTGCGCTGGGTCCACCACCAGCAGGAGGAGACCCGAGCGGCCGGCGAAGTAGCGATCGGCGGTTTCCGCCGCCTGCTCCGGTGTCGAGCAGTGGATGAATCCTTCCGTGTCCAGGGACTCCGCGCGGTATGTCCCGGCGGCGCGAGCGCGCTCCCACGCGTCCGCCTCGGTGATGTGCACGATCAGGCCGGAGGGCACGTCGGCTCCTTCCTCTCCGCGGGCGGCGGCCCGGATCTGCGCGAGATGCTCGCGGTCGTGCGCGGCCATCACGGCCAGCAGTGCGCGCGGCGTCCAGCCGGGAATACCGCTGAGCAGACCCGGCACGTCCATCCGGTCGGCGGGTATGGTCTGCAGCCGCGTGGCGACGTCCTCGCGCAGCCGGGACCATTGCAGGACGAAGTGCGTCAGCGCCTCCGCGCGTGACCCGGACGCCGCCTCACACACCTTGGCAAGGAACCAGCGTTCCATGTCCATCAGGTGGTAGGCGATCTCCCACACGCTCCACCCGCCGGGAGGTCGCCGGGTGATGGCCGCTTCATCGATGGTGCTGAAGGTGGCACGGATCTCATTCCCGTCCGCACGTAGCCTGCCGGCGGCGTCAGTCATGGTCACACCCTCCCGCCTGCCAGGCCCGATAGCGGTCCTACCCCCATCCGGACGCCTTCTCCCCGCACTTTGGGGTATGCCGGACGCCAACCGCTCGGGCTACGTTCTGAGAAGGCGGCTCGCAGATGAGCGGCTGCCAGAGGAGCATCGCAACCATGTGTATGGACTGCAAGTGCGGCGAACCCAACAACGATCACGGCCGGCCGGATGAGCACATTACGCTGGAGCGGCTGGAGCGGGCCGCAATGGCCAACCACATCTCGACGCGGGAAGTGGCGGAGCGCATCGGCGCCGAAGCGGATAGGGCCACGCAGAAGGGTCGCTAGCCGACGCGAGGGAGCATGCCATGAGCCGTGCATCGATCTCCGGGCGCGTGGACCCGGCCTTACGGGCGTGTGCCGGTGACTGTCTGACCGCCGCAGCGGCCTGTGACCAGGCGCTCGAACACCTGCGTTCCCAAGGCGGTGGAGATGCCAGACTGCGCCGGGTGTTGCAGCAGACCGCGGACTGCTGCCGCCGGACAGCCGCCGCTCATACCGATGGCGGTTCAGCAGACGAAGCGGCGTTGACCGAGTGTGCAGCTCTCTGCGCGCGCTGCGCCGAGATGTGCAGCGCCCTGGAGGGAGACGTCATGCGCGCCTGTGCCGAGGCCTGCCTGCGGGCGGCCTCCTCCTGCGGGCAGGCAGGCGCGCCGCCGGAACAGCGCCCCAGCCAGGATAAAATCTCCGCTGACAGCTTCCCTGCCAGCGACCCACCCTCGAGCATGGCGCAGGCGACGCGCTGACCGGGGGTGCGCCTGCGGCTAGCCACCGGAGATGGCGGGTAGGAGGAAGATTTCGCTGCCGTCATCGACGGCGTACAGCAGGCCGGTATCGACCAACTGGTCGTCGACGGAGATAGCGATCTCCGGCCGGATGCGCCCGTCGTTGATGATACGCGCGCCGATACCGGGGTAGGCGGCCTCGAGGTTGGCGAACACCTCCCCCAGCGTGCGCCCCGGAACCCGCACCAGCGAGCGATCGTCGGTGAAGCCGCGCAACAGCGATGGCACAAACACGGTGGGCATAGCTGCCTGCCGCAGATGACGCGGGTCGAGAGAGCCGGCATCTCTCTCGACCCGCGAACCTGTGCTATTCGACCGACTGGGTTACTTCCAGAACGCGGCGTGGGTTCATCGGCAGGTCGCGGAAGCGCTGGCCGGTGGCCCGATACACAGCGTTGGCGATGGCGGCCAGCGGCGGCACGATCGGCACTTCGCCCACCCCGCGCACGCCATACGGATGGCCCGGGTTCGGTACCTCAACGATCACGGTATCGATCATGGGCAGGTCAAGAGTGGTCGGCATCCGGTAGTCGAGAAAGCTGGAGTTGACCATCCGGCCAGTCTCGTCGTAGTAGTACTCCTCGTTCAGCGCCCAGCCGATCCCCTGGGCAGCCGCGCCCTGCAACTGGCCCTCGACGTACGCCGGGTGAACGGCTGTGCCCACATCCTGCACCACGGTGTAGCGCAGGATGGTGACCTTGCCGGTGTCGGGATCCACCTCCACGTCGGCGATCTGGGTGGAGAAGGCGCCACCCTGACCGGTGGGGGAGACGGTCGCCCGACCGACCACCGGCGCGCCGGTGGCGTGCAGCTTAGCGGCAATCTCCTTGAACGTCATCGTCTTGGTGGGGTCGCTGAGCGACCGCAGGACGCCATCTTCGTATTGCACGTCGTCCGCGCTCACCTGCCAGATCAGCGCGGCACGCTCCTTGAGCTGGCGGATGATGTCGAGTCCGGTTTCGTAGGCTGCAACACCGCCGGCATAGGTTGTGCGTGAGCCGCCGGTGACGTCGGTATAGCCGATCGAGTCGGTATCGACCACCGACGGCTTGATCTCCTCGGCGGCGATGCCGAGCGTTTCCGCCAGCTGCATCGCCAGCGAAGCGCGGGTGCCACCGATATCCGTCGACCCTTCGACGAGCGCGACGGTGCCGTCAGGGTTGACGGAGGCGGTCATCGAGGACTTGAGCCCGACATTCATCCAGTAACCGGAGGCCACGCCGCGCCCGCGGTTTGGCCCCTCTAGCGGTGCGTTATAGTGGGCGGAGTCCAGTGCCGCTTGGATGCACTCCAGGTTGCCGATGCGCTTGAACGGCTGGCCGGTGGATTGGCGCGAGCCTTCCTTGGAGCCGTTCATCTGGCGCATGTGCAGCGGGTCGATACCCAATTGCTCTGCCAGTTCGTCGACGGTCTGCTCCATTGCGAAGGCGGCGGCCGGAGCGCCGGGGGCACGGTAGGCGGCGGTCTTGGGCTTGTTGACGAGCACGTCGTAACCGTCCAGCTTGACCGCCGGAATCTCATACGGCGCCAGCATACAGAGCATGCCCGCGCCTACGGAGGAGCCGGCGTAGGCGCCCGCCTCGTACGCCAGGTACGCCTCGGCGGCGGTCAGGCGGCCGTCGTTGGTGGCGCCCAGCTTGACGCGGATATAGGTGCCGGAAGTCGGGCCGGTGCCCTCAAACACCTCGGTCCGGTCCATCAGCACTTTCACCGGCCGGCCGGTCATGCGAGACAGCAGGGCGGCAGGGATGTCCGGGTACACCACCAGCTTGCCGCCGAAACCTCCGCCGATCTCCATCGGAACAATCTTCACGCGGGAGACCGGCACCTGCAGCAGTTCCGAAACCTGGCCACGCACACTGAAGGAACCCTGGGTGCTGGTCCAGATGGTCAGGTTGCCATCGGCGTTCCAGTGAGCCGTGGCATTGTGCGGCTCGATGTAACCCTGATGCACCATCTTCGTGGTGTAGTCGCGTTCAATCACCACATCAGCGGCGAGCCAGCCGGCGTCCATGTCCCCCTGCTGGAACTGCATATGAGCGGCGATATTCGTGGGGGTGTTGGGGTCAACGACCTTGCCCATTTCCCGCGTGCGCATCGCCTCATTCAGCAGCGGTGCGTCCGGGCGCATCGCGTCACGCACGTCCAGCACCGGGGGCAGCACCTCGTATTCGACCTCGATCAGGCGCAGCGCTTCGAGGGCGACGTGAACGGAGCTGGCGGCAACCGCTGCGACGGCGTGTCCGCGATACAGCACCTTGTCCTGCGCCAGCACGTTGGCGGACAGCTCGCGCAGATTGGCGGCGCTCTCGCCGAGTTGCTCGATTCGGTCCGCCGCGGCGGGCATATCCGCGCCGGTGACAATCGCCTTCACCCCATCGAGCGCGGCTGCTTTGCTTGTATCAATGCGCAGGATGCGCGCGTGGGCATGGGGTGACCGCAGAACTCGCCCGTGCAACATCCCCGTGAGTTTGACATCAGCGCCGTACTTCGCCCGGCCCGTGACCTTATCAACGCCGTCATGCCGGATCGGCCGCGTACCGATCACCTTGTAGCCGGGCTTGCTCTCAACAACCATTCCACCCTCCAGGGAATGCGGGCCCAACCCGCGACTGGTGCTATCACGGGCGGGGGCGCCGATTACGCGGGAACGCGGTCTTTGATGTCGCTCACCGCGATCACGGCGCGGACGATCTTATCGTAGCCGGTGCAGCGGCACAGATTGCCGGCCAGCCAGTGGCGGATGCGGGCCTCATCGGCATCGGGCTCGCGGTCTAGCAGCGCCTTGGCCGCGACGATGAACCCAGGTGTGCAGATGCCACACTGCAGAGCGGCGTGCTCCAGGAAGGCCTGCTGCAGCGGGTGCAGGCTGCCATCGGGGTTGGCCACACCTTCAATCGTCGTCACCTCGGCGCCCTGGATCTCGACACCCAGCACGCAGCAGGAGTTGACCAACCGCCCGTTGACGATGACGTTGCAGGCGCCGCAGTTGCCGTTGTTGCATCCCTCCTTGGCGCCGGTGAGGTCCAGCACATCCCGGAGAACCTCCAACAGGCTCTGCCGCGGCTCGCACAGGAACTCGACGTCATCGCCATTGATGCGGGCCTGGACGTGGGTCTTGGTGGTCATGCGCTACGCCTCCTTGGCGCGGGCCACGGCGCCCTCGAGCGCGCGGCGGGTGAGCACGCCGGCCAGATGGCGGCGCTGCGCAGCGGAGCCACGCATGTCGGTAATCGGCCGGGCAGCGGCGCGCACGGCATCAACCGCCGGCTGCCAGGACTCCGGGTCGGTGCTTGCCCCGGCCAGCGCTGCCCCGGCCTCTGGGACGAACAGTGGTGTCGGTGCGACGGCGCCGATGGCCACTCGGGCACTGGTGATGTGGTCGCGTGCTTCGTTCAGCTGCACGGCCACACAGACATTCACCACAGCGATGTCCATCTCGTTGCGCGGAATGAAGCGGAGGAAGCGCGCGCCGGAGCGCGGAGCAGGCGCCGGGAACTGGAGGCGGACCAGCAATTCACCGTCTTCCAGCGCATTGCGGCCGGGCGCGACGCAGAACTGCTCAACCGGCAGCGTGCGGGTACCACCTGGCCCGCTGATATGGGCCACCGCACCCAGCGCGATCAGGGTTGGGATCGAGTCGGCAGCGGGCGAGGCGTTGCATAGGTTGCCGCCGAGACTCGCCCGGCTCTGCACCTGAATGCCGCCAATCAGTGACGCTGAGTCGACCAGCGCCGGATACAGCCGCTGCACCTGCGGGTCTTCGTAGATGCGGTAGCAGGGCACGGCCGCGCCTACGCTCAGCCCGGTTTCCGCGCTGAACGACATCTCGGTCAACTCCGGGATGTGCTTGACATCCACCATCACCGATACGTCGCGCCGGTATTCACGTGCCATCACAATGATGTCGGTGCCGCCTGCCAGCACTCTCGCGGTTGGCCCGCCTTGCTGGAGCAGGCTCACAGCCTCCGCCACCGACGCCGGCGCGGCATACTCAATCGCCTTCACTCGGTTCCTCCTGCCCGGGGATTTCCGGCCCGCCGTGCCACGGTGCGGGCCCGCCGATTATCGCAGAC
>CAUJGQ010000159.1 GCA_963170165.1 Chloroflexota bacterium | reverse complement strand
GTTCCGGAGGAAAACCGTGTTCCAGTACCTCAAGCAGCCGCTGTCGCCGCAGATGCGGGCCAGGGTTCTGATGCTGTGGGGCGCCCTTACACTCGGGGCGCTGGCCGTGGGCGCGATCGCCCTCTACGAGGGCGCCTTCGTCCGCGACAACGTCCGGGATCAGCTCTCGGCGCAGCAGATCCAGTTCACCCCGGCGGATCAGCTCACCGAGCAGGAGCGCAACCGCGACGCCTGCCTGGTGGAGAACGGCGGCAAGCTGATGACAAGCGGCGAGCAGGCTCGCTGCTACGCGAACCATTACATTCTCCTGCACATGGAGGAAAGCGCGACAAATGCCGGCTATCCCGGCGCGACGTACGCGACGCTGGGCAATGAGCAGCGCCGGCTGCGTGGCGAGCTTGCCGCCGCTCCCCAGGAGAACCGGGCGGACCTTCAGAGGCAGCTGGATGCGGCTACGAATCTGCGCAACACCATGCAAACAGGAAGCACCCTGCGTGGCCAGCTCCTAAACGCATGGGGGTGGGACACCTTCGGCCAGGGGGTGATTATCGGCGGAACGGTGGCCCTGCTGGGTGCCCTGCTGTTTGCGGCGCTCTTCGTCTTCGAGTTGACGCGGGGCGTTGCACCGGTGCGTGAAGCGACCAGCTATCGCGCCCGCCCCGCCATGGACCGTCGCTGACCAGGAGGACGGAGCCACAGCACAGCAGCGGCGAACGGCGTCATGTCCGATGGCGCCGTCCCCCCTCGGTACGTGGCATCCGTCCGCCAGCCTCACGCGTTAGTATGCCTGTCCCGGCCGGCCCTGGGACTTGATGTCCGGGTATTCCTTGCGCTCAGTGGCGTTGCCCTTGGTGCGGAAGTCACCGAAGGGGCCATCGCGCCAGGCCAGCGCTTCCTTGAGGCCGTACTTCTGGGAGATACGGCCGAAGACGCCGCCCATCGGCCGGACCGTGGACAGCGCCTGGACATCCGCGCCGGTGTTGAACGCCGTGCGGATGCCCATGATCTCGTAGGCGCGGTTCACGGCCCGCTTGGAGTAGGTCAGCATCTCGCGGTCCACCAGCGCCAGCCGCCGGGCAAACCACTCGGTGGTCTCCTCCAGGCTATCGACCGGCACCGCGCGATTGGCCCAGCCCCAGTGCTCCATTTCCTTGCCGGTCATGGCGTCGCCCATATAGGCGAACTCGCGCGCCTTGGCCATGGGCAGGTGCCACGGCGCCCACATCATGTCCATCGTCGTCATCGCCCGCACTGGCGGGTAGCCGATAATGGCGTCCTCGGCCACGATGCGGAAGTCGCAAATGGTCGCCAGTTCGGTGCCACCGGCCAGGCAGTAGCCATGGATCTGGGCGATTACCGGCTTGTAGTTCTCCCAAATCGCCTGCCAATTGGTCTCCATTACATGCGCAGCCCACTCCGTGGGACCAGGGCGGGTGGAGCCAACGTCCGGCAGACGCGTGCGCGGGTGCACGTACTTGCTGTGCTCCCCCGCCGGGCGGCCTCCGCCGATGTCGTAGCCGGCGGAGAACGACCGGCCGGCGCCGCGGACCACGATCACGCTGACCGACGGCTCAAACTCCGCCTCCCGAAGCGCGTGCACCAGCTCGCCGCGCAGGTTGTTCGACAGCGCGTTCATCTTCTCCGGCCGGTTGAGCGTAATCGTCGCCACCGGACCGTCGATTGCGTACAGGATGTCCTCGTAGTCGCTCATCAGCGCCTCCTTCCGCGCGGCATGATACGGGATGCGCGCCGCCAGCGTCATTCGTCGTGGGCGTGCAGCGGGTCATGCGGTACCGGCGCCTCGGTAAGGGAGTGGAACCGGCCGCGCAGCACGAACTCCGCCTCCACCATCAGCCGCTCCACTAGCTCTCCCGCGGGTGTCAGCTCGCGAATCAGCCCGGCAGCCTCGCCGGCATAGATCGAGGTCTCATCTGGATCGTGGACGCGCTGGCGGGCGGTGTGCTCCTCCCCGTGTTCCGCGATCCAGGTGCGTAGCTCCTCTTCGCGCCCGTGCCAGCGATCAGAGAAGGCGTTACGAATGGTGCGGCCACCGATGTCGGGTGGCCAGGGCATACGGTCGGCGATGTCATGCACACGCGTGAGCACCGTATCACCCATCCCAGCGGCCACTACCCGCGCCTTCTTCGCTTCGGGGAAGTTCGCCTCCGGCGATGCGACAAAGCGCGTGCCCAGCCAGACACCCTCCGCGCCCAGCATCAACGCTGCCGCGATGCCACGTCCGTCGGCGATACCGCCGGCGGCGATCACAGGTAGCGGCGCCACGGCATCTACCACCGCCGGCACCAGCGGGAGCGTCGAGATGTGCCCGGTATGGCCGCCTGCCTCGGTGCCCTGCGCGATGATGACATGGACTCCTGCCGCCGCCGCCTGTTTCGCCTGCTCCACCGTCCGCACCTGACAGAGCACGATTGCTCGGGCGGCGCGCAGTGCCGGCATGAACGGCGCCGGGTCGGTGAACGAGTGGGCAATGATACGCACGCCCTCCGTCAGCGCTGCCTCCTGCAGCTCGGGGGTTGAAGGTAGATGTGAAATGAAGCCAACGCCAAACGGACCGGCGGTCAGCGACCGCGTGCGGCGGATCTGCGCGCGTAGCCAGTCCGCGCCGCCGCCGGTGGTGCCGCCGATCATACCCAGCCCGCCGGCGTTGGTGACCGCCGCTGCCAGTTCGGCGCGGGCATAGCCGCCACCCATCGGCGCATTCAACAGCGGATGATTGATGCCGAGCAGATGGCAAATGCGGGTATGCAACATGGCGATGCTCCACAGTGGTCTGCGGGCATCGTATCCCGGCGCAGCTCTGTACCCTAGCCAGCGGGTTCCGCCGTGCACGGCGGTCGCGCTCGCGCGGCGAGATGGCGACGGAGTCCGGCCTCACCACTGCGCATCACCTGGTCGTGGTTCCAGGCGAAGGCGCGGCGGGCCACCGGCGCTAGCACGTTCATCCACCGGCGGGTGGTGCGCACATCCCAGTAGTACCGCACGAGGGTACCCCGATCCTGGGCGGTCAACCGCCAGCGCCCGGTTCCCTCCAGCTCGCCGACCGCCCGGCCGTCAAGCTCATGCGGTGGGGCGATGTGCGTGGTGGTGATCATGAAGCGCACGCGATAGGGCAAGCGGGTGCGGAAGGTGATATCCGCGATTTCCCCGAGCCCGCTGGCATCACCCGCTGCGATCCGCTTGCTCTCCGCAATCGCAGGCCACCAGCGCGGCCATGTGCGGTACTCCACGATCGCCTGCCACACCTGCTCCATCGGCGCATCCAGCTGCCAGGTGGTCACGAACGAGTACACCGCCATTCCCATCCCCCGGCTCGGCCGCCACCTGCTGGAGCGGCTGTGAACAGGGTACGTAGACCCGCGCCCGGCAGATCACCCCAGCATCACGGCTGTGGCGGCCGGCACACGGGGGCGCAGCTGCTGGGACGCGCCGGGTGTTCCTTGCCCCGGCCGCGCGGACGGCGCACGATAACGGCAACCCAGCGGTGGACGCCACGTGCGCGAGCGGACCTTTCTGACGCTATGCCTCTTGATCCTGGTGAACCAGCTCGGCTTCGGGCTGATCACACCGGTGCTGCCTGCCTATGCTCGCAGCTTTGGTCTGGGCGCTGGCGGCGTTGGCCTGATCGTGGGTAGCTATGGGTTAGCGCGGTTTCTCGCCAACGTGCCGGCAGGGCAGCTTGCCGAGCGCCGCGGCCGGCGCGCAGTGCTGATCATTGGCACGCTGATCACCTCGGTCGCTTCGGCGCTGATCGCGGTGGCGCAGAACTTGCCGCAGTTGCTCGCCTTCCGCGTGCTGGCCGGTCTCGGCGCCGCCACGGTGCTGACAGGCGGGCAGATCATGGTCGGCGACTTGGCGCCGCCGGAACGGCGCGGCCGGATGATGAGCACGTATCAGGGATTCTTCCTGGTGGGGGTGGGACTGGGTCCGACCCCCGGCGGCATCCTGGCAGACACACTGGGGCTGCGCGCGCCATTCGTCGCGTATGCCGTCTTCTCGCTGCTGGCGTGTGTGATGGCGGCGATCGTGATCAAGGAGACGAAGCCCGCAGGTGGAGCCGCTGCATCGCTGTCCCGCGACAGTGCGGCGGAGCCCGAGCACGAGCCGGCCATGTCGGTGCGCGCCGTCGTGCTTGGCGCGCCGTTCCTGCTGGTGGGCCTGATCTCCTTCGTGCAGTTCTTCGCGCGCACCGGCGCGATGTTCACGATCGTGCCGCTGCTGGGCAAGGATCGCATCGGCCTGTCTGCCTCCCAGATCGGTGTGGCGATGACGTTGGTGAGTGTGCTGAACATCGCCACGCTGTATCACGCGGGCGTGCTCTCGGATCGGGCTGGGCGCAAGCTGGCGATTGTACCGGCGACGCTGGTGTCAGGGATATCAGTGGCGCTCTGGAGCCAATCCGGTAGCTACGGGATGTACATTGCCGCCGCCCTCCTGTGGGGGTTGGGGTCCGGCATCTCCGGCCCGTCACCGGGGGCGTATGTGGCGGACATCATCCCGCCGTCGCAGCGGGCGCAGGCGTTTGGCCTCTACCGCTCGGTGGCAGACGCCGGCTACATCGTCGGCCCGCCGCTGCTGGGATGGATGGCGGGAGCGATGGGCTACACCGCGCCGCTGATGATGACCGCCGGGATGTTCGTGCTGTCCGGCCTGCTGTTCTGGCGGTTCGCGCCGGAGATCCGCCGGCCGGCCCCGGTTTCGGTTGCGGTCACCCCGCCTACGGGTGAGCCGGCGAGCCGCCTTCCGTGATCAGCTACCCTTCTGCCCACCCCGGCAACCGCGCCTCCGGCACACTGTCGTAGTGGGGGAGGTAGGGCTTGAGGTCCAGGACGGGGGTCCGGTTGGCAGCATCCAGCCCGCGCACGTACAGCGTCACCCCCTCGACCCGCTCCAGCGGCACAACCGAGACGCCAATTGGGTTGGGCCGGTGATGGGTGCGCAGTGCGAGAACGCCTTGCGCTGGGATTGAGCGGTCGCCCGCTGGGTGCACGGCCATCCGCATGCGTAGATCCTCTGGAACGCGGTCCAGCCAGGTGACGATGATTATGTGGGTGAATCCCTCCAGCCCCGCCAGCGCGGGCAGCAACTCCTCCCGCAGGATGATGCGGGAGCGGATGCGGGACCACTCGTGCCGGTCGGGGTTGGTGACGTCGTTCCGCACCCAGCCGATAGGCGTGACGGGAATCGGTGCGAGCGCGGCGAACGGCTCATTCTTGTCACCACGGTGGAACAGCGGCATGGCAGCTCCTCGCGGGGCAGCGCGGTGCGTACCTGATCACAGCCACTCCGGCGAGGCAGAGCACGCCGCCGATCGCGGTCAACCCGGCCGCGGCAGGGATAGCGCCGGCGCACGCGCCACTGCAGCGGCGGTCATGCGTTGTCCTGGCTGCTGTCATCCCGTGTGCCATTGCGGTGCGGGTCCCGCCGCTCAATCTCGGTCAGCGGAATCTCCTCCGGCAGCGCCGCGGCAAAACGGTCGATCAGCGCGATGAACCGGTTCAGGCGGGCGAGATGCGCCTGCACGCGCACGTCCTCTGGCGCATCCGCACGCGGCCGTGGCTCCGCGCGGAGCACGTCGCGCACCGCCGTCATTTCCGCCGATTCCAGCCCGTACGCGGCGCGCGTGAACTCGATCAGGTCGCCCAGCCACAGCCGGTAGCGCGGATGTTCCGGCGCGGAGGATCGTAGCCACACCGCCGCGCCGTGCAGTTCATCCAAGTGTTGCCGTGCGTGTCGTGCATCCATGGGTCAGCCTGTCAGCGGGGAACCGGGTTATCGTTGCGGCATTTGTCAGATCTCCCGCTCGCGGCATGGGGCGGCATGGAGGGGCCGTTATCCCCGCAGCCCCGCGACAGGCTGACCAGCTGCCCAGATTCTGCTAGTGCTGACTCGGAGCGATCGGGGTACGGCCCAGCAAGATATCGAGGTGAGCGGCGGCGCGGTCGAGGCGGGCGCGAATGCCCCAGGGGCCGTGCAGGCCAAGGGTCATGTTGTCGAAGGCGCCGCGCTGATCGCGGGTGCGGCCACGCTCGTAGACGATGGCGGCGAAGTCCTGCGTTTGGTCCGCCTCGCGACCGTAGATCGTGTCCAGTTTCTGCACCGTTTCGTCGGCCCAAATCCAGTAATCAAACGGGTTGGGTCCGGTGGCGCGCAGCCGCTCCAGCTTCTGACGCGCGTCTTCTACCATCGCCTGACCTTTGCTGCGCACCGCTTCCTGCATGGCGATCCTCCTCTCCCAGCGTACAGGGCGCGGGGGACAGGGAATAGTATGCCTAGCGGGCGAAGGCCTCGCGGACACCGCCGTCCACGGCCAGCGCTGCGCCGGTGGTCTTGGCCGAGCGGTCCGAGGCGAAGAACAGCGCCGCCTCAGCCACGTCCCCGGCCAGCACCCGCGTCTTGAGCAGATTGCGGGTGCGATAGAACTCCTCCAGTTGCTCCGGGGCGATGCCGTGGGCAGCGGCACGGCCGGCGCGTAGCTCCGGCGAAAACAATCCCGAGCCCTCGAACACCGCGTCCGGATGGAGCATGTTGGCGCGCACGCCGATCTCCGCGCCCTCAATCGCCACGATGCGCGCCAGTTGCGCCTCGGCAGCCTTGGCGGCAGAGTAGGCCGCGAAATCCTTGCCGGGGGCGGGCACATTCTTGGATGCGATAAAGACGAAGCTTCCACCCAAGCCCTGTGCCCGCATCAATCGCAGCGCCTCACGCGAGACGAGGAAGTGACCGGTGGCGTTCACCTCCAGGCTGCGTCGCCACAGCGCCGCCTCCATCTGCTCGATGGGCGCCGCTTCGGCGATGCCGGCGTTGGAGACGACGATATCGACACCGCCGTAGGCGAGGGCCGCGGTCCTGAAGGCGGCTGCGACTGCCGGCTCGTCGGTGACATCCAGCGCTAGCCCAACTGCCCTTCCGGCTCCCTGCACGCCCTCGATGGCTGCTGCCACCTCTGCCGCCGCGGTGGCGTTGAGATCGGTCACGACCACGTGCGCCCCCGCCGCCGCCAGCCGCTCGGCAATGGCACGACCGATGCCACGACCGCCGCCCGTGACCAGCGCCACCCGCCGCGCCAGCTCTTGTTCAGGCGGCAGCAGCGTTAGCTTGTACAGCTCCAGCGGCCAGTACTCGGCGCCGAAGGCGTCCTCGTCCGACAGCGATTCATAGGTGGCGAGCGCTGAGGCGCCGGCCATCACGCTGATTGTATGGTGGTAGATATCGCCGGGGATGCGAGCGCGGCGGGCGTCCATCCCGGCAGTGAACATGCCGACACCGGGAAGCAGCATCACCCGCGGGAACGGGTCCAGCAGCGGATGTCCAGCGTGGTTGTGCGCCGCGACGAATGACGTGTAGGCATCGGCGTACGCTGCCAGCTTGGCATTGGCGGCGGCTGCCAGCGCCGGGATGTCGGTCGGATCCGGAACTTCCAGCCACAGCGGTAGCCGCTTGGTGTTCATCAGGTGGTCGGGCGTCGCCGGGCCGATCTGCGACAGCTCCTGCCCGCGCTCGGCGCCGATGAATTCCAGCACGTCCTCGCTGTCGTCGAAGCGCAGCACCGAGCGCTGCTTGGCGGAGACGCCGCCGCGCAGTACCGGGGCGATGGCCGCGGCCACGGCCCGCCGCTCCTCGGGCGGAAGTGCTGCCCGGCGCACGCCGCCGAACACTCGCCGCCCGCGCTTGGCACCGGCAATGTACTCCTCAGCCTTCGTCACCAGCTCCAGGTGAATGTCGTAGCTGTCTTTGGAATCCGCCCCCCAGGTGATCAGCCCGTGCTTCATCAGCACTACGCCGCGCAGGTCCTTCTGGCGGGCGACCACCTCCGCCACCTGCTTGGACAGGGCGAAGCCGGGGCGCAGATACGGTACCATCGCCACCGACCGGCCAAAGCAGCGACTGACGTGCATCTCACCGTCGCAGTTGTTGGTCAACATAAGGATCGCATCGGCGTGGGAGTGAGCGACAGAGGCGTCGGGGATCCAGGCGTGCAGCAGCGTCTCAATCGAGGGACGTGGCGAATCCGGCTCCATGAGCGTATGTCGGAGGAAGGCCGTCATCTCCTCATCGGACATCTGTTCGCGTTCGAGGATGGCACGCACGTCCTCCATCCGCACGCCGGGGAAATCCTGGCGGCGAATAGACTTCATGTCCGAGCCGCTGCCCTTGACCCGCATGACCTCTGCCGGCCGGCCACGGTAATCAGTCTCTGTCTGTTTGAGCGAGGTGTTGCCGCCACCCCAGACGACGAGCGTGCTGTCTGCTCCGTACAGGCGAGATGAGTACACGAGCAGGTCGAGCGGATCCAGCGATGCCACATCGGCTTCGGACCAGCGGCTATGCATAGTGAGCCTCCCACGGCGGTTGCGCCTTCCATGGTAGGGGCACGTGGCCAAACGAGAAACGCGGGTTGCCACTGACTACTCTGAACGCTATGATACCCCTAGGGAGTAGGAGTAGATGCTATGACCACCGTGCCACGCACCAGTAGGAGTTACGCCAATGACAAGGACGAGCTGCTTGCCCGGCTGAACAAGATCGAAGGGCAGGTGCGCGGCATTCGGAAAATGGTGGAGGAGGATCGCTACTGCGCCGATGTGCTTCAGCAGATCGCGGCGCTCAAGTCTGCCTCCGACGCCGTCGCTATGCTGCTGCTGGAGGATCACCTGCGTGGCTGCACCATGGACGCCATGCACCATGGCGACAGCGAGGCGCACATCAAAGAACTGGTGGACGTCGTTCGCCGCTTCGTCCGTACTGCCGGCTAATGTCGCTCCCGATTGAACCGTCACCTCGTCGCACCCAAGGATAGGACTATGGTCACCAAAGAACCGGATTCGCTCGCCAGCGCCCTGCACGCAGGTGAGGTGGAGCTCGACATCACCGGGATGACGTGCGCCTCCTGCGTCAATCGCATCGAGCGCCGGCTGAAGAAGATGGACGGCGTAGACACGGCGCTGGTCAACCTTGCCACCGAGCGTGCTACCGTCACCTACGACCCGGCACGAGTAAACCCTGAAGCGATGGTTGCCGCCGTCGAGGCTGCCGGCTACGGGGCCAAGCCCCGCGCCACCGCGCCGCCGGAGACGGTGGAGTTCGCCATCGAGGGCATGACCTGCGCCTCCTGCGTGCGCCGGGTGGAGCGGGCGTTGACCCGCACCGCGGGTGTCGCCACGGCCGCCGTCAACCTCGCCACAGAGCGCGCGACGGTGACGCTTGACCAGGCGACTCCCGCCGCGCTGGAGACGATGCAGGCGGCGGTGGAGAAGGCCGGCTATCGTGCGACGCCGGTAACTGCCCCAGAGGATGCGGAGGTCAGCGGGGAGGATACGGAAGAGGCAGACCCAGACAGCGGCTGGAAGCGCACGCTGCGCCGCAAGCTGGCCATTCTCGCCTTCGGGCTGGTGCTGACCGCGCCGGTGACGTACATCGCCATGTTCGCCATGGGGCTGGCGAACCGCGACGTCTGGCTGTTCGGGCTGACGCTGCCGGTGTGGGTGGTGGTGGGCTGGGACTTCCACCGCAACGCCCTCAAATCGGCGCGCCATCTGGCCGCCAACATGGATACCCTCGTCTCCACCGGCTCTACTGTTGCTTTCTTCTACTCGATAGGGGCATCGCTGGCCGGGCGAGACACCTTCTACGACACCACAGCGGTGATCCTCACCTTCATCTATCTGGGTAAGGTGCTGGAGTTCATCGCCAAGGGCCGTGCCTCGAGCGCCATCCGCCGGCTAATGGGCCTTGCCCCCAAGTCGGCGCGGGTGGTGCGGGACGGCGTGGAGCAGGATATCCCCGTGACGCGTGTCCGCCCCGGAGACACGGTCATCATCCGCCCCGGCGAGCGTGTGCCAGTAGACGGCGTGGTGCTGGACGGACGCTCCTCCGTGGATGAGTCGATGATCACGGGTGAGAGCCTGCCTGTGTCCAAAGAGCCTGGCGACTCGCTAATCGGCGCGACGGTGAACAAGCAAGGGCTGTTGCGCATGCGCGCCGAGCGCGTCGGCAAGGAGACGCAGCTCGCCCAGATCATCCGGCTGGTGGAGCAGGCGCAGACCGCCAAAGCGCCGGTCCAGCAACTGGCAGACCGTATCTCCGCCGTGTTCGTCCCAGCCATCCTGCTGGTGGCGCTGCTCACGTTTGCCGGGTGGCTGGCCGCCGGTCGTGGCGCGGTTCCCGCCATGGTGTCCGCGGTGGCGGTGCTGGTGATTGCCTGCCCGTGCGCCCTTGGTCTGGCCACTCCAGCGGCGATCATGGTCGCCTCCGGCCGCGGCGCCGAGCAGGGCATCCTGCTTAAGGGCGGCGACCGGCTGGAGCGGATGCGCGACGTCAACGTCGTCGTCTTCGACAAGACCGGCACCATTACCCGCGGTGAACCGGCCGTAACGGACATCGTGCCGCTCGAAGGTGATGACTGGTTGCGCCTGGCGGCAGTAGCCGAGCAGGGCTCCGAGCATCCGTTGGCGGCGGCGATTGTGCGGCGGGCGCGCGAGCAGGGGCAGGACCTGACTGCGCCCATGACGCAGTTCACGGCGGCCCCCGGTGGCGGCGTGCGCGCGACGGTGGCGGGGCAGTGGCTCGTGATCGGCTCGGCGCGCCTGCTGGCTGAGGACGGCGTTGACCTCGCCCCCGGTGCAGGGGCACTGGAGCGATTGGAGTCTGAGGCGAAGTCCACGGTGCTGGTGGCGGTCAACGGCCGCCTGGCCGGGGTGATCGGCATCGCGGACACCGTTAAGGAAGGGTCAGCCGAGGCGGTAGCGCGGCTGCATAAGCTCGGCATCAGCGCCGTGATGCTCACCGGCGACAACCGCCGGACTGCGACCAGCATTGCCCGCCAAGTGGGTATCGATCGGGTGGTGGCCGAGGTGCGGCCCGAGGAGAAGGCGGCGGCGATCCGGCAGCTCCAGGAGGAAGGCCGTGTAGTGGCGATGGTGGGCGACGGCATCAACGACGCCCCCGCCCTCGCCCAGGCCGATGCTGGTATCGCCATGGGCACCGGCACCGATGTGGCGATGGAGACGGCGGGTATCACACTGGTGAAGGGCGACCTGCGCGCCGTGGCCAAGGCGATTGACCTCGCGCGCGCGACGATGCGCAACATCAAGCAGAACCTGTTCTGGGCGTTCGCCTACAATGTGCTGCTGATCCCGCTGGCGATCTTCGGCAAGATTAACCCGATGCTGGCGGCGGCGGCGATGGCACTGTCGAGTGTGACGGTACTGTCCAATGCCCTCCGGCTGCGGGGCACCCGTATGGCGACCATCACGGCGGCGGCGGTGTTCCTGACCGCGGTGACGGCTGTGAGCATCGGCGTCTACCGCGAGTTCACCAGTCCGGGCATGGGTACGATGTCGGGAGACGGGATGGCCGCGATGCCCGCTGGTCAAGCGGGCGGTATGCAGATGGGCATCGCTACCGATCCGGCTACCTGGGGGCCGCTTGAGGTACACATGATCGCCCCTAATCACGGCGAGCACCGCTTCCGCAACGGCGATAAGACGATCAAGGTGGGGGAGACCGTCACCTGGATCAACGATGACTTCGGCATGACCCATAACGTGTTCAGCGGTGTCTGGGGGCACCCGGATGGCACCTTCCAGAGCACGCCGGTCTTGAGCACGGGCGAAACCTTCCGGTTTACCTTCACTCAGCCCGGTGTCTATCCCTACTTCTGCTCCTTTCATCCAGAGATGAAGGGCGTCATCACCGTGCAATAGCCACGGACCGACAGTGGAGGAATACATATGCAAACCGTGACCATCAGCGCACCGGATATCTCCTGCGATCACTGCAAGAACGCCATCGAGAAGGCGGTCGGCGCCATGGACGGCGTCTCCAGCGTCAATGTTCTGGTCGACAGCAAGCAGGTGGTGGTGCTGTTCAATCCCGAGCAGGTCTCCATGGAGAGCATCACGGAGACAATGGACGAGGAGGGATACCCGATCGCCGGCTACGAGAGTGGCCCGGCGCCGGCTTGACGCATCAACTATCTTCAAGATAGTATTCGCAGCACGATCATCCAGTCCGCGGCGGAGGTGGCGCATCTCCGCCGTCCGGCTGTCTTGCGATGCAGGGCGGTGATGGAATGGAACGGGGCGAGACCCTGCCCTCCACGGGGCGTGGCCGGTCGTTGAGCCCGGTGGCGCTGGCGGAGCGGCGCGGACTGCACTACGGCTGGGTCGTGGTGGCCGTCACGTTCCTCACAGTCGTCACCGCGGCTGGGGTCCGCTCCGCCCCTGGTGTGCTGATCCGGCCGCTGGAGGCGGAGTTCGGCTGGACGCGCGGCCAGATATCCCTGGCACTCTCGATCTCGATGCTGACCTACGGGCTGGCCGGGCCGGTGTCCGGGCGGCTGACCGACCGCTTCGGCCTGCGCGGTATGACCACGGGCTTCCTGATCGTGTCGGTGGCGGGCGTGGCCCTCACCACGACGCTGGCCAGCTTGTGGCAACTGACCGCCTTCTGGGGAATCATCGTCGGCTTTGGCACGGGTGGCGTGGCGGTCGTGATGAGCGCAACCGTCGCCAATATCTGGTTTGAGCGGCGGCGCGGATTGGTGTCCGGCATCCTGGGTGGGGCCTCCAGTGCGGGGCAGCTGCTCTTCCTCCCATTGTTGGTGTGGATATCGTCGCGCTACGGCTGGCAGGCGGCCGTGACGTTGCTGGCGGTACTACTGGCGGGATTGGTCCTGCCCTCGGTGGCGCTGCTGCTGCGCAGCCGCCCCGCCGATGTCGGGCTGCGGCCATACGGCGCCACCGGCTCCACGGCTGCTGCCCTGGCTGACGGGCCGGTTACGCCGGTGGGCGTCGCCGCCCGCACCGCCGATTTCTGGCTACTGGCGGGCAGCTTCTTCATCTGCGGCTTCACCACCATGGGCCTGATCGGCACCCACTTTATCCCCCACGCCACCGAACACGGTTTCACGGAGACGCAAGCGGCCGGCATTCTCAGCATCCTCGGTGGGATGAACGTCGTGGGGACCGTAACCTCGGGCTACCTGTGCGACCGCTACCCACCTCGCAAGCTGCTGGCTCTGTACTACTGCTGCCGCGCCGTGTCGCTGCTGGTACTGCCGTTCATCACCACGCTGCCAATGATGTCGCTGTTCGCGGTGCTGTATGGATTCGACTACATCGCCACGGTGCCGCCGACGGTGATGCTGACGGCAGACCGCTTCGGCCGTCGCTCGGTCGGCTCCATCTTCGGTTGGATCAGCTTCGCGCACATGGCCGGCGGCGCGGCGGCCGCATACTCCGCCGGCGCAATCCATGACGCCTCCGGTGAGTACGCCCTTGCCATCTATTTCGCTGGATTCCTCGGCCTGCTGGCTGCGGCGATGGCGTTCAGCATCCGCCCGCGGCGTCCGGCCGCCGCTCAGGCGCCGGCGACGTAATCGATGGCGAGTGCTCGAAGGTCTTTGCCACACCTGCTCCACGGTCGGGCGGTGTACCGCGTACCGTTGCTTCTCGCAGCCGCGCCGAAGTATCCGGTTTCACGAGTAGCCTCATCGAGGCTCCACCCGTCCAAATGACTCTGCCATCCCGCCGCTGCATCACGGCACGGAGAAGCGCAAGCGGTCGCGCACGGTGTAGCCGCCGTTCGGCCAGTCGAAATAGATGCGGGCCTCATACACGCCCGGTGGCAGCTGACCCACCGGGTAGCGGCCCGTCGTCAGACCGCCGGTATAGACCCAGGTTGCCTCGTAGACGTCGTCGGGCGTACCGAAACGTACGACCGATACCCAGTCCCCGGCGGTGCCGGGTGCGCCGCGCCATTCGACCGTGACGTCACGGGCGGGTGTGACCGTTACGCGCAGCAGTGCGCTCTCAGACACCCCGGCTGCCGGTGGCGGCGGACCCAGAGGGGCCGGCGGCAGGCTGGGCGGCGCGGGATCAGGTGGGGAGGGCGGCGCCGGTACGGGCGGCGCACCGCCGATCTGGAACGCCACGCAGTCCACGACGGCGTATCCACCGGCCGGCCAGTCAAGGTACAGGCGCGCCTCATACCGTCCCGGCGATAACTGCCCGGCATTGAAGCTCCCGGACACCGCGCCCTCGGTGTAGGCCCATGTGGACTCGTAGACATCGTCCGCTGTGCCGGCCCGCACCACCGATACCCAGTCCTGGGCGTTGCCGGGGGTGTTTCGCCAGCCGGCGATCAGCTCCCCTTGTGGTGTGAGTGTCACGACGAGATGCGGGCTCTCCGCCAGCACGACACCGGCAGGAGGCCCAACCCGGAACAGGACGCGGTCGACCACGAGATAGCCGCCGCGCGGCCAGTCGAAGTAGATGCGGGCCTCGTAGTCGCCGGGAGCGAAGCGGCCGGCATTGTATACACCGGCCGGCCGGCCGTCGGTGTAGGTCCAGGTGGACTCATACACGTCATCTGGCGTGCCGGCTCGTACGACGGACACCCAGTCGCCGGTCGCTCCGGGTGCACCGCGCCACTCGACCGATACTTCGCCGCCCGGGCTGACCAGTACGCGCAGCAGCCGGCTCTCGAACGGTTGGGCACCGGCGTGGCGGGCGGCCGCCGGCAGCAACAGCGCCAGCAATAGAGCGGCGACGGCGATCACCCGCCGGCCGGAAGAGCTGGAACCTGGATGGCGGGCCGCAGTTGCGAAAGCGGCGGTGTTGGGCGGGCACATGGTGACGCTCCGTGGATGGTGAACGGTGAAGACGGTGTGATAGGGCGGGGAGCCAGGTGCCCGCATTGTAGGGCAAGCGCGATACTGGTTCCGCAATGGATGATCCGGAACGAGGGGAATGCACGGCGCGGTAGTGTTCGGCGTCACGATGCGATAGCCTGATGGCACTCCACGCCTGCTGGTTTGAGGCCACACATGGAACCGAGAATCCAAACCTTGATTGCGCGCTATGAGCAGGAGATGGCCGGCTATCCCGCCTCTCTGCCACGGGAGTTCCAGCGGGCGCTGGAAGCCGTTTCGCCCACCCTTACCGCTGATGCTGACCTTGAGAGCTGGGCCGAGGAAGGTGTCTCACTGGCGCGTCAGAGCCTGCGCTCGTGGGAGGCGGCGGCGGAGTACTTTCGTGTCTCCCCGCAGGTGTTGCAGATCGTTCCTTATAGCTCTTTTCGCAACTGGGCGGAGACGGGGCGCGAACTCGCGGCGGAGTCGGCCACGCTGGCGACAGCGTATTATCGCTCGGGTCCGGCGGGGTTAGAGCACCTGTCCGTCAGCCAGATTCGTGACTGGGCTGAGCTGGGCAAGCAGCTCTACAAGGGCACATGGAAGTCCAGCAGCCTGGCGGCGCAGTTCTTCGAAGTGACGCCAGGGCTGCTGGAACACGTCTCACTGACGGAGACACGGGCGCTGGTGCGCTTCATCGACGGGCTGGCGAGCAAGTCCTATGAGCTGGCCGCCGCCTGCCTGGGCATTGCCCACAAGGTACTGCACGCGCTGGAGCGCCCGGATCGCGGTGGCTTCCTGGGATTTGCCGCCGTGATCGCTGAGACAAGCTGGGCCGACGCACGCGTGTACTTCGAGAAGGGGCCCGAGCTGCTGCATCACGTCCAGGCGGATGAGCGGCAGCGCTTCCTGCAACTGGCAGGCGCCGTAGCGCGCAAGGCCGGGCGGCAGGCGTATCCCTTCTATGCCGAAAGCGCCACCGCTCTTGGTCTGATGGACCAAGATGCACACGGCCACCTACTCGGGCTGGCAGAGCAACTGGCGCTGCATTCCGGTCCGGCAGCGATGGAGTTCATCAAGAGCGTGCCGAATGTCCTCGACCGGCTGCGCTATGGCGACATTGAAGGCTGGCACGCCGAAGGTCTGATTATCCTCAAGCAGAGTGTGGACGGCGGCCTTGCCTACTTCCGTATGGAGTCCGGCAAGGGCGAGGAGGTGATTGAGAACCTCTCCTCCCGCGTCGAGCTGGCGCGCGTCTCCGAGATTCTGCGGATGTACTGCAAGGCGCTTACCGGAACGAACGTGTCCATCCAGTCCGCCACGGCGCTAGCGGAGAAGGGCGTGGGCTGGGTCTCAGAGAACCGCCCCACCACCGAGGGGACGTCGGTGTTTCTGCCGCCGCTGGTGGAGGAGACGCACGACAAGGTGGAGAACTTCTCGATCTTCAAGGTGTACAGCACCCACCAGGCTGCGCACCTGGAGTTCACCTCATTCGGCTTCCGTTTTGACCGGCCGGCGGCGTTGCTCCCCAGCCGTCGCGCGGCCGTGGAGGCCGCCCGCCCCGTTCCGGAACCGGAACCGGAGCCGGAGCCGGAGCCCGCCACCATCGACGTCGATGGTGACTGGGATACCCTTGCCTCCACGCCCCGCCCCGCGGTCGTGAAACCTCGGGGACCGCTCACCGAGATGGAGCGCTTCTTCGACCTGTTCGACGACCGCAAGCTGGCGTCGGACTTGTTCACGGTCGTTGAGGACGCCCGGATCGATTTCCTGATCCGCAAGGAGTACGGCGGCATCCGCGGGCCGCTGGCGCGTGTGCAGCGGCGGGAGCTGAGCCGCCGCGCACCGGTAGAGCAGATGCCGTTGCGCCAGGGGATGGTTGAGAATCTGATCCGCGTCTCGCTCGACGGGCTCGATACCGTCCGCTGGCCGGCGCAGGTTGCCCCGGCGATGGGCGCGGCCATCGCGCTGCTGCGCCAGGTGCAGAAGCCCGGCGCGCTGGTGGAGGACACCGCCGAGACGACGCTGACGCTGTATGACCTGGTGATGAGCATCCCCAATGTGCTGGCCGAGGACCTGATGGCCGAGGATTGGCAGGGCATTGACGAGGAGATGATCTCGCTGGACATGATGCAGGGTGGTGGTGACGGTGAGTCCAGCCAGCCTGGCCTGGAGCAGCTTGGTCAGGGGATGCCGGAGGGTGACGAGCAGGAGTATGAGTCGCCAGACGCGGTGGACTTCCGTGGCGACTTCAAGCCAGAGCTGGTGCAACTGCTCATGCGGCTGCGCGAGGGCGCCAAGCAGGGCCAGCAGGAGGGCCAGTTTGCGCCGCTTACGCCGGAGCAGCTCAAGGAACTGCTAGAGAAGAGTGTCGAGATCGACATCTCGGCGTTCATGGAGGGCGACCTGGACGAGTCGTCCGGGATGTTCCTCTCCAACCTGATGAAAGAGGCGGGAACGCCCGCGCAGGAGGGAAAGGCAGACAAGCCACAGAAGGAGGGTCAGGCGGGCGCCGGCGACGAGGACGAGGACGAGGAGTCGCTGCAGCCCGTCATCGAGTACTTCTTCTACGACGAGTGGGACTTCCGCGCCAACGACTACAAGCCGCGCTGGTGCCGGGTCGTGCAGCGCACGCTCGAAGAGGGCGAGGACAACTTCTTCGACAAGACGCTCAAGGAGCACTCTTCGCTCGTCACCCAGACGCGCAAGCAGTTCGAGCTGCTGCGTCCGGAGTTGTTCCGCAAGATCCGCAACCTGTACGACGGCGAGGACTTCGACCTCGACCGGCTGATTGAGTTCGCGGTCGACCGACGGGCCCGCGCAACGCCCAATGACAAACTGTACTGGCGGCGGAACAAGATCGAGCGTGACGTGGCCGTCGCCTTCCTGCTCGATATGTCGGCCTCTACGGACGAGGAGATCAACCGCCGCGATCGCCGGGACGACGACGACTTCGACGATGACCCGCGCAAGTACCTGACCTGGTGGGCGCAGAAGCGGGCCCGCGAGCTGCAGAACCCGCCCAAGCGCATCATCGATCTGGAGAAGGAATCGACGGTGCTGCTGATGGAGGCGCTTGAGACGATCGGCGACACCTACGGCATCTACGGATTCTCCGGGTACGGGCGCGACAACGTCGAATACTACGTGATCAAGGACCTGCTGGAGCCGTTTAACGACCGGGTGCGCAAGCGTATCGACAAGATCGTACCGATCCGCAGTACGCGCATGGGGCCGGCGATTCGCCATACGGTCTCAAAACTCGACCTGCACGATGCCAAGGTGAAGATCCTGTTCCTCGTCTCGGATGGCCGCCCGCAGGACCACGGCTACGGTCGTGACCGGACAGAGAAGGAATATGCCATCCACGACACGAAGATGGCGCTGAACGAGGCCAAGCGCAAAGGCATCGTGCCCTTCGCACTGACGGTGGATCGGGCCGGTCATGACTATCTCAAAACGATGTGCGAGGACATCGGCTACGAGGTGGTGGCCGACATCGAGTCGCTGCCATCCCGCCTGCCGACGCTGTATCGCAAGCTGACGGAGTAGCCGGTACCGAACACCGAAGACATCGTGAGATCGTGGCGCCTGTGCGCTGGTGCGGCTCTTCGCTAAGCCACGAACCGGTGGCGATCCGGCGTTCTCAACGTGCCTTGGGAGCCCCCTGCTACCGGTCAGGGCTTCGGCACTCCGTCTATGCCGGCGTCGCTCATGCCATCAACACCCGAGTGCTTGAATGCCCACGGGTACCACTTCGAGTTCGTGAGATCCAGCCGGGCCGAGATGTGGACGCGCGGAACGGAGCTGCCTTCCGCCGGGGGCCGCCAGTCCAGGAGGCCCTTCAGCTCCAGCTTGAAGTTGCCCAGCGCATACCCCCCGCGGTCACCCACGCCGGGCAGCGTCCCCTTCTCTGATCCGGCGATCACGTCGTTGCAATCGACGATCTTGCGCGTCGCCGTCCAGTCGGCGCAGAAGTTTGGGATGATCAGCACACGGATGTCGATGGTGCCGTTGGCGTTGAACTCGCCGGTTGACGCGTTATAGGCCCCAGTGAACTTGCCGATGCCGATGTTACCCCAGGTGTAATGCATCTCTTTGCTACAGCACACAAACGGCTCGCCCGGCGGATTATAGGAGCCGCACTGGAGCGACTCGATCAGCTCGGTGCCGGGGCGATCCAAGTTGAAATACTGCCCCGGCGTGAAGATGTTGCCAGTCACCGTCTGCGTGAAGGTGTCTAGCGTGCCGTCGAAGTGGAAGGTCCAGAATGGCCAGAGGCTGACATCACAGGCTGCCCGCGCTGCCTGCCCCTCCGGGCTATCCCACGAGTACCTAATCGTTCCCGCCCCACTCAACTGGTAGTAGCGCGCGGCGCCGGCGGCGGCGGCCGGCGTACCGGACAGCGACGGTTCCTGCTGCGGTGCGCGGGCGTCTAAGCTACGTTCATCGGCGGCTACGCCCAGCGCAACCAGCAACAGCAGGAGCAGGCCGCCGCGTACAATCGCGCTCTGTGACCGCTGGTGCAGGTGGCGCGTACTCAGGAGCTTCATGGCTGCCTCCCCGCCGCGGGTCGATGGCTTGAGTGGCTGCTAGAACCGGTACGGATCGGGCCAGCCGGGCGCGCTCGGCTTGGGCGGCGGCGGTGCATCGCCGTGATAGCACACCCAGCTGTTCGAGTCGTTTGGGTCGCGCTGCCGGGCGACCGCGATTGGGTCCTTGTACGTCTGCCGGCAGGCATACGCTGGATCGGCGGCCCAGTAGTCATCCTCGCTGGCCGCACACCACCACTGCCCGCTGGCCGTCTCCGGCGGGACCGGTTCTGATGCGTTGTCGCGGCAGAACCGCGCCAGGTCAACCGGTCCCAGCTCTGTGCCTAGCCGCGGCGGCAGCACCGGCCGGCCGGCATCGAAGTCCGGGGTTGGCGTTGGGCTCGGGGCCGGCGTTGCGATGGGCGGTGGCGACGGGCTCGCGGTGGCCTGCGGGGTGGGGCTGTGGATCGGGGTTGGCTGTGGTGTCTGGACCGGTGTACCGGCCGGCCAGATATAGCACTCGATGCGCACGTAGCGATAGCCGGCGGCGCTGGCGCGGCCGTCCTCGGCATCCGAGGCGGTGGTGAAGTTGTCGCCCAGACCGTCGTGGTACCACAGTCGCAAGGGAATGGTGCCCGGTTGCTGGCTCGGGTACACATAACCTTCGGTGCGCACCAGCGTATAGCCGGCAGCCAGCGCGTTGCTCTCACCGGTCGACGTGCAGGTGCTGAAGAAGTCGCCGCGTGCCGTGCCGAAGTACAGCTTGAGCGGAACCATACCTGCCCGCTGCACCGTGGAGATCTGTCCCTGAATACCAAGGAAGACGTAGCCCTGGCTCTGGGCATCCTGCGCCCCGTGGGTGGTGGCGGTGCTGAGGTAGTCAGCGCGGCCGGCGTGATAGTACAGCCGTAGTGCCGCGCGTTCTCCTTCTCCGGGAAGCGTCGACATTCCTGGAGTGCCGGCGCCCGGGCCTGACCCTCCAATCGCATCGACGCAGCCGGCTGGTCCGGTCCCGGACCAGGTCACCGCTGCGGCGGCCGGTGTTTCCAGGCTCGTCGCCGCACCGGCGATTTGGCCCTGGCTGACCGTGCCGGTGTAGCGGCCACGGGGAACGCTGCCGTTCGCGCGAGGCGGCCAGGTGACCACAATGTCCAATTTGTCGCCAATCAGCGTACCGGTAATGCTGCCGTGTGTGCCGGTGTATCCGGCGCTTGCTGCCTCTGCCGGGGTCAGCACGGCCGAGCCGGAGAGCGCGGTGCCACTCTGGGAGAAGGTCATCACGGGCTTGTAACCATTACCCTGCTGTGTCTGCCAAACGCCACGGATGTCCCATTGCAGGCAGAGGCTCGTGTCGCTGAAAGCGCCGGCCAGGGGGCGCCTCCCGGCGAGTGATGTGAGGGTGAAGAGAGGGAGAACTCCAATGATGGCGACGGCGAGCGTGAGCGCGATCCGGTGACGGTGAGGCATGGCAGGCACCTCCGCCAGCGCGGCCCGCGGGGATGTCACGCGCTCCTCGCGGGCCCTCGGCCGGGCCTGCTTCCATCATTCGCCCGTACACAGCTACGTCTGTCCGGCACGGGCAGACAATCATGTCAGTAGGTAAGCTATTCGGCGTTGCGGTAATGACCGGTGTCAGGATCCGGCAGCTCAGGGGGCGATTGTGGGGCGCAGAAACTCCAGCAGCAGGGGGTTGACGGCTTCCGGCCGGTCGACCTGCACCCAATGGGAGGCGTCTGGTAGACGCTCGATCCGCAGATCCGGCACCCAGTGGCGCGGTGGTTCGGCCAACGATGGCTCGAGCGCGCGGTCCTGCTCACCCCAGATAACCAGCGCGGGCGCCTGAATCACCCGCAGATCGTGGCCAAGCCCGCGCGGATGGTACCGCACCAGGGCGCGGTAGTAGTTGATGGTGGCGGTGAGGGCGCCGGGCTGGGCCAGCGCTTCGATATAGCGGTCAATGTCATCATCGCTAAAGGCCCCGGCACGCACCGGATCAGAGCGGAACAGCCGGCGGATGGTGCGGTAGCGGCGGGCACGAAAGCCCCACTCGGGTAGCCAAGGCAGCTGAAAGAAGAAGACGTACCAACTCTTACGCCACTGACGCGGTTGCCTCAACCCGGCGCGCAGCATCGCCGGGTGAGGCACGTTGAGGATCGCCAGCCGCTCCACCATCCGCGGATACCGCATCGCGAACAGCCAGGCCACCACTGCGCCCCAATCGTGCCCCACGACCATCGCTCGCTCCGCGCCGAGCGCCTGAATGAGCCGCGCTACATCGCGCGTGAGCAGGTCGGTATGATAAGCGGCCGTGCCGGCCGGCTTGTCTGAGAGATTGTAGCCACGCATATCCGGCGCCACTACCCGCAACCCCGCCCCGGCCAGCGCGGGTAACTGATGGCGCCACGAGTACCAGAACTCCGGAAAGCCATGAAGGAGTACGACCAGCGGTGCTTGCGCCGGCCCGGCCTCGACATAATGCATGCGCACATCGCCGAGGTCGGCGTAGCGGTGCTGAAGTGGGTGCTGCGTGGGTGCGCTGCGGTTCATCGATCTCCGCCCTCACCTGTCGCCGGTTTCGGACATCACCGGCGCGCTCAGGTCGATGCCCACTGGAGGGGAGGCTCATCGTCTACCGTGCGCGCCTGCCCGCGCTCATGCAGCAGGTCGAGCAGGCCAATCACCTCGGTCATCAAGGTGACCAGGTGCTCGGGCTGATGACGGGGGAACAGCGCCTGGACGATCTCGTACGCCGTTGCCGGACCACCAGCAAGCCGCCGCTGGATACGTGTCAGCCGCCGTTCGATGTAGCGCAGCGACCAGGATGCCGCGTCGCCGGTATCTGCGACCGGTTCACCGTGGCCCGGCAACGCCCGCCGGCCTGCCAGCGCCCGCGTCTGTTCCAGAGAGCGGACGAACGGCGGCATACTGGGCCAGCGCTCCCCATCACGGAATTGGATGCCGACCGTGGCAACCTGCTGGGGCAGCAGGTGATCACCGGTGAAGACGTCGCCGCCGCGTTCGTCCTGCAGCAGGATCGAGCCGGGAGTATGGCCAGGACAGGCGGTAACCGTCAACAGCCGGCCGCCTAGCGTGATGCAGTCGCCGCCGTCCACCAGGACATCCGGTGCCAGCGGCGTGATCCGCAACTGGCCCGGCCACGCCCCGTGGCCATCTGCTGCACGGTGGTCACCGGCGCCCTCGCGGGCAGGGATGCTCCACCACGCCTGTTCCCTGGCTACGCCGTTATGCGCCAGCACGGCAGCGGCACGCTCGCGCAGCAGCTGCCGGTCAGCGGGCTGGTGCAGCAACTGCGGCGCATCGTCACGTCCGCCGATGATCCGTGCTCCCTCCGCCTGCCAGCGCGCCGCCAATCCCGCGTGATCGCGGTGGTAGTGGGTAAGCACCACCTGGCGGACATCGGCGGGGGTGATGCCGTGCTGGCCCAGTTGGGCGATCAGCGCTTCCCATGCACCCGCATAATCCGGGCCGGCGTCCACCAGCAGGGCATCGCTGCCGTCCCGCAGCAGGTAGATGTTGTTGGCGCCCAGCGTCAGGCGCAGCGGCTCAGGTACCCGTCCCACGAGCTAGCCTCGCGCCAGCAGAACGCGCCGCAACAGCTGGAACGCCACCGTCACCGCCCGGCGCTTGGCGGCCTCCCGCCCCTGAGCGAACTGGTACGAGATGACGTGATCGTCGAAGCCGTCGTGAACGGCGACGTGCATGGTGCCGACGGGCTTGCCCTCCTGCTCATCTGGCCCGGCTACGCCGGTGACGGCCACGCCAATGTCGGTGTGCAGCTGCGCATGGGCGGCGGCGGCCATCGCTTTCGCACACTCCGGAGAGATCACGCCGTGCTGCTCCACGACCTCTGCTGGTACGCCCCAGGCGATCTTCTGCTCGGTGGCGTAGGCGACGAGGCCACCGCGAAAGTAGGACGAGGAACCGGGCGCATCGGTGATTGTGCTGGCGAGCAGGCCACCGGTAGCCGACTCCATCGTTGCCAGGGTGAGGCCGCGTTCCCGCAGTAGCCGGCCGATGGCCAGCTCCATGGTGTCATCGTCATGGCCCCACACCGCTGGCCCGAGAATCCGCTCAATCTCCTCCTGTACCGGCGCGATCAGTTCCCTCGCCTCGGCCTCGGTGGGCGCCTTGGCCGTAATACGCAGGTGGATACCGTCTGCCTTGGCGTAGACGCCGATTGACGGGTTGCGGCTCTTGAGCAGCGCGCTGACCATCTCATCAACTGTGCCTTCGCCAAGCCCCACCGTCTTGACCGTATGGGAGACAATCACCGCGTCGGTCGCGCGCTCGCGCAGCCGAGGGGCTACCTCCTTGTCCCACATGCGTGACATCTCGGCCGGCGGGCCCGGCATGGCGATGATGATGCGGCCGTCCTTCTCGCTCCACCAACCGGGAGCAGTGCCGCGCGGGTTGGGGATGTCTTTGGTCGAGGGGGTGAGCCAGGCCTGCTTGAGGTTGCGCTCCGGCATGTGCGCACCACGCCGCCCGAACCACTGCCGCAGCTCTTCTTCCAGCCGCTGGTCCACCTCTGGCGTCTCGCCCAGCATGGCGGCGATGCCGTCGCGGGTGACGTCGTCCTCGGTAGGGCCGAGGCCACCTGTGCACAGGATCACGTCTGAGCGGCTCCATGCCACCCGCAGCAGCTCGGTGAGCCGTTCCAGGTTGTCGCCGATCTGGTGCGTGGTGTAGAGGTCGATGCCCAGCCCCGGCAGGCGTTGGGCGATGTAGTTGGTGTTGGTGTCCAGGATGTCGCCGAGCAGGATTTCCGTGCCAATGGAGATGATCTCAGCCTTCATGCGCCGCCCCCTTGCTCGTCATGAAGGATACGAGATGGCAGCGGTTCATTGGAGTCTACCGCGCCGGCGCGACCGGTCATCCTACCACCTGCGTCAGCCGCTCCGGCCGGAAACCGCTCAGCAATGATGACGGCGGACTGCCGAGCATCTCCTCCGCCAGCAGCCGTCCGAGCAGGGGCCCGAGTGTAATGCCGGAGTGGGTGACGGCGACACAGACATTGTCGAGGCCGGGCAGCCGCCCAACCGCCGGCAGGCCATCCGCCGGCACGGGCCGTGCGCCGATGTAGACGCGCTTGACGGAGACTGAGGCGGACAACCCTAGCAGCGCCGCCGCCCGATGCAACAGGATCTCTCCACCGCCGGGAATGGGTTCGATGGGAGTGTCCTCCAGAGTAAGCGCGTCGGTGCCGGCCGCACCCAGACGCAGGCCACCGCTGCTATCGGGGCGCAGATGGATACCGGGCGCATACACCACCCGCGAGAGGATGCCGGCCGGTAGGGGCGACGTGATCGCCAGCAGGCCCGGCTGTCGGTTCACCGGCAGTGCAAGGCCAAGCATGTGCACAATCGCCGGAACGCCGGTACCCGCGCAGATGGCCACGGATTCCGCCTGCACCCATTCGCCTCCGGCCTCGACCACCAGCACACGGCGGCCGTGACGGTGGAAGCCGGTGACAGGGGCGGCTTCACGGATCTCGACGCCATACTTGCGGCCGTCTGCCAGCAACGCGGCGGTCACCTCGGGTGCGTCCACCCAGCGATCGTTGGGGTAATGTACCGCAACGGCGTCAGAGGCGATGCGCAGGTGCGGCTCCAACGCGCGCACGGCTGCGCCGCTTATGATCTCCGCCGCGTAGCCGCGCGTTTGGAGACGCGCGGCCTTCTGCCGGAGCGCCGTGATGCCGTCCTCCTCTGCTGCCCACTCCAGGCAGCCGCTACCCTGGCGGAAGTCTCGTCCCAGCGCATCCGCCAGGCGTTCGTACTCCGCTGCGCCCAGCGCGTTTAGCCGGTGATACGCCTCCGGCTCCTTGGAGACGGCGTTGAGCCAGGAGAAGCTGTTACCCGTTGCCCCCGCGCTGGCGGCGCCGGCCTCCAGGATCACCACGCGCTGGCCGGCACGGGCCAGCCGCCATGCCGTTGCCGCGCCGAGTATCCCCGCCCCGATGACCGCCGTGTCGTAAGTGGATGCAGTCATGGCTGGGCCTCCCGCGGGTTGCCTTGTCTCTTCCCGGCGCGCCGCATACCATTCCAGTCTAGCGGGCCACGGGCCCAGCCAGGAGAAGCGCCGCCCGTGACCAGTATCGACCAGACTACCGCGAACGCCGTCGCCACCATCGCTGCCACCGGAGCCCGCATCAAGTCCAGCATTAGTCAGGTAATCGTCGGCAAAGACGATGTCATCGACCTGGTGCTTGTCGCCATGCTGGCCGAGGGCCATATTCTCGTCGAAGACGTGCCCGGCACCGGCAAGACGACACTGGCCAAGGCCATCGCCCGCAGCCTGGATTGCACCTTCCGGCGGATCCAGTTCACACCCGACCTGATTCCATCGGATGTCACCGGGATCAACGTTTACAACCAGCGCTCCGGCGAGTTCCAGTTCCGGCCCGGCCCGCTGATCAGCCAGATCGTCCTCGCAGACGAGATCAACCGCGCCACTCCTCGTACGCAGTCCGCGCTGCTGGAGGCGATGGAGGAACGGCAAGTGACGGTGGATGGGGAGACGCTGGTCTTGCCCCGGCCGTTCCTGGTCCTCGCCACCCAAAATCCTATCGAGCTGGAGGGTACCTTCCCCCTGCCCGAGGCGCAGCTTGACCGCTTCTTGCTCAAGCTGAAGATGGGTTATCCCGACGACGCCGAAGAGGATGAGATGCTGCTTCGGTTCCAGCAGCGCAGCCCGCTGACGGCGCTAGAGCCCGTCGTCACCGGCGATGAGCTGTTGCGGCTGATCGATGCCGTCGCCTCGGTCTATTGCGAGCCGGTCGTGCGCCGGTACGCGCTCTCGCTCGTGCGCGCCACCCGCGAGCATCCAGGCCTGGAACTAGGTGCCAGCCCCCGCGCCAGCCTCGCCCTGTTCCGCGCGGCACGGGCGCTGGCGGCGGTGCGTGGCCGGGCCTACATCCTGCCGGACGACATCAAGCACATCGCCCCGCACTTGCTCCCGCACCGGCTGATCCTCTCCTCGCAGACCCGCCTCCGCGGCCGCAACGCCGATACGATTGTGCAGGAGATCCTCGATTCCGTTCCGGTCCCCGTATTGGAGTAGGAACGGTTGCAGGCAGCCAGATGGCCGTTTTCTTCCGGCAGATATGGGTGAGCACGGCAGTACTGCTGTTGCTGGTCGGCATCGGTATCCGCGAGCCGGCCGTCGCTGCGGTGGGTGCTTTGATTCTGCTTGCCGGTGCGGTGGCGCGCATGTGGAGCCGGCTGTCACTGGAGCGTGTCTCCTACACACGCACACTGGAGAACCGGCGGGCGTTCGTTGGTGAGGATCTGGAGGTGCGCTTCAGCATCGCCAACCGCAAGATGCTGCCTCTGCCCTGGATCGAGGTCCGCGAGTCGGTGCCGGAGGCGCTACCGGCCCGCGACGCCCACACCGCCCCCTCTGGAGCGCCGGAAACGGCCGTCATCGCCCGTGGCACCTCGCTCGCCTGGTACGAACGGGTGAGCTGGCGCCATCACTTTCTCTGCCAGCGCCGTGGCTACTTCCGATTTGGGCCGGTGCGGCTACGCTCGGGCGATATCTTCGGCCTGTTTCCCGATGACCGGGAGATCGAAACGCGTGACTACGTCACCGTGCTGCCGCGCGTGGTGGATCTACCCGCCCTTGGCCTGCCGTCGGAGCGGCCCTTTGGCGATGCCCGCTCCGGATCGCGCATCTTCGAAGATCCCAGCCGCATCGCTGGTGTGCGCGACTACCGCCCCGGCGATCCACTCAAGCGCATTGACTGGAAAGCAACCGCACGCCGCCAGCAGTTACAGTCCCGTGTGTTCGAGCCTTCCTCATCGCTGTATCTCCTTGTCGCCCTCAACGTTGATACCTTCGCCTTCTCCTGGGAGGGGTACGACCCCGTGCGGCTGGAATCGGCCATCACCGTCGCCGGCTCGGTGGCGGCTTGGGGCGAGCAGCAGCGGTACTCCGTCGGATTGATCGCGAACAGCAGCTATCCCGGCGCCGACCGGCCGATCAGCATTGCCCCGGGACGGGATCCTGAGCAGTTGACCCGCATCCTGGAATCGTTGGCAATGGTTTCACCGTTTACCATTGCGCCGCTGGAAGGCGTGATCGAGGAGACAGTACGGAAGCTGCCCGCCGGCGCGACGATTGTGACGGTCGCGGCCTACCTGCCTGACGGTCTCGGGGCGCGGCTGGAGCGGCTGGCGCGAAGGGGCTATCCGGTGACGTTGCTGTGGGTGGCCGATGACGACGTGCCCGCGCTGGCTGGTGTGCATGTCCATGATCTTTCAACGGCCATGCGTGCGCTGGAGCACGGTTGGGCTGCCAAGGGCACGCCGGCGGTACCACCGCCAACGGGCGCAGCCCCGGCGGCGCGGGTGACGGCAGAGCCGGTCAGTCCGTGGGCGCGCCCGCCTGGCGTGTGATCGGCAGGACCGTGCCAGAATGACGGCGGGAGGCGTGACGCGATGATTCGGCGGCTGGCAGACTGGAGCCTGCTCCTGGGGGAGGCGATCCTGCTGACCATGGCTGCCGCGTTGCTGGCTGATGCGGCCGGGGGAAGCGGCCCGCCGCTCTTCATCATGCCGCTCGCCATCTTCGGCGGCTTCTACCTTGTGAAGCTGCTGTTGCGCTTCGATGTCAGTGCCATGGTCGTGATCGTGGCAGCGATGGTGCTGACCGTGGCCGGCCTGCTGTTCCTCGGCGGGCTGGCGTACGAGGGCATCCCCCTGTACCTGGGCTGGCTGCGGCCGCTGCTGAACGATCCTGAAGCGTTTCTTAGCACCCGCTGGCCGGCCGTGTGGGCGCTGTTGCTGACCGGCGCTGCCTGGCTGCGTGGCGCGGCGGTGGCGCAACGGGAGATCACTCAGCAGCGGGCACTGCTCTCCTACAGCGTGGGACTGCCACTGGTGGTCGTGCTGCTGATGTTTGGGCAAGGCAGCGATGCCGCCGGCACCATCAATGCCGGAGCGCTTCCGTACTTCATGACCGGGCTGTTCACGCTGGCCCTGGTGCATCTCTCCCGTGGCGATGCCGCGGCGGGCATCACCCTGCGTGGCCCGTGGCTGGTGACGTTGGGTGGTACGGTGGGCGCGCTGGCGGTGCTGAGCGCGCTGGTAGGGCTGTTCCCGATCGGCGCCATCAACCGGGCGCTGGCGCCACTGGGGCTGTTGTTGTTGCGGCTAATGGATCTGGTCATCCTGGTGATCGCCTTCCCATTCGCCGTTCTCATTACCTGGCTGCTACGCCTGATCACCGGCGGCCGGCCGCTGGAGTGGCCGCAGCTCAACCGCATCGCCACCGAGGGGGCAGAACAGGTCAACCGCAACGCTGAGCGTGGTGGTCCGGCGGCGATTCTGGTCTTCTTGGGTAAAGCCATCTTCCTGCTGGCCGTGCTGGCGGTGATCGGCGCCGTGTTGTGGTGGGCTTACCGGCGGCTGCGCCGTCCCGCCCGCGCACAGGACGACGATGAGCAGCGCGAGGCGTTGCGCGAGGGCGGTCTCGGCGCGGACCTGGGGGCGCTGGCGAATGCCCTGCTCGGGCGGTTCCGGCGCGGTCCGGGTGAACAGGAGCCGGACTTACCAGATGGAATCCTCCGCGTGCGGCGGCTGTACCTGCGTGCGCTGCGCCGCGCCGAGGATGCCGGCCGGCCCCGGCCGGCCGCTGCCACGCCGCACGAGTTTGCACCGGTGCTGACCGAGACGCTGGCCCGTCCCAGCGCCGCAACCCTCAGCGATCGCTTTGCCGCCGCGCGTTATGGCCGCCAGGATCCGACCCGCCAGGAGTTGAGCGCACTGGAACGGGATCTGTAGGCGGGCAGCCCAGCCGGGCCCGCCGTCATGCCGGCGCTCTTCCCCCCTCACCCGCGCCGTCCTATCCTCGTTCCACGCGTGTAGCCAATGGGGAGGTATCACCGTGGAAGTGCCGATGCTGGTTTCCGACTTCCTGCGCCGGGCGGTGCAACTGTACCCGGATCGGGAAGCGATCATCGATGGCGATGTGCGTCTGACCTACGGCCGGTTTCAGGAGCGGGTCAACCGGCTGGCGAACGCGCTAGCGGCGCTGGGGGTGGGTAAGGGCGACCGCGTGGTGCTGCTGGCGCCGAACGATTACCGCTTCCTTGAGTGCTTCTACGGCGTCACCGCCATCGGCGCCGTGCTGGTGCCGCTCAACTACCGGCTGGTTCCCTCGGACTTCACGTACATCATCAACCACGCCGAGGCCGTGGCCTTCATCACCGATAGCGAGCTGTTCCCAATAGCCGAGCAAATCCGAGGTGAGCTGGCCGGTGTCAAGCACTTCATCGCCTGGTCATACGCGGGCGACGTGATGCGGCCGGGCTGGCAGGACTACGATGCACTGCTGGCCGCCGCGTCCACCGATGCGCCGGAAACCCCCGGTCTGGACGAGAACGACCTGGCGACGCTCAACTATACCTCTGGCACCACCGCGCGACCCAAAGGCGTGATGATGACGCACCGTAACCTCTACGCCAACGCGCTGAACTTCATCATGCACCTGGGTATCACCGACCAGGACACCATCCTCCATACGTTGCCCATGTTTCACGCCAACGGCTGGGGTTCCCCCTTTGCCATCACCGCCATGGGCGGCCGTCACGTCGTGCTGCGCAAGATCGATGGTGGTGACATCTTCCGGCTGATGGCGCGGCATAGCGTCACCATCGCCTGTATGGCTCCAGCCGTGCTGTCAACGATCCTCAACCATCCTGACAAGGAGCAGCACCGCATTGCCACATCGCCACGGCTGATTGTGGCTGGGGCGCCGCCGCCCGCCGCCTATATCAAGCAGCTGCAGGACGAGCTTGGCTGGGGGTTCATCCAGGTCTATGGGCTGACAGAGACCTCCCCCTTCCTCACTGTCTCGCGCCTCAAGCCCCATCAGGAGGGTTACGAAGAATCTGAGCGCATTCGTATCCAGGACCGCGCCGGCATGGAGATGATCGGCGTGGACCTGAGGGTCGTCGATGATGAGGACCATCCCGTGCCGATGGACGACCAGAGCATTGGCGAGGTGGTGGCGCGCGGTAACGTCATCCTCAAAGGCTACTGGCGGCAACCAGAGGAGACGGACAAGGTCATCATCAACGGCTGGTTTCACACGGGAGATCTGGCGACCTGGGATAGCGAGCGCACTATCAACATCGTCGACCGCAAGAAGGATGTGATTATCTCCGGCGGAGAGAATATCTCCTCCATCGAGGTGGAAGACGTGCTTTACCAGCACCCGGCCGTGCTGGAGTGCGCCGTCATCGGCGTACCGAGCGAGCGATGGGGAGAGACGCCCAAGGCACTGGTGGTGTTGCGCGCCGGGCAGACCGCTACCGAAGCGGAGATCATCGCCCACTGCCGCGCCCGCATGGCTCACTTTAAGGCGCCGACCTCCGTGGAGTTCATCGACAGCCTGCCCCGCACGGCCACCGGCAAGCTTCAGAAGTTTGTGCTGCGCGATACATACTGGGCGGGCCTGGCCAAGCGCGTCAACTGAACAGCAACGCCTGCGCGTTATGGTCCTATCCGGCTCGCACGCACATGTCAGCGAAATATGAGTGAGCCGTACGACCATGCGGACGGTCGCACGGTAGCATGCGCGCGTGAGGCGCTGGCAGGGCCAACCGTGCCAGACCGGGGAGACACGGGCGATGCAGAGGCTCACGCGACTGACGTTCGTTGCGCTCGCGCTGGTGTGGCTCACCGTTCGTGTTGCCGGTGACGCGCGGGTCGCTCGGGCTGGTCAAGTGGCCACGCAATCGTGGGACCTGCCGGGCATCCCGGGACCACCTCTCGTTGCGCCGGACGGTACCGTGTACATCGGCGCCGGCCGGGCACACTACGACAGCAGCGGATCGCTGTCGTCGATAAGCCCCAATGGGGCGCTCAACAGGCGTTTGTCTCTGGATATCGTTCCGGGCAGCTCACGCCCGGCGCTGCTGCCCGACGGCGGCATCCTTGTCCATGGCGTGACGTACCAGTCCGGCTGCCAGATCGGCTGCATCGGCGTGGAGAAGCTGTATGCCATCAACGCGAACGGCACACAGCGCTGGGTTTACTTGCCCAATGCGAGCAGCCAGGTCTTCGTCAGCGAGCATCCCGCAACCGCAGCGGTAACAGCCGGTGGGATCATCTACCTGGGAGCGTTGAACACGTCCCTGCACGCCCTCAACGCGGACGGCACGCTGCGGTGGGCGGACTCCCCATCGGTCTCCACCATCACCGCAACGCCAGCGCTGGCCCCCAACGGCCGCATCTACGTGACGGACGCCTCGGGGTTGCTGGTGGCCTACGAGCCGGATGGGCAGCGTGCATGGAGTCACCAGTTCCCGACGACGCAGTTCGACCAATCGCCCATCGCCGGCCCGGACAGCGCCGTGTACATCATGCCGCCCGATGCCCTGGTCGCCTTCAACGCAGATGGCACCCACCGTTGGACGTTCACGCCGCAGCCGGGAGACGAGTGCGCGCTTCCCTTTGCCCCAACCATCGGCGGCGATGGCACCATCTATATTGCCTGCGGCACCCTGTATGCCATCAACCCGAACGGCACGATGAAATGGCGCTTTGCTGCAATCGCTTCGTGGCCTGCCTATCGAACCACACCGGTTATCGGCGCCGATGGCACGATTCTGTGGAACGCCGGCGGCGCAATCCACGCTGTAGACGGAGTGACCGGGACGCGCATCTGGTGGCGCTACACCAGCACCGATCAAAATAGGATGGACCCCCGGCCGGCGACGGGTGCTGACGGCCGCGTCTATATCCCCGTTTGGCGGGATATGATCGGACAGCCCGATATCCAGCGGCTGGAGGTGGTTACCGGCCTTGGCGCGGTTCCGCCCGTCCCGCAGAACCTACGCCTAGTGAGCAGCAGCAGCAGCTCGGTCCAGCTTGCTTGGGATCTGCTCGCCTACTACACCTCCATGCAGCTGGTCTGGACCCGATCCAGCCCGCTGAACTACGTGACCGTCAACCGCTCTGCCAACGACACCAGCTACACGCTGGCTGCATTGACGGCAGGCGTGACGTACTACGCGCATGTCCGCGCGTGTGGGGCTGCCGGTTGTTCGGCGTGGTCTGGCGGCATCGCATTCACGCCCGGAGAGAGCCCAGCCCTCCCTGGAGGACTGCACACGGTTGCCTCGTCGCCGGCACAGATCGATATCGGTTGGACGGACACCTCGTCGTTCGAGACAGCGATTCAGGTCGCGTGGACACCAGCCGCACCCGTGGCCTACGCCTTCGTCAACCTGCCCGCCGGTTCTATCGCGTGGTCACACACCGGCGTGACCGTGGGAGCAACGTACTTCTACCACGTACGCGCATGTGCCGGCACCGTCTGCTCGGCCTGGACACCGGGCGTGGTGGCGACGGCGGCGGACACTCCGGCGGCGCCGGCGAATGTCCGCGCGGGCAGCCTCACCGGCGGCGCCGTGCCACTGCTGTGGGATGACGTGGCGACGGCCGAATCTGACTACCAGATCGCCTACACGATCTCCGCTCCGATCAGCTATACGTTTGTCTCGCTGCCTGCCGGCACAACGGCCTGGAGCCATACAAGCGCCGTGGCAGGCGAGTCCTGCTACTACCATGTGCGCGCTTGCACGGGTGTGAATTGCTCCGCCTGGTCCGGCGCGGTGGCGATCACGAACGTGGTTCCTCCGGCGCCGCCGTCCGGACTCGATGTGAGTGCAGTGACGAGCACCAGTGTGGATGTCATCTGGAATGACAACGCGTCCAGCGAGACCGCCTATGATATCGCCTGGACGCGCTCGTCCCCAGCCGCCTACACGACGGTCCGTTTACCTGCAGCAACGACCTCGTGGACGTTGATGCCGGCGACGCCGAATACGACGTACTATGTGCACGTGCGCGCCTGCACCGGCTTCACGTGCACCGCCTGGAGCGCGGCGCTGGTGGTCACTACCTCTGCGGTCGCCGGACCGCTGCGCCCAGCGCCTGCCGTGGTACGTGAGGCCGGCGACCGGCGGCAAGGCCCGCCGCTGGCCATTGGCCGTACGCCGATGCCACCGGCTGGCGTACTGCCGCCCGCGCTGTTGCGCATCGCTCGGCAGGCGAGCAGCGAGACTACCTTCGTGTCGCCGGTCCCGCCCGCCAACGCGCCGCTGCCGGTGCCTGTCCGCGCCGGTGCGCCTGCCCGAGTCCCCGTACCACCGCCGGGGCTGCCACCCCCACCGGCTACCGGACGCGCGGGACGTCCGTAATCCAGCCTCGGCGCTACCCTGCCCGGATGACCATCAGCCCGTCGTCGTTGCGGCAAAGCCGTGGAGCGACGTCGTACCGGTCGAGCTGCGCGCAGAAGTCCAGGTCCTTGGCCAGCCCCAGCTTGGTGAGTTGCTGGCCGTGGACCGGCTCGCCGACAACGGCGCGTGGCGCGGTGAAGGATCGCCAGAGCCGGTAGGCGGCCATCGCCGTGTCGGTCAGCACGACGTCATCAATCGCAACCGGCCGGTTGGCCACGATCTGCTCGATGATCGCACCGCAGACAGCGGTGTCCTCCAGGCTGAACGCCGTGCCCAGCGCGTTGCCCGCGCAGACGAATGCGATATCCCAGCTTTGCTGTTCCGCAACGGTTCCGGCCACACGCGCGGCCGTGGCGCGATTGAGCAGGCTGCCCGTGAGCGTCAGCGGCGCCGCCGCGGTGGCCAGCAACGCGCGGGTGCCGTTGCTGGTGGCCATAATCGCCGTGCGACCGTTCAGTTCCGCCTCGGCGAACTCACTGGGGGAGTTACCATAATCGAACCCAGCCGGGGGCAACCCGCCGGACTCGCCGCACAGCAGCCGCTCCGGCATGCGCGCCTTCAGCTCCCGCGCTTCGGCGATGCTGCCGGCGACTGCGATCTCCTGTACACCGCGCGCCAGCATGGTCACCATCGATGAAGTGGCGCGCAGCGCATCCACCACCACGCACAGGCGCGTGCCCGCGTGCTCCAGCATTCCCGGTGTAAGTGCTACATCGATTCGCATGGGCCGAGCATACGGGCGTGCGTCCGCTTGGGCAACGGGTGGAGTGCCGGGAGGTGGGAGGCATCCCGTACACTGTGGGCGCGGGGTGCGGAGGCAGGCAGCGACATGACGTTCCGGGAGAAGTGGCAGGCGGCGGCCGAGCGAAACCGCTCGTTTCTGTGTGTGGGGCTCGACCCCGACCCAGCGCGCATGGGCGGTATCGCCGCCGAACGCTACCTGCGAACCGTGATTGAATCGACGGCGGATCTCGTCTGCTGCTACAAGCCCAACCTCGCCTTCTTCGAGGCACTGGGGCGTGACGGCTACCACGTGCTGGAGCAGACGCTCGAGGCGATACCGGCTGGTGTGCCGGTGCTGGGCGACGCCAAGCGCGGTGATATCGGCAATACCGCCGAGGCATACGCCCGTGCGCTGTTCGACGTGTGGGGGTTCGACGCCATCACGATCAACGCTTGGGGCGGCGCGGACACGGTTGAGCCGTTTGTCCGGCGCGCCGAGCGGGGCGTGTTCATCTGGTGTCGCGGCTCGAATCCTGGCGCGCGGGATTTTCAGGATCTGACCGTCGTCACGGGTGGCGGTGGACGGCCGTTGTACGAAGTAATGGCAGAGCAGGCGCACGGCTGGAACGTCCACGGCAATATCGGTCTGGTGGCTGGTGTCACTTATCCAAAGGACGCCGCCCGTCTGCGGGCGATATGCCCGGAGATGCTGCTGCTGATGCCAGGTCTGGGCGCGCAGGGTGGCGATACCGCCGCGGTCCGCGCCGCCGCTGATAGCCGAGGCGGCGGTGTGCTGGTCAACGCCTCGCGCCAGGTGCTGTATGCCGGCGACGGTGGCGACATCGGCAGTGCAGCGCGGCAGGCAGCAGACCGATTCCGCCTGGAGATCAATGCTGCGCTGGATTGAAGTGCGCGGGGCGGGGGAGCGGGCGGCGATGGCCGGTCCGGTTGAGTTCCTGATGGATGATGTCGTGCGGATGCGCAAGGCACACCCGTGCGGCGGTGCGGACTGGCAGATCGTCCGGCTGGGCGCGGACATCCGCGTGAAGTGCCTGCGCTGCGGCAGGCTGGTCATGCTGGAGCGGCGCGAGCTGGAGAAACGAATGAAGTCATTTGTCAGCCGCGGCCGGGTGCTGCCAGAGCCGCCGGCCGCCGCGCCGCCAGGGTACTGAGCGTGGATGCTTGGCAACCGTGCCCCGGCGTCTTGACTGCGCCGAGGAGCCCGAGACCGTGAGCGCACCTGCGCCAGCTGGCTCCGTGCTGGCAAACCCCGGATTCCTGCGTCTGTGGGGCGCGCAGTTGCTGTCGCAGACCGCGCAAAACGGGCTGATGCTGGTGCTCCTGGTGCTAGTAACGGAGCGCAGCACTTCCAGCGTCAACGGTTCGTTGCTGGTCCTGGCATTCATGCTGCCGTCGGTGTTGTTTAGCATCCCGGCCGGCGTGCTGGTAGACCGCTGGCACAAGCGCACCGTGATGATTGCCGCCAACCTGGCGCGATCGGTGTTTGCGCTGCTATTCATGCTGGCCGGTCACTGGGTGCCCGCCCTCTTCCTGCTGACACTGGTCTTCTCGGCCACCGGCCAGTTCTTCACGCCTGCCGAGTCCGCCACGATACCCGCGCTGGTCCCGCGCGAACGGTTGATCAACGCCAACACCCTGTTTCAGCTCACACTAACCGGCTCGCAGTTCCTCGGGCTGGTGGTGCTGGCGCCGGCCCTGCTGAAGACCGGCGGACCGGATTTGTACTTTGGCCTGATGGCGGCGCTGTACCTGGTGGCGGCGCTGCTGGTGGCGGCGCTGCCGCGCGGATTCGAACCGGAGCGCCGCCGGCAGCCATTCCGTCCGCTGGTGATTGCGCGGGAGCTGGCAACCGACATCGACGACGTGTTGCGCGCGTTGCGTGCCGACCGCGCCGGGCAGGTGGCGCTGGCGCAGCTCACCGTGAGCGCCAGCCTGGCTATGCTGTTCGGGCTGCTGGTGCCGCGCTTTGTCCACGACGTCCTTGATGTGGCGGCGGACAACGCCGTCTTTGTGTTCGCGCCGGTGGGAATCGGCGCGGTGCTGGGGTTACGCGCGCTCGGTACAATCGGCCGCTACCTGGAGAAGGAGGCGATCGTCACCATCGGTTTGGCCGGCGCGGCGGCAGCGCTGCTGGCGCTGGCGTCGGTCGATGTAGTGGGAGAGTTCTTGGAGCAGGCAGGGGCGCAACAATGGATCGACGGACTGGGGAGCGAGCGTCCGCGATTTGCCACCCTCAACCTGTCAGTGTTGGTGGTCGTGACAATGCTATTCGCCGTGCCGATGGGATTTTTCTATGCGCTGATCAACGCGCCGGCGCAGACGATCATTCACGAGCGGGCGCCGGCCGCCATGCGTGGCCGGTATCTGGGCACGCAGATGTTGCTGGCAAACGCCGCGTCGCTGGTGTTGCTGCTGGTGGCGGGCGCCTGCGCCGATCGGTTCGGTGTACCTGGCGTCCTGTTGGGGTTTGCGCCGGTCGTAGCAGCGGTGGCGGTGATTGGCCGGTGGCCGCAACGTCGGGTACGACCGGGCAGCGAGTCTGCCGCCGGCGAGCCGTTTCGTTGACGGGCCACAGGGGCGCCCCTATGATTTCGGTAGGGGCCGGCGGTGGCCGGGAGGTACGGCTGTGATCGAACTGACCATCGAGAGCATCAGGGTTTCCTTGATGAACTATCAGCGCGTGGTCATTCTCAAAGAGAAGGACGCCGAACGGTACCTGCCCATTTGGATCGGTCCCAACGAGGCCGAAGCCATCGCCGTGCGCCTGCAGGAAGTCAACATCGTCCGACCGCTCACGCATGACCTGTTGCGCACCGTGATCGATACCCTGGGCGCCCGTGTCACCAGCGTCGTCGTCAATGATCTCGCCAACGATACCTTCTATGCCCGCATCGTCCTGGACGTCAACGGGCGCTCCCTGGAGGTCGATTCGCGTCCCAGCGACGCGATCGCGCTGGCGGTGCGCGCTCACGTGCCCATCTACGCCGAAGACGTCGTGCTGGAGAAGGCCGGTGTGTTCCTCAATCAGCAGGACGACGCCGAACGGCCGGCGGAGGGCAACGGTCCCCGGGTGCGCGAGGAAGAACTGGAGCGGATGTCTGCCTTCCGCGACTTCATCGAGAGTCTCGACCTCGACGACTTCGACCGCCGCAAGAGCTAGCCGCGGCAACCTCGGCCGGAGCGGGGCGGCAACTATCGGTCGCATCTATCTCAGCATTGCCACATAATCCATCCGAGACCGGCTCACGCGGATGCGCCGGGCGGATGGCAGCTTGCTTGACCCACGTATCTACTTGTTCTATATTTCTCAAAGTTAGCGCGCCCCGAAACGAGGGGAGGGCGCCATGTCGTGGGTGACACCGGCCGCGTGGCTGCTGGGCATCGGCTGGTACTTCGCGACGTGTATCGTCCTGGGTGTGCTGGCCGGGCGCTGGCTTGATGGGCGCTTTGACACAACTCCGATCTTTGCCCTAATTGGTACGTTCCTTGGTCTCGCTGCCGCGCTTGTCGGCGGCTATCGCACGCTGACCGAACGCCTGCTCAAGCCCCGGCGAGGCGGCAGGCCGGAGGGGGATCTGTGAAGGCGAAGCCACTCATCATCGGCCTCGGTGTTCTCGCGTTCATGATCGTGGGCTTCTTGTTCTTCAAGCTGCCACAGCCCGTGATCGAGATCGCCCCTGAGAAGCTGTTCACCATTGGCCCCTTCACGGTCACCAATACCATCTTCACCGCCTGGCTGATGATTGCGATCATCGCCCTCGTCTGCATTCTCGGCACGCGCAGGCTCTCGATTGTGCCGCGCGGCTTTCAGAACGTCCTGGAAGCGGCGATGGAGGCGTTCGGCAGCATCGTCTATAACGCAGCCGGCGAGAAGAATGGTCGCCGGTTTTTTCCGGTTGTCTTCATCCTGTTCTTGTATATCGTCCTCTGCAACTGGTCAGCCCTGACACCGGTGTACAACCACATCGGCCTGACCGAGGACATCCAGGAGCACTTCGCCCACGAAGTGGCAGAACTGGAGCAGGAGCATCCCGGCGGCGCCTTCGAGACCACCGAAAAGCATCACGGCTGGGTAATGAAGAAGTCCGGCGTGACGTTGGTGCCGATGTTCGCGGACACCAAGTTCATCGAGGTGGAGATCCCCGCTGGCACGAAGTACACCGATGCGATGGCGGTCCTGAACAAGGAGCTGGCGCACAAGCTTGGCCGCGACACAACCTCCACCGACCACAGCCAGGCCACGGGGCACGGCGCCACCGGTGGCCTGCTCGCGGAAGAGGAAGAGCATCCGATTGACCGTGGCCCGCTCCATGAGGACGAGACCTACGGTTTCATCGCGCCATTCCTGCGCGGCGTCAACTCGGACATCAATGCGCCACTGGCCTATGCCTTGTGGTCCGCCATCTTCGTCGAGTTCTGGGGTATCACGGCGCTGGGCTTGTTTGGCTACGGCTCCAAATTCTTCAACTTCAAACGCCTGCTCAAGGGCGATATTGTCAACGGATTGATCGACATCTTCGTCGGCATTCTCGAGTTCATCTCGGAGCTCTCCCGCATCATCAGCTTTACCTTCCGTCTGTTTGGCAACATTTTCGCGGGCGAGATCCTGTTGTTCATGATGAGCTTCCTGATGCCCTTTATCCTGGTGGACGCGTTCTACGCGCTCGAGATCTTCGTTGGTTTGATCCAGGGATTCGTTTTTGCCATGCTCACCACGGTCTTCGGGGTGATGGCGGTCGCATCCCATGGTGACCACGACGATCACGGCGGAGGCCACGGCCACAGCAAGGAAGAGCATCACGAGGCCGGGGCGCACAGCCCGGCGCACGCGTAGGGACCGGCCACAGGGCCGGATAGCACACTCCCCGCCGCAACGGGGGTGCGGGACAGACCGCAGAGGAGGCAGTCTCGGTGGAAATGGATACGGTGTTCTCGGTCCTGGCCTGGTTCACTGGCAAGGATGACGCGAAGGTGCTGGCGGCGGCCCTGGCGATGGCCGTTGGCGGCTTCGGCCCTGCGATGGCCATTGCTCGGATCGTGGGTAACGCGCTGGAGGCTCTTGGCCGCAACCCGGAGGCACAGCCGGCCATCCAGACCAATATGATTCTGGGCGTGGCGTTCGCCGAGGCGATCGCGATTTACGCCCTCGTCGTTGCCATCATGATCGGCTTCGTGTTCTAGGCGTCCGCGCCGCGGATCGCCACGAGCACAGAGTCCCATCACCACGCTCTGCACGTTCCCGCACCCCGGCGTTGGCCGAGCCGCCTGCGCCGGGGAGGGTTGGTGCAAGGAGCGGGACGACCGCTTTCGTGGCGCAGGCACGGATCTGGTGACGCGAGCAGCGGGACCGGGTAGGGGCACTTACGTGGATAAACTCGGACTGAATCTGCCGGGCATCGTCGCGCAGTTTGTCAACTTCGGCATTCTGCTGTTCATCCTGTGGAAATTCGTCCTGCCGCCGGTCCAGAAGATGCTGGACGAGCGCCGCCAGCGCATCCAGGAATCGCTTGAGACCGCCGACCGGATGCAGGCGCAGGCGGTCAATGCCGAGCGAGACGTGCAGGCCAAGATCGAAGAGGGGCGCCAGGAGAGCCGCCGGCTGGTGGAGGCCGCTCAGGGCATCGCCAGCCGTATAGAGGCGGAGGCCCGCGAGCGTGCCACTGCCGAAGTAGAGCAGCTACGTGCCCGCGCACTGGCGGATATCCAGCTGGAACGTGACAACGCAGTGGCCACACTGCGCCGCGAGTTCGCGGACATCACCGTCACCGCCGCGGAGAAGGTCATCAACCAATCGCTGGATCGCACCGCGCATCAACGTCTGATTCAGGATGTGCTGTCCGAGTCCGGCATGGGCTCCAACGGCGCCTCCAGCCGCTAGCAGCGCAAGGGGAGAGACCAGCATGGCCGGCTCGACCAGCGGGTCCGGTGCCAGCACCGCCGCCCGGCGTTACGCCGAGGCCGCGTTCGGCATCGCCCGTGACCACGGGACCTACGCGCAGTGGCAGTCCGACCTCGCCAGTATCGTCCAGCTGGTTGACGATCCGGCGGCCGGACCATATCTGGCCAGCCTGCGTGTGGATGAAGACAGCAAGCGCCGGTTGATTGAGCGGGCGCTCGATGTCGCGCCGCTGGCGAAGAATCTGGCGCTGCTGATGCTGCAGCGCGGCCGGCTGCACCTGGCCGGCCAGGTTGCAGGGGAGTTCGACCGGCTGTACAACGCGGAGCATGGCATCGCCATCGCCGAAGTAACGACGGCAGTACCCGTATCCGACGGCGAGCGGCAGGCCATCGAACGCCGGCTGCAAGAAATCACCGGCGCGCGCGAAGTGCGCATCCGCTCACATGTTGACCCGGCGATCATCGGCGGGATGGTGGCCCGCGTGGGTGACCGCCTGATTGACGGCAGCACGCGCACCCGCCTGCTGCAGTTGCGCCGTGCGCTGGCGGGCGAGGCCCGGTAAGTCAAGTACGAGGACCAGACCCGGTCATTGTGCCGAGTGGGGGTTGAAGAGAACGTGCCTGTACGCACCGAAGAGATCGCAAGCATCCTGCGAGAGCAGATTGAGAAGTTCGGCGCGCAGACGCAGAGCGTCGGTGTCGGCACCGTGGTGGAAGCCGGCGACGGCATCGCCCGCATCAACGGTCTGTCAGGCGCGCTCGTCTCCGAGCTGCTGGAGTTTCCGCAGCCGAGCGGCTCCAGCGTCTACGGCATCGCGATGAACCTGGAAGAAGACGCCGTGGCGGCGGTGGTGCTCGGTGACTATGAGGGCATCACCGAGGGCGCCGAGGTGCGCACCACCGGCCGCGTCATCGAGGTGCCGGTTGGCGAGGCGCTGATCGGCCGCGTCGTCAACCCGCTCGGCCAGCCCGTGGACGGTAAGGGCCCAATCCTCACCAGCAAGACCCGTCCGGTCGAGCGCATCGCCCCCAATGTGGTCGCGCGCAAGTCCGTCAACACGCCGATGTACACCGGCATCAAGGCGATTGACGCCATGACCGCCATCGGCCGTGGCCAGCGCGAGCTGATTATTGGGGACCGCTCCACCGGCAAGACCGCCATCGCCATCGATACGATCATCAACCAGAAGGGCGGTGACCTGGTCTGCATCTACGTCGCCATCGGCCAGAAGGCCGCAAAGGTGGCGCAGATCGTGGGCGCGCTGGAAGAGGCCGGGGCGATGGAGCATACCATCATCGTCACCGCCTCCGCCTCGGAGTCGGCCGCGCTGCAGTACCTGGCGCCGTATGCCGGCTGCTCGATGGGCGAGGACTTCATGGAGCAGGGCCGCGACGCCCTGATCGTCTATGACGACCTCTCCAAGCACGCCTGGGCCTACCGCCAGCTGTCGCTGTTGCTGCGCCGCCCGCCCGGTCGCGAGGCCTACCCCGGCGACGTTTTCTACCTGCACTCCCGTCTGCTGGAGCGTGCTGCCAAGCTGGCGCCGGAGTTCGGCGGCGGCTCGCTGACCGCCTTGCCGATCATCGAGACGCAGGCCAACGACGTGTCGGCGTACATCCCTACTAACGTCATCTCCATCACCGACGGCCAGATCTACCTGGAGTCTGACCTGTTCAACGCCGGCCAGCGACCCGCGGTAAACGCCGGTATCTCCGTGTCGCGCGTCGGCGGCTCTGCCCAGATTCGCGCGATGCGCCAGGTAGCCGGCCGCCTGCGCCTCGATATGTCGCAGTACCGCGAGCTGCAGGCGTTCGCCCAGTTTGGCACCAGCGACCTCGACGCGGCCACCCGCCGCCAGATTGAGCGCGGCCGCCGGGCGGTGGAAGTGCTCAAGCAGCCGCAGTTCCAACCACTGCCGGTGACGCAGGAAGTGGCGATCCTCTATGCCCTCTCGAACGGCCATCTTGATGACGTGCCGGTAGAGAAAGTACGGGCGTTTGAGAGCGCCTTCCACGAGTTCATGACCAGCAACCACCCGGAGATCGGCCGCGCGATTGTGACCGAGAAGATCATCTCTGACGACCTGGGCAAGCAGCTGAACGCCGCAATCCAGGAGTTCAAGACCTCGGTTCCGTACTAGGACCGGCGATACGGCGTGGCGGGCGGGTGGCGCGACAATTATGCGCTTCCAACCCGCTGCCGCGCGGTAGCCGGCGCTCGGAGGGCGCCCCATGGCGAGCGTGCGTGAGATCCGGCGGCGGATCAAGTCCGTGCAAAACACGGCCAAGATCACCAACGCCCTGCAGTTGGTTGCAGCATCCAAGATGCGCCGTGCCCAGCAGCGGGCAACGGCCGCGCGGCCTTATGCAGATCGCATGCGGCACGTGCTCGGCAACCTTTCCCGGCAGTCAGCGGACGTCGAGGGCAACCCGGTGCATCCGTTGCTGATACAGCGCGAGACGGACCGCACGCTGATCATTCACGTCACGCCGAACCGTGGTCTGTCCGGCGGCCTGCCCGGCAACCTCAACCGGCGCGGCGGCCAGCTGGCGTTGGAGCAGAGCGGCCCCGTGAGCATCGTGGCTGCCGGCAAAAAGGGCCGCGACTTCTTCCACCGGCTGCGCTTCAATATCATCGCCGAGTTCGTCGACCTGGGGGACTATCCTACCCCTGGCGACACGCTGCCGATCGCACGAATCGCGATGGAGGAGTTCCTCAACGACCGCGTGGACCGCGTCTTCCTGGTGTTCGCCAACTTCGTCAATACCGCGGTGCAGCGGCCGGTCGTCCGCCAGTTGTTGCCGGTGCGCCCGGATGAGCAGGAAGACGCGCTCGGCTCCGGTGAGGTAAAGAAGGTCGGCCGCGTGCTGGAGGTCGACTACATCTACGAGCCGTCGCCACAGGCGGTACTGGAGGAGCTGCTGCCCCGCTATGTCGAGATGCAGGTGTACGAGGCAATCCTGGAGAACTCGGCCAGCGAGCAGTCGGCGCGGATGGTGGCGATGAAGAACGCGACGGATGCCGCCAAGGATATGATCTCGTCGCTGACGCTGGTGATGAACAAGGCGCGCCAGGAGCAGATCACCAAGGAGTTGCTGGACATCGTCGGCGGTGTGGCGGCGCTGGAAGGCTAGCGTGATCGAGGCCGTTGTCTTTGACATGGATGGCGTGTTGCTCGACAGCGAGCCTCTTCATCACGTCGTCGTCAACGAGCTGCTGGCCGCGCACGGCGCGCGCATCGATGCGGAGGCGTACCGGGCCTATCTCGGCACCACGCTGGAATACACCTGGGCGGATCTAATCACGCGGCTGAACCTGCCAGGCACGCTCGACGAATACCGGCGGGGATACGATGAGGCAATCCTGGAATCCTACCGCCGGCACTCCGTACCGGCGCCGGGGGCGGCAGCGCTGGTCGGCGGTCTGAGGGAACGGGGCATCCGCTTAGCAGTGGCGTCGTCATCGCGGACGCTGTGGGTAGAAACGGCGCTCAGGCAATTAGGATTGCGGGACGCCTTCACGGTGGTGGTGACGGGAGATATGGTGACCCGCAGCAAGCCGGACCCGGAGATTTATGCACTGGCGGCGGCCCGGCTGGGTGTGGCACCGGCGCACTGTTTGGCAATCGAGGATGCGCCCAAGGGGGTACAGTCAGCGCGGGCAGCCGGAATGACGGTGGTGGGTGTGCGGACGGAGTACACCGCGCATCTCGCCCTGGAGGGGGCCCGCGTCGTGCTGGACAGCCTCACTGAATTTGACTACGCGTGGCTGGACGAAGCACACGCAAGGATGGAACGCTAGACAGCCTGGCTGCCGGAATCACCCGGCGCAGGCGGCAGGAGCCTTGGGGGTAAGCGGACATGGCAGAAGGCAAGGTCGCCCAGATCATCGGCACCGTCGTGGACGTGGAGTTCCCGCCGGACGGACTCCCGGGGCTCTTCAACGCGGTCAACATCCACGTTCCCAAGGATGGGGGCGCCGAGGAAGTCGTCGTCAGCGAGGTGCAATCGCACCTCGGCAACAACTGGGTGCGTTGCCTGGCGATGGACAGCACTGACGGCATGCCGCGTGGCGCCCGCGCCGTGGATACCGGCCGCCCGATTGCCATCCCGGTGGGCGGCGGCACGCTCGGCCGGCTGTTCAACGTGTTAGGCAAGACGCTCGACTCGGATGACCCGGTCAAGGCCGACGACTACTGGCCGATCCATCGTCCGGCCCCGGAGTTCGCCGAGCAGATCACGGAAGCACAGATTCTCGAGACCGGCATCAAGGTTATCGATCTGATGGCGCCGCTCGCCCGCGGTGGCAAGGTCGGACTGTTCGGCGGCGCCGGCACCGGCAAGACCGTACTGATCCAGGAGCTGATTCGGAACATCGCCACGGAGCATTCCGGCTACTCGGTGTTCGCTGGCGTAGGCGAGCGCTCGCGCGAGGGCAACGATCTCTGGCACGAAATGCGCGACTCAGGCGTGATCGACAAGGTGGCGCTGGTCTTCGGCCAGATGAACGAGCCGCCGGGCGTGCGCCTGCGCGTGGCGCTCACCGGCCTCACCATCGCTGAGTACTTCCGCGACATGGAGGGCCGCGACGTCCTCCTGTTCATCGATAACATCTACCGCTACACCCTGGCCGGTATGGAAGTGTCGGCGCTGCTGGGCCGCATGCCTTCCGCCGTGGGTTACCAGCCGACGCTGGCGACGGAGATGGGCATTCTTGAGGAGCGCATCACCTCCACCAAGAAGGGCTCCATCACTTCCTTCCAGGCAATCTACGTTCCCGCCGACGACTATACTGACCCCGGCGTTTCCACCACCTTCGGTCACCTGGACTCGCAGGTAGCGCTAGACCGTGGCCTGGTGGAGCAGGGGCTGTACCCGGCGGTGGACCCACTGGTGTCGTTCTCCCGCCTGCTGGACCCGCGCGTCGTCGGCCAGGAGCATTACGACGTCGCCCGTGGTGTGCAGGCGGTGTTGCAGCGCTACAAGGACCTGCAGGACATCATCGCCATCCTCGGCATCGAGGAGCTGACGGAGGAAGACAAGATCACCGTGGCGCGTGCCCGGAAGATGCAGCGCTTCCTGACACAGCCGTTCTTCGTCGGCGAGCAGTTCACGAACATTCCTGGCCGCTATGTCTCCATCCGTGAGACCGTGCGCGGGTTCAAGGAGATCCTTGAGGGCAAGCACGACAACCTGCCCGAGCAGGCCTTCTACATGGCCGGCACCATCGAAGAGGCGGTTGCCCAGGCCGAGAAGATCGCCGCGGGCGGCTAAGCGCGGGGGCGCGGCGGCCCGGGCACGTGATACTGCCCTGGCTGCCACACTGCCGGATCGGGGGCCACTATGCCGCTCAAACTGGATATCGTTACGCCGGAGCGAACGGTGCTGTCCGAAGACGGACTGGATATCGTGATTGCCCCTGGCTCCGAGGGGCAGCTCGGCATCCTGCCATCGCATACGCCGCTGCTCACCACACTTGGTATCGGTGAGCTGCGGGCCCGCCGCGGAACCGAGGAACTGACCATGGTCATTTCCGGAGGTTTCCTGGAGGTGCGCAACAACGTCGTGACGATCATCGCCGACGTAGCCGAGCGTGCCGAGGAGATTGACATCGACCGCGCACGCGGCGCGCGGGAGCGAGCGGCGTCGTCGCTCGCGACTCGTGAGGATGACATCGATGTAGCCGCCACACAGGCAGCGCTGCGCCGGGCGCTAATGCGGCTGCGCGTGGCCGAGCGCTATACACGGCGCGCCGGCTCCGGCCGCCGTGGGATGCCGGGCTCTACGGAGTAACAGTCTCGATCCGGAGCGCGTGCGCCACCCGAGAGGCTTGGGCACCACCGCTCATGCCTCTCATCATTTTCTGGTATTCTGCCGCTGATGGATACACTCAAGCTCCCAGGTCGGGAGGGCCTGCGCATCGAGGGCGGGGCTCCCCTGCGGGGGGAGGTCCGGGTGAGCGGCGCCAAGAACGCGGTGTTGCCCGCGATGGCTGCCGCGC
>CAUJGQ010000158.1 GCA_963170165.1 Chloroflexota bacterium | reverse complement strand
GGCCGCACGCGCCAGCGCACTGGGATGGAATCGGCATGACCGACGGCAGGCAGGTCGGCTGCCAGGACGCCGGCCAGTGCGCGGTTGGCCCGCTCTTGCCGGGTCAGCACCTCTTCGCAATGCGAGCAGGTGGTGATGTGGCTGTCGACGGCGGCGCGCTCAGCGCCGTCTAGTTCGTGATCCAGCAGTGCAATCAGGGTTTCCTCGTCCGGATGTCGCGCTTGGCTCACCATTGCTGTGACGTCCTCTCCGTCGCCCGCGCGGGTCCTGAGTTGAGAACGAGGGGCCAGTCTCAACGTTCCTGCTCGAAGTGCCTGCGAAACCGCGCCTTCGCCCGTGTCACGCGCTGGCGGGCCGCTGCCTCACCAATGTCCAGCACCCGGGCAATGGCGTGATAGTCCAGTCCCTGCTGAGCGCTCAGGAGGACCACCATCCGATCGCCCGGCTCCAGCCGCCGGAGCGCTGCTTCTACAGCCATCCGGTCAACCGTCTCTTCGGCCGGGTCGCGCACCGCGGGCTGGGCACGCAGCACCATATCCCGCAGCTTGGACCGGAACTTGCGCCGGCGGACAGCATCCAGCGCGTTGTTCGTCGCCGCCCGGTACAGCCACCCTGGCAATGCCGGAAGCGGCCCGTCCGTTTGGGTGGCCTTATACAGCTCCAGAAACGTTTCCTGGAGGGTGTCCTGAGCCAGTTCAGCGTCGTCCAGCGAGCGCCTCAGATACCGGCCGAGCGGACCTTCATAGCGAGCGGTGACGGCGGTGAAGGCGTCACCGTCCCCCGCGCGCACCCGCTCCAGCGCTTCGGCGTCTGAGAGCCCATCCGGGAAACCGGACCGGACCGGCTCGTCACCCATGACCACCACGCGGCATTACCCTACTCCTTTGTGAGCGCACGACGATACCGTTCTGCGACAGTAGCACCGCGCGTACGCCGCTACGGGAACACGCCGCGGTAGCGGAGCGCCTCCTCCTCGCGCCGGATCGCAAGCATATAGGCGGCTTCACGCATGGTGACGGACTCGCTGACCGCCAGCGCCTGCACCTCCTCGAAACTGCGGGTCATGATGCGCTTGAGTCGCAAATTGACCTCGTCCTCCTCCCAGAAGAAGGACTGCAAGTCTTGCACCCACTCGAAGTACGAGACGATGACACCACCTGCATTGGCGAGGATATCGGGCACGACGAACACGCCGTTCCCGAAGAGAATCGCGTCTGCCTCCGGGGTGGTGGGGCCATTCGCCCCTTCAACGATCATCTTGGGACGGATGCGATCGGCGTTGCCGCTGTGCAGCTGGTTCTCCAGCGCTGCCGGCAGCAGCACATCGACTTTGAGTTCCAGCAACTCTTCATTCGTAATGTGCTCAAATCCGCCACTAACCTGATTGAAGAACGCGCCTTGCTCGCGGATGCGCTGCAGCGCATCCCAATCAAAGCCGTTCGGGTTGTAGATCCCACCTGTGACATCGCTGACCGCCACCAGTTTGGCGCCCTGGGCAGCGAGCAGACGAGCGGCGTTGGAGCCAACATTGCCGAAGCCCTGCACGGCCACGGTCGCCCCCTCCAACGCCATCTCTTGTGTGCGGCAGGCCTCCTGCACCGTATACAGCAGCCCGCGCCCGGTAGCCTCGACCCGGCCACGGGTGCCACCCACCGCGATTGGCTTGCCGGTGACGACGCCGGGCACGACGTAGCCCTTATTCATGGAGTAGGTGTCCATGATCCAGGCCATCACCCGCGCGTCGGTGCCCATGTCTGGAGCAGGTACGTCCTTTTCCGGACCGATGATGATGCCGATCTCAGAGGCGTAGCGCCGGGTCAAGCGCTCTAGTTCGCCCTCAGACAGGGCCTTGGGATTGACCTCAACGCCACCTTTGGCGCCGCCATACGGCAGGTTCACGACGGCGCACTTCCATGTCATCCACATGGCAAGTGCTTTGACCTCGTCCAGATTCACGGCAGGGTGGTAACGGATGCCGCCCTTGGCCGGTCCGCGGGCGGTAGAGTGCTGGACGCGGTGACCGGTGAACACGCGCGTGCTACCATCGTCCATCCGCACCGGGAAGTTGACGGTGAGTTCACGCCTCGGCTGGCGCATCACCGCGCGCATACTCGAGTCGAGTCGCAGGCGCTCCGCAACGGCATCGAATTGAGCAAGCGCCGTCGCGTAGGCGCTTTCCTCCCGTGCCGGGGCCGGGGCCGGCACGGGGGCGGCCCCACTGGTCGTCATTGCCTTCCTCCCTTGCGGCTGCCCCGCCCTGTGCCTCGCCGGGCGGCCGCGCATCCTGATACGGCCATCGTAGCATGGCGCCCCTGGTTCCTCGGCTCACTCACCCGGCGTTCGTCCACCCCCGCATCGCCATCGCGACCGACCAGGAGCGCTGGGCCCGTGGCCTCAAAGGGAGAACACGCAACAGCGCAGCCCCGCGATCCGGTCACGGTAGCTGCGCTGTCGACGGTGGCAGAGACTAGAGCTGGCGGCCGCCCAGGTGATCGGGGTCAATCACACCGGCGTCGGCCTCCAATTCCAGCTCGGCATCGGCATCGGGAACCAGGTCATCCTCGCCCAGAGCGTCCGGGCTGTCCGGGCCTTCAAGCGCATCGAGCGGCTTCAGCTCCTCGTCGCCGTCGTCCACGTCGACCGGCTCGGCGAGGTCAACGCCGCTGTCCTCGGTCATCACGGCTTCGAGCGACGTGCTGGGGCGGTTGACACCGTCGAGCTCGTCCTCGAGTTCCAGCGGCTCGCCGCCTTCCAGCAGCGTACCGTCCGGGCTGATGCCGGCGAACTGCGGTAGCTCACGCGCCGGGCGGGCCGGCAGCGGCGGCAGATCAATGGTGGCCTGCGCCGGGATGAGCTTGCCGATGATGACGTTCTCCTTGAGCCCCAACAGCCGGTCGACACGGCCGTTGATGGCGGCGTCGGTCAGGACACGTGTGGTCTCCTGGAAACTCGCCGCCGCCAGGAAGGAGTCCGTGGACAGCGACGCCTTGGTGACGCCAAGCAGCACCGGCCGGGCCGTGGCCGGCTCGCCACCCTCAGCGATGACGGCGCGGTTCTTGTCCTCGAACTCGAACCGGTCCAGCAGCTCGCCGGGCAGGTACTCGGTGTCACCCGGGTTATCGACCAGCACGCGCCGCAGCATCTGCCGAACGATGACTTCGATATGCTTGTCGTTGATATTCACACCCTGGGAGCGGTAGACCTTCTGCACCTCCTCGACGAAGTACAGTTGGGCTTCCTCACGCCCCTGGATGTTCAGCACTTCCTGCGGATCCTTCGAGCCCTCCGTCAGCTTGTCGCCGGCGCGCACGGCCTGACCGGTCTCAACCAGCAGGCGGGCGGCGGCCGGGATGCTGTATTCCCGTTCGTCCTTCTCCTCGTAGAAGATCGTGACATGCTGGCGGTCCTGAATCTGGATGCGGCCGGAGATGCGCGCCGTCAGGTCGCTCATCACTGCCAGCGCCGTATCGCCCTCTGATCCCTCTGGCGGGCGGGCCAGCAAGGTGCCCTGATCCACCCACTGATCGGGGCCGACAAGCAGGTCAGCGCCGCGCGGCAGCTCGTAGTCATCGCGATACAGCTCGGTGGAGACGACCCGTACCTTGCGCGTCTCCCCCTCACGCACGACCTCGACGGTGCCGTCGATCTCAGCCAGGATCGCCTGGCCCTTCGGCTTGCGCGCCTCGAAGATCTCGTCGACGCGCGGCAGACCCGAGGTAATGTCCAGCGAGTTGGCGATGCCGCCGGTGTGGAAGGTGCGCATGGTGAGCTGCGTACCCGGCTCGCCGATGGACTGTGCCGCGATAATCCCGACGGCCTCGTTGTAGCCAACGGTTTGATTCTTGGCCAGGTTGCGGCCGTAGCATAGCTTGCACAGCCCGCGCGGCGCCTCGCAAGACAGCGGCGTGCGCACGAAGATGCGCTCGATACCGGCCTCAACGATGCTGTCGGCAATCGCCTCGGTGATCTCGTCGTTGCGGTCGATCAGCACCTCGCCAGTGTCCGGATGGGCGACCGGCGCGGCGGCCATCCGGCCAATGACCCGTTCCTGCATCGTCTCCAGCACTGATGGGTCAGAGGGCTTGCCCAGCCACACACCGGACTCGGTGCCGCAGTCTTCGTGCAGGATGATCACATCCTGGGCCACGTCGATCAGCCGGCGGGTGAGATAACCGGAGTCGGCGGTGCGGAGCGCGGTATCAGCCAGACCCTTGCGCGCGCCGTGCGTCGAGATGAAGTACTCGAGCACCGACAACCCCTCGCGGAACGAAGAGCGGATCGGGAGGTCGATGACGCGGCCGGTGGGGTCGGTCATCAGCCCGCGCATGCCGGCCATCTGGCGAATCTGGACAATGTTGCCCTTGGTGCCCGAGCGGGACATCATGTCGATGGAGCCGAACGGGTTGAGCGAGCGTTCGATGGCCTTCGCTACTTTGTCGGTCGCGTCGTTCCAGATAGCGACGCTCTTCTCGTACTTCTCGTCATCGGTGATCAGCCCCATCTGGAACTGGTCCTCGATCTCGGCCACCTGGTTGTCGGCGCTCTCCAGGATTTCCTGCTTCAGCACCGGCACGCGCAGGTCATTCATGGCGATGCTGATGCCCGAGCGCGTGGCGTGGCGGAAGCCGACGCGCTTGATCGCATCGACCACTTCGGCGGTCTCCTCATTGCCGATGCGGTCGTAGCAGCGGGCCACCACCTTCTTGAGCGACTTCTTGTCCATGACGTAGTTCTCGAACATCAGCTCGTCACTCTCGTCATAGAGAGCAAGCGGCAGCACGTCGTTGAACAGAATGCGGCCGACGGTGGTCTCAATCAACCGGCCGCGCGTGCGGAAGTCGCGGACGCGGATCGGCGCCTGCAGATCGACCAGGCCGACCGTCTCAGCGTACTTCGCATCCTCGAAGGAGCTGTACCGGCCGACCGCGGGGCGGTAGTCCTCCGTGCCGGGGGTACCTTCCGCCGGGCGGTACGCGCCTCTGGCAAACGGCGCCAGCGTGGTCATGTAATAGCAGCCCAGCACCATGTCGAGTGTCGGCGCTACCGTCGGCTCGCCAGAGGAAGGCAGCAGCAGGTTCTTGGTGGACAGCATCACCTGGCGCGCCTCAGCCACGGCCTCGCGCGACAGTGGCACGTGCACAGCCATCTGGTCGCCATCGAAGTCAGCGTTGAAGGCGGAGCAGACCAGCGGGTGAATCTGAATGGCCGAGCCGTCGATCAACACCGGCTCGAACGCCTGAATGCCGAGGCGATGGAGCGTCGGCGCGCGGTTGAGCAGCACCGGCCGGTCCTTGATCACCTCCTCCAGCACGTCCCACACCTCAGGGCGGGCGCGCTCGACAATCCGTTTGGCGCTCTTGATGTTGTGCGCCATGCCCTTGTCAACCAGCTTATGCATGACAAAGGGCTTGAACAGCTCTAGCGCCATGCGCTTGGGCAGGCCGCACTGGTTCAGCTTGAGATCCGGGCCAACGACGATCACCGAGCGGCCAGAGTAGTCGACACGCTTGCCCAGCAGATTCTGGCGGAAGCGGCCCTGCTTGCCCTTGAGCATATCGCTCAGGCTCTTGAGCTTGTGGTTGCCGGAGCCAGAGACGGCACGGCCACGGCGGCCGTTGTCGATCAGGGAATCGACCGCCTCCTGAAGCATGCGCTTCTCGTTGCGGATGATGATCTCCGGCGCGCCCAACTCCAGCAGCCGCTTGAGCCGGTTGTTGCGGTTGATTACCCGGCGGTAGAGGTCGTTCAGGTCGGACGTGGCGAAGCGGCCGCCATCGAGCTGCACCATCGGCCGCAGCTCCGGCGGCAGCACGGGCAGGACGGTGAAGATCATCCAGTCCGGCTTGTTGCCGCTCTTGCGCAGCGCCTCGACGACGCGCAGGCGCTTCGTTGCCTTCTTGCGCTTCTGGCCGGAGGAGGAGTTGATCTCTGTCTGGAGCGACTCACGCACCGCATCGAGATCAAGGTCTCTGAGGATGCCGAGCATCGCCTCCGCACCCATCCCCGCGGTAAAGACGTCCGGGTACTTCTCCTGCCACTCGCGGATCTTGTTCTCTGGGTGCAGCTTGCGCGTACGGATGTCGGTCTCGAGCTCCTCGATCTGGTCGCGGAACTCCTGCTCAATCTCACCGCGGGCCTGACGCAACTGCTCCATCAACGGCTCAAGCTCGATGCGGGCCTGCTCGCGATGGGCCTCAATGCCAGCATCCGTGACGAGCGCAACATCGCTGCGCTGCTGGCGGATCTCCGCCTGGATCAGCGCCACCTGCTCTCGGCCGTCCTCGGCGGAACCGCCGGCCGCGGCGATCTCGGAGACACGCCGCTCTTCCTCCTGGTCCAGCTCGAGGTACTTCTCGGTGCGCTGATCTTCCAGTTCCTGGATGGCAGCAGCCATGCGCCCCTGGATGGCGTCGATCTCTGCCTGCAGCTCGCGGGTCTGCTCACGCAGCTTCTCTTCCACCTTGCCGCGCAGACCATCAAGCGCCCGCTTCTTCGCCTCATCATCCACGGAAGTGACGATGTACTGCGCGAAGTACAGCACCCGCTCCAGCGCCCGCGGCGAAATGTCGAGCAACAGGCCGAGGCGGCTGGGGGTACCCTTCACGAACCAGATGTGCGACACCGGTGAGGCGAGTTCGATATGCCCCATCCGCTCGCGCCGCACCTTGGCGCGCGCCACTTCCACGCCGCACTTATCGCAGATGATGCCCTTATAGCGAACGCGCTTGTACTTGCCGCAGTAGCACTCGAAGTCCTTGGTCGGGCCAAAGATCTTCTCGCAGAACAGGCCGTCCTTCTCGGGCTTCAGTGTGCGGTAGTTGATCGTTTCGGGCTTGGTCACCTCACCGTAGGACCAGTCGCGAATCTTCTCCGGCGACGCCAGCGTGATACGGACGGCGTTGAAATCGTTGACTTCGAGCACGGAACAGTTCCTCGCTTCGCTCGGAGGCATCCGGCAGCCGGCGTCCGGCGTCCGGGGACGGTGTCCCCAGAATCCGGCCCGCCGGTGCTACGAATCCTCTCACCTACCGTCGCTGAATCTCTCGTCACATGCCGCTTGCCGGCCGGCCTACAGCTTCCAGAAGTCGTCGGTGCGCTCCATACCGGAGATATTGATGCCGAGCTCCGGCACTTCGGCGCCGTCGAGCGCGCCGACATCAACCATCTCTTCATCCTCGTTGAGCACCTCCACCGAGAGGCCCAGGCTCTGCAGTTCCTTGACCAGCACCTTGAACGACTCGGGCACACCCGGCTCGAGCACGTTCTCACCCTTGACAATCGCCTCATAGGTCTTGACGCGACCGACGATGTCGTCGGACTTGACGGTGAGCAACTCCTGAAGAATGTGGGCCGCTCCGTACGCCTCCAGCGCCCAAACCTCCATCTCACCGAAGCGCTGACCGCCGAACTGTGCCTTACCCCCCAGCGGCTGCTG
>CAUJGQ010000157.1 GCA_963170165.1 Chloroflexota bacterium | reverse complement strand
GAGGCGGCGCTGGCCGTGCGCGGTGAGGCGATTCACCTGTAACGTCCCGCCGGACCGGGGCAGCATGGCCGCGCGCTGTGCATTGTCTGTTCAGTCCTGTGCGCCAGCCAGCAGCCGCATACGGTTGGTACTTCCGTACCGTTTGCCGCTACCCGTTGCGGCGTGACACTGCGCACAGGCCGGAAGGCGCCAGCACGTGTCAGTGAGCGGGCCCGTATGCAGGCGCTCCGGCGCGCCGCACGCCGCGTTGGGGATGGCACAGCCGTTCGGGGTGGAGTGAACGGCGGCAGCGGGAGCGGGCAGGGGCGAGGGTACCCCTGCCCGCCTGCTCACCCGCTAGCTGGTGCAGGGTGCGTAGAGCGGTGGCTGTGGCCTGCACGGGGTAGGTGCCGGAGCCGGAGTTGCAGCGCCACTGGGAGCAGCCGGGGCTGCTGGGGCTGCTGGAGCAGCCGGCGCCGCCGGAGCGCTGCCCGGCGCGCACGGGCCATACAGCGGTGGTTCGGGCTTGCAGGTGCGGGCATCAGCGACCGGAGCAGCCGGCGCGGCCGCGGCCCCGCTGCAGGGGGCATACAGCGGTGGTTCGGGCCGGCAGGGGGTGGCGGCCGGCGTTGGCTGTGCCGCCAGCGTTACACCGCCGGTGCTCCCGACGGCATACGCGATGAACAGCGCGGCCAGCACCGGGAGCGCCAGGAACAGTTTTCGTGCCATGACGTGGGACGCCCTCCTGTGGATTGCTCAGCGACGCAAGGCACACTGGCGAACGGACGTGCCTGCGTCCGGCAGCGTCATCATCCCGATCCCGTGTGGCCCAACACTATCCCTCGTCCGGGCTACAGTCCCGCCCGCCGGGTGGCTGCGGGTGGGCTGGCGGGGATTGCGCGCTGACCGGCGCTGCGTCGCTTGCTGTTGCGCAGTCTACTCGGTTTGGCCGCAATCTGTGCAAGCGCGCTGACAGCGCCGGTTACCATGTGCGACGATGGTGGTATCGATGCGCACCGGGGAGCCCCTCCGCCTGTCCTCGGGCGCGGCCTGCGCAGCGCGCCTGCGGGTGCGGTGCCCAGCGATGACATGCGGGCCTGGTCTGCGGCGGCGTGACAGAACGCGTACCGCTGGCCCGTGGAGGGGATCATGGTCGATTCCATCACCCGGCAATCTCCATCCCGCGAGCAGTTCGTCACCTTTTACCGGCAGATGCAGCTTATCCGGCGCTTCGAGGAAGCGGCGGCGCTGAGCTATCAGCGGCGCAAGATCGGCGGCTTCCTGCATCTGTATATCGGTGAAGAGGCAGTCGCCACCGGCATGATCGCGGCGCTGCGACCCAGTGACACCGTCGTCGCCTCATACCGCGAGCACGGCCATGCGCTGGCCAAGGGGATGGACCCCAAAGCGGCGATGGCGGAGTTGTACGGCAAAGTCACCGGTTGCAGCCGCGGCAAAGGCGGCTCCATGCACCTGTTCGACACGTCGATCGGCTTCCTCGGCGGCTATGCCATCGTTGCCGGGCAAATGCCGATCGCCGTTGGCCTCGGGCTGGCTGCCGTGCAAGCCGGCCGCGACGATGTCACCATGTGCTTCTTCGGTGACGGCGCTGTCAACGAAGGCGAGTTTCACGAGGCGCTCAATCTGGCCAAGATCTGGAACACCCCGGTTATCTTTGTCTGTGAGAACAACCTGTATGGGATGGGTACCGCCCTCGCACGCGCGCACGCCGTCCAGGAGATCTACCGGCGGGCCGAGGTATTCAACATCCCATCCGAACGGGCCGATGGCATGGACGTCCTGGCGATGTACGACGTTGCCCGCAAGGCGGTGGAGCATGCCCGCTCCGGCAACGGGCCGTATTTCATCGAGGCGATGACGTATCGCTTCCGCGCCCACTCGATGGCCGACCCGGAACTGTACCGCACCAAGGAAGAAGTCGCCCGCTGGCGGCAGCGTGACCCCATACCCCGGCTGCGTGCCCAGATGATCGAGCAGGGGCTCGCCACAGAGGCAGATCTCAACGCCATGGATGCGGTCGTTGACCGCCAGGTCGAGGAAGCCGTGCGGTTCGCCGAGGAGAGCCCGGAGCCGCCCGTCGAAGATCTGTGGCGGCACGTGTATGTCGGCTATGACTCCAAGGACATGACCTAACGGAACGCCGCCGGCGTCTTCTTTGCCAACGGCCCCGTAGCCAAGCGAGTAGCAAACATGCCTGAGATGACTTATCGCGACGCCATCGCCGAGGCGCTGCGTGAAGGGATGCGCGCTGACCCGAACGTCTTCCTCATGGGCGAGGACATCGGCGCCTACGGCGGCTCGTACGTTGTGACCAAGGGGTTCCTAGACGAGTTTGGTGAGAACCGCGTGCGCGATACGCCGATCGCCGAATCCGGCATTGTTGGCGCGGCGGTAGGCGCCGCCATGGCCGGGATGCGCCCTGTCGTCGAGATGATGACGATCAACTTCTCACTGCTGGCTATCGACCAGATCGTCAATCATGCCGCCAAGCTCCTGTATATGAGCGGCGGGCAGATTCCCGTGCCCTGTGTGGTGCGGATGGTGACGGGCGGCGGCAGCCAGCTCGGCGCGCAGCACTCCCAGAACCTGGAGGCCTGGTATGCCCGCGTGCCGGGGCTGCTGGTGGCCACACCATCCACGCCGTATGACGCGATGGGGCTGATGCGCGAGGCACTGCGCGAGCGCAACCCCGTGATGTTCATCGAGCACAGCCTGCTCTACCGGCGCAAGGGTGAGGTGCCGGCCGGCTGGTTCACGGTGCCCATGGGGAAGGCCGCCGTTACCCGCGAGGGTAAGGATGTCACTATCGCCGGCTACCTACGGACCGCAATGCTGGCCGAGGAGGCAGCGGACCGGCTCGAGCGGGAAGGCATAGATGCCGAAGTCGTGGACCTGCGCACGTTACGCCCGCTCGATCTGGATACGATCGTCGCATCGGTGCAGAAGACGAACCGCCTGGTGGTCGTGGAGGATGCCTGGCGAACGGGGGGCTTCTCCAGCGAGATCTGCCAGCTTGTCTCCGAACAGGCGTGGGATGATCTCGATGCGCCCCCCACCCGTGTCAACGGGGCGGATGTCCCCGCTCCGTACGCCCGTAACCTGGAGGCGCTGGCTTACCCGGTGGTGGAGGATATCGTTGCCGCGGTCCGCGCGACGCTGCCCGGCGCGCGTGCCGACTATGCCCGGCTCTAGCGGCGCTCACCTCGCCGGTACATACCCACGGTGAACCGGGCAGCCGTCATCACGGCAGGCGGCCGGGTCGCCGATTAGCGGAGGCGTTCGTGGCATCCGAAATCGTCATGCCCCAGATGGGCGCGGAGATGGAAGAGGGCACCGTCGTGCGCTGGGTGAAGCAACCCGGCGAGTACGTCAACCGTGGCGATGTGATCGCCGAAATTGAGACGGATAAGGCGACGGTAGACCTGGAGTCATTTGACGAGGGAGTCTTCCTGGGCAGCGTCGTCGAAACCGGCTTGACCCTTCCTGTTGGCACCATCATCGGTTACCTGGGTGCGCAGGGAGAAGCGCTGCCCGCTGGCGCCCCGCCCGTGGCAGCCGCGTCGAGCGCCGCCCCAGAGGCCGCCAGCGCTGCTGGGTCAGCGGCCATGCCCTCCCAGCAAAGCAGCGAGTCCGCGCCGCCGGCCGGCCAGCCACTGGCTGCGGCCACCGGCGCGGAGCCGCCCGCCACTGCCAGCATCCCCGCGCCTCCGCCCGCGGCTGAACCGGAACGCGCTCCCGCCACGTCGTCGCCGGTGACGAACGGCGCGCGGGCAGCGATTGCAGCAGATGCACCGGTTTCGGGGGGACGGCTGCGAGTCTCGCCGGTCGCGCGCAGTATGGCCGAGGAACTGGGGATTGACCTGGCTGGGGTGCGCGGATCCGGTCCCGACGGGCGGATCATGCGCCGCGACATCGAGGAACATGCGCGATCGCGGCCGGGCACGGCCCCGGCAACCGTGCCCGCGGAGGTGCCTTCGCCCATGCCGGTCGCGGCGCCGGAACCCGAGCCGCCGGCGGCTGCGCCATCCGTACCCGCGCCCGTCGCCGGGATATCGCGCACACCGGCCGCCGCGGCAGAGCCACTGACCAAGATGAGGCAGGCTATCGCTCGGCGGATGAGCGCAGCCAAGCGAGAGATGCCGCACTACTACCTGACCATGTCGGTGGACATGACAGAGGCGCTCGCGCTGCGCACGCAGTTCAACGGCGTCCTGCCGGATGACCAGCGCATCTCGGTCAACGACCTGATCATCAAGGCAACGGCGCTGGCGCTGGAGCGCTATCCTCGCTTCAACGCTGCCTTTACGGAGGACGGGCTGCGTTATCACCCGGCAATCCACATCGGCATCGCCGTCGCGCTCGATGACGGGCTGATCGTCCCGGCGGTGCTGGACTGCCAGGGGAAGAGCCTGGGCGCCATTGCCCGGCAGGCTGCCGATGTCACCGCGCGTGCCCGCGCCGGTCACCTCAAACCCGCCGAGATTTCTGACGGGACGTTTACGATCAGCAACCTCGGCATGTATGGCGTCGAGACACTGATCGCGATCATCCAGCCTGGTCAGTCCGCCATCCTGGGGGCGGGCCGCTCAGAGCAGCGGCCGGTGGTGCGCGATGGATCGGTGATTGTCCGCGACGTCATGACGCTGGCGTTGTCTGCCGATCATCGCGTGTCGGATGGCGCGGAGGGAGCACGGTTCCTGAGCTTCATCAAAGACGTGCTGGAGGCGCCACTCCGGCTGGCCCTGTAGCATGTTACCGCCTCACAGCGATACCAGGCCGCGGCGCGCCGCCAGCATCACCGCCTCGGTCCGGCCGGCTGCGCCCAGCTTGGCCAGGATCGCGCCGACATGGAACTTGGCGGTGTGCTCGCTGATGCCAAGCCGCTGGGCGATGCCTTTGTTCGGCAGCCCCAGCGCCAGCAGCGCCAGCACCTCGACCTCGCGGTCGGTCAGCGGCTCACCGCCATCGGCTTCCCGCGCGGGCGCCGGTCGCCCGTCATCGAGGTGGACGGCTGCCGGCACCGCCGGGTCGTACACCGTCAGACCCAGGGCAACAGCGCGCACCGCGGCTGCGATCTCCTCGGCGCCGGCGTGGCGGAGCAGGTACCCAGAGGGCACATGCGGCACGGGGGTGTGGTCCTGCGCCTCTGCCGCCAGAAAGACCACCGGCATCCCTGGGTATGCCGCCGCGATGCCTGCGCGCAGCCCTTCGGGCTCGCCATTCAGGTCTGCCACCAGCACATCAAAGCGATCGTCTCGCCCCGGTGAACCCAGCACGGCGGGTGGCAACTCTGCCACGACGGCTATCCCGGCCGCGCTTTCCAGCAGTGCCCGCAGTCCTGCCCGCACGGCTGGGTAAGCGGCGAGCACGGCGGTTCGCACCGGCGAGGCATCGCCGGCCGGCACCGTCGCGGCCGGATCGATTCCGCCCAGGCCCGGATCGAATGTCACGCCGGCTCCCTCAGGGGGCGGCGGACCGGCGTCACCACCACGGATCGCCGCACACCGCCACGCAGAATCTCCAAGCGCACCGGCTGCTGAGCACGCAGATGGCGCAGCGCGCCGGCGGGGCCGCGGCGATCACCCCCGGCAGTGCTCGCCGCCAGCAGGAGATCACCCGGCAACAGCCCGGCTGCCTCTGCAGGACTGCCGGAAGCGACATCGGTCAGCAGCAGCGTGGCGCCGGCTATGCCGGATCCGGTCTGCGAGGCGGCCGGTGCAACCGGCATCACCTCAATCCCAATGATGCCGCCGCTCACCTCGTCCTCCACAAACCGGGTTACCACCTTACTGGGAATCGCGATGGCCACGCCACCGGCGATCATCGTGTTGACGCCGATTACCTGTCCGGCCGCATCTGCCAGCGGTCCGCCGGAGTTGCCGGGAGCGAGCCGCACGGTGGCGCGGATTGACTCAGCAAGCGGTACGCCAGGTCCCCCCTTGCCGCTGCCGGCGCTCATGATGACGCCGGCGGTGACCGTGCCACGCTGGCCCCACGGATGCCCCACCGCCAGCACCAGTTGTCCCACGCGCAGGTGGGAGGAGTCGCCGATGGTGGCCGCGGGTGGCTGCGCTTCGATGCGGAGGGCTGCCAGGTCCCACGCCGGATCGCGTGCCACAACGATACCGGCATGGCAGGCGCCGTCGTCGGTCACCACCTCCGCGCGGTCGCGTGGCGCCACGTGGTTGTTGGTCACGATCAAGCCGCCTTCCGCCCAGACGATACCCGCCCCCGCCCCGGCGCCGGCCGTCTGCACGGTGACGAGGCTGCGGTGCAGCCGTGCTACCACGCGCTCTGCCGCGCCGGAGAGCGTATCGAGCAACGTCTTTGGGTCGAGCGTCTCTGCGGTTGACATCGACATGCTCCTGCTCAGTCGTTAGCTGCGCTCACCAATGGTGACGGTGACCTCCAACCGCTCCCCTCCACGCAGCACGGTCAGCACCGCGGGCCGGCCAGCGCGATCACCGCCGAGTTGCGCCTGAAGGTCGTCTGTGTCGCGGATGGGCGCCCCCGCCAGCGCGATCAAGATATCGCCGATGAGCAGCCCACCGGCCGCCGCAGGGCTGCCGGGCTCCACGTTGACAATCAGCAGGCCGGTGGTCTGCCCGCCGGCGTTCGCTGCCAGCGCCTCGGGCAGGCGCACAGGCTGGCTGCCAATACCGAGAAAGCCACGACGGATACGGCCGCCGCTGAGCAGCTGCGCCACGACCTTATCCACCGCAGCTGCCGGGATGGTCAGTCCGGTCCCCCGGCCCAGCCGTGAGCTGTTGATGCCGAGTACCCGTCCGTTCGTGTCCACCAATGGCCCGCCGGAGAAGCCCGGGAAGAACGTGATGTCCGTGCGGTAGTAGCCGTCGACCTGCGTGCCGCGCGAGGTGCGCCACGGGCCGCCGATCGCGCCAATCACCCCCAGCGATGCCATTGGTCCCTCACCGGATGGCCTGCCAGCGGCGAGCACCAGATGCCCTACCTTTGCGCTGACTTCGGGCGCCTTCGTCGGGATGGTGAAACCTGTCTGATCGCTGATCCTGAGGATGGCGATATCTGATCCGGGATCACGACCGGCGAGAGTTGCCGGGCTCTGCCGGCCATCCGGTAACGTGACGGTGATGTGTTCATCCCGTTCGATCACGTGATCGGCCGTCACGACGGTACCCTCGGCGGACCACACCATCCCCGTTGCCGGCAGCCGGCGGCGGGCGTGCACCGTTACCATCGAGCGGCCCGCGGTCTCAACCGCCGCCGCCAGCGCCTCCGAGAGCTGCGTCAATACGCCTGCTGCCTCGCCCATCATGCGTTTCACCTCGGCTCGCCTGCTGTGATGTGCTTACTATCGCCTGAAGCCGCGGGCGGGGCATCGCCAGGTAAGGTAGGATCGAGCCTGGAAAGGTGGGCAGGCGCTGCTCCCCCATGCCGCTGCCGCCGCACACGACGACGATGACTGGCACGATTCTGGTGGGTACCGCCTCCTGGACCGACCCGAGCCTGATCGCCAGCGGCCGGTTCTACCCTGCCGAGGTGTCGACGCCGGAGGCACGGCTGCGCTTCTACGCCTCGGTGTTTCCGCTGGTGGAGGTGGACAGCAGCTACTACGGCATGCCGGCCGAGCGCACGGCGGCGTTGTGGGTGGAGCGCACGCCGGCGGATTTCACCTTTGATATCAAGGCGTTCTCGCTCTTCACGCATCATCCGACACCGCCCCGCGCATTGCCGGGCGACATCCGCGAAGCACTTTCTCCGGCGGTACGGCAGAAGCGGCACATCTACGCCGGTGATCTGCCACCAGAAATGATCGACGAGTTGTTCCGGCGGTTCGAGCGGGCGCTGCTGCCCTTGGACTCGGCGGGCAAGCTGGGAGTCGTGTTGTTTCAGTTCCCGCCGTGGTTCTTGCCCGGGCGTGAGGCCGAAGCCTATCTCGCGTCGCTGCGCCGGCGGCTGCCGCAGTTCACCCCCGCGGTCGAGTTCCGCGCTCCCAGCTGGCTGGCGGAGAGCCGCAAGGACCGTACCCTCGCCCAACTCCGTGATGAGCGGCTGCCATATGTGGTGGTAGATGAGCCGCAGGGCACCCGCGCCAGTGTGCCGCCGGTGATCGCTGCTACTGCGCCGGTCGCGGTGGTGCGCTTTCATGGCCGCAACCAGGCAGCCTGGGCCAAACGTGGGGTGGGTGTGGCGGAGAAGTACAATTACCTGTACCGCGAGGAAGAACTGCGCGAGTGGACCTCCGGTATCAACCGGCTGGCGGACACCACCGAAGCAGTCCATGTGCTGATGAATAACTGCCGCGAGGACAAGGCAGTCGTGAACGCGCGACAGCTGGCGGCACTGCTCGGCGTGCGCCGCTCCGAACCAGGACGGCAAGGGCGGCTGATGTAGGGACCGGCCGGCGCGACAGCCGTCCCACGGTACGCTAGAGTACCAGAGCGCCCGGTATGATTCCGTCCGGTCTTTCCCGGCAACGCGCCGCCGCGGAAGGCACGGTATGAGGGTGTTTGCATGAGCGTCGATGCCTGTGCATCGTGCGGGGCGGCGTTGCGCCCGGGCGCACCGTTTTGCTCGGAATGCGGCGCACGCCAGGCGGTTGGGACACCGCAGCCGGCGTCTCAGAGCGCTGTGGCCACCGTTGCCTTTGATCCCTCGACATCATCTCCGGCGCCCGCGCGCGTTCGGGGAGGCGCCCCGCCAAAGCCGCTGATCGGCGCCTTGGCGGTGCTGCTGCTGGTGATCGTTGGTGGTGGTGCGTTCTACTTCCTGCGCGGCCGGAGTGATGGTGATAGCCCGGCCCCTGGTCGCGTATCGGTACGTCTGCAGCGGCCACCGCAGCAGACACTGGAACGGCTGGCTACCCGCCCTGTCTCGCAGCACATCCTTCAGGCGCGCGATTACCTGAACAGCGCCAAACCCCGTCGCGTCACGGCGCTGCAGCCGGGTGAGCAGGCGGCGGGCCCGCTGGGCAAGACGGATATGCAGGTAGAGCCACAGGGCGGCCGGCAGTCCAAGTCGTGGGACGTGTGGTATCTCGTCTTCGCTGATGCTACCGCTGCCCGCCGCTACTTCGAACAGGGCGGCAGCGATGGCTTTGTCCAAGAAAAGGCGACAACCCCCGAGATCGACCTGCAAACCCGCTGCCTCAGCGGCGCGGCGGTGGAAGGCGGCGTCACCGTCTGCCGCGTGCTCGCGGACTTTGTGGTGATCAGTGGCCGCTCGACCGGCGCAGCCGGCACCCGTGAGGGGACCGAGGCAGATGCCATCTCCATGGCCACCTTCGGCTACTTCAACCTCAAGGACAGCGACCTGCCGGACCCGTAGGCTACGCGCGCTGGAGCGGCCCGCGACAGGCAGTAGTGCTCTCCGAGGGCGGCAGCACAAGGCCGGGCTGGCTGAGCGTGCCGCTCTCCTCCAAGGTGAAGCCGAAGTCCAGCCTGGCGCCCTGGGCCGCAGCGGTCACGGCCAGCCGGCCCCGCCGCTGCGACAGCGTGCCGCCACTTGTCTTCTCGTGGCTGATGCGTAGCGTGTAGCGGATCGTCTCCCCACTGACCGACAGCGCGTCGACGACCATCGTGCTCACACCGCCCTCGCGCGGGATGAAGCGGATGGTCTGCCCCACGGATATCAGCTCTACTGAGCGCGCGCCGTCCTTGGTCTCATACTCGTGGATGGGATTGCCACTTGCGGCGACCCGGAAGGTCGATTCCACCTGGTCGCCGTCATCGCAGCGCGGCCGGCCGTTCCAGGTACCGGTCAGCTTCGCGCTGCTACGGGAGGGGGCCGGGGCTGCACCTGCGCCGGCTGCTTGCGTGGATGTGGCCGCGGGGGCCTTTGTGTCGGGCGTGGAAGTGGCCAGCAGCCGCGCGAAGCGGCTCGTGTCCGTATCCGCGCCGCATGCCGCCACCACGGCCAGTCCGGCCACCAACATCCCAAGGAGCCCGTGCGTTCGTTTCATGGCTGCGCCCTCCTGCTGCTTGAGCGAACGGTACGCGCTGTGTATGCGCTGGACGTGTAACCGGAGTGACATCGCCACGTATGCGGGAACGCTTTTCGGACATTCTTCAGGCGGGCGCGGCGTTACAATGGCCGCACCCCCGGAGAGGGAGTGCGATGGGTGTCAGCCCAGATCCGCTGCCGGCCAGCGATGGTACAGCGATGGGCGCGGCGTTCACGCGCAGTGGAGGTGCCGGCGCGTGATCTCAATGGCACGTTCCGTCACGGTGATCATTGGGTATGGGTATTCCCCTGAAGACCGCTGACGGCAGGGCGCGGCGGCGCCTGCCCGCGTTCCCCGGCTGGCAGCGGGCCTGGATCCCGGGGGTATTGCTGGCGGCGGCGCTGAGCGCGCTGGCGTTGCTGGTGGCGGAGATCGAGCAGCGTGCCACCGGCCATCTGCTCATCGAGGCGCTGGTCGTAGCGCTGCTGCTGGGGGTGCTCGCGCGCAACGCCATCCCTCGCCCGGCGGTCTTCGTTGGTGGTGCAGGCTTCGCTGCCAAGCAGGTGCTGGAGGCGGGCGTGGTACTGCTGGGGGCGACGATTGACCTGCGCCAGGTATTCGCGGCTGGCCCAGCGCTGATCGCGCTCACCCTGACCGGTGTCTTCGGCGGCATCGCGGTCAGCTTTGCCGCCGGCCGGTTGCTGGGCCTGCATGCCAAGCTGGCCGTGCTCGTCGCCGTTGGCAACTCGATCTGCGGCAACTCGGCGATCGCCGCCGTAGCACCGGTGATTCGAGCCGATAAGAAGGACGTCGCCAGCGCCATCGCCTTGACCGCCGTGCTGGGCGTGTTGCTGGTCCTCGGGCTGCCGCTCCTCATCCCGGTGTTCGACCTCTCGGACTACCAGTACGGTGTGCTGGCCGGCATGGCAGTGTATGCCGTGCCGCAGGTCGTGGCTGCTGCCTTCCCGGTCAGCCAGCTTTCGGGTGAGGTGGCGACACTGGTCAAGCTCGGTCGTGTGATGCTGCTCGGGCCG
>CAUJGQ010000156.1 GCA_963170165.1 Chloroflexota bacterium | reverse complement strand
GTCCCGGAGGGCTCGCCGCCGGCTGGTGCCGGCGTGCGGCGGCGGCCGGTCGTGCGGCGGACCTGGCTGGTGTCGCTGCCCTCCTCACGCGGGTAGGGGGTGGTGGAGCTGAGGTGAAAGAGCGCGTCCGGGTCATCGCTGAGCGCGCCACCGGCGGGCGCTACCCCACGCAACACCTCGACCAGGGCGGTCACCAGTTCGCGCGGTGTTTGATATCGCTCAGCTGGGGGCTTGGCCAGGCAGATCTCCACGACCTCAGCAACCTCGTCGGGCACTTCGGCCGGCAGCGGCGGCGGCGGCTCTAGCTCGTGTTTACGCAGCAGTGCCAGCGTGTTTGTCGAGGAGAACGGCAGGTGCCCCACCAGCATTTCGTACAGCATGACGCCCAAAGCGTAGATGTCGGCGCGGATGTCCCCCTCGCCTTCAGCGCGTTCCGGGGCGCAGTACTCCGGTGTGCCCAGCATCGCGGTCTGGGCGCTCATCACGGACAGGCCTTCCGCGCGGGCAATGCCAAAGTCCAGGACCTTGACTTCGCCTTCGACGATCTTGATGTTGGCGGGCTTGAGGTCGCGGTGCGTGATGCCCCGCTGATGCGCCGCGTCCAGTGCCCGGGCAACCTCCAGCGCCACGATCACGGCGTCGGTGACCGATAGCGCGCCACGTTCGCGCATCTCATCGGCCAGCGTCCGGCCCGGCACGTACTCCATCACCAGGAAGGGTGTGCCCTCATCCGTGTCCAGGTCGATGACACGCACCACGCGCGGGGAGTACAGGGACGCCGCGATCTGGGCCTCGCGCTGCAGACGCTTCTGGTACGCCGGGTCCTTGGCGAGAAAAGGGTGTGGAATCTTGACCGCCACGGCGCCGCCGGTGCGCAGATCCGTGGCCCGGTAGACGCTACCCATCCCGCCCACGCCGATTTCATCGGCCAGCAGGTAGCGCTTGGAGAGGATCCTGCCCTGCATGGCGGCTCCCGCGCCGGGGGCGGGCGTGCGCGCCGGGCCGGCGGCCTGTGGCGGTTGGGCTGAGTATATCGCCCATCGAATCGTGCCCGCCAGCGCGTTGAAGTCCGTGTGGCCGTGGGCGGCCGCCTGTGGCGGGGTGAAAGTGTGGTATGCTCGCCTGCACGATGGCACGATGAGCCGGGGCGGGAGACGAGTGGATGCGGTGCTGGTCGTGTGAGCGGGAGAACCGTCCCAATGCACGGTTCTGCGCCGCGTGCGGGGCCGGGCTCGGCTGCCCCGATTGTGGCGCGCCGCTCAGCCCCGGCCAGCGGTTCTGTACCACGTGCGGCCGCCGGGCGCCGATCCGTGGCGCGCAGACGGTCATTCGCCGCATCGACCGGCGCGCACAGGAAACACCCCACTTCCGGATCCGGTACACCGGTGACTCATTCGCCGAGCAGCAGATCGGGATGATTGTCGGCCGGTTGGAAAGCGCCTTCGGTGCGATCACGTCCATCCTGCATTACGATCCTGGGCCGCGCGGCAAGATCGATGTGCATCTGGCGGAGTTGTTGGAGGACCCGGACCATCCGGGAATGCCACTCAACAGCGGTTACGCCATCCCATCGCGGATGGAGATTCGCGAGCCATACCGGGCAGATGCACCGGGTAGCGGGCTGGAACGCCACCTGATCCAGGTGTTGCTGGCCGGCGCGGTGGGCGACGAGATGATGCGCCCGCCGCTGATCATGGACGGCCTGCATGCGCTGGTGATGCAGCGGATGAACGCCTTTCCCCCCGACGATCAGATCATCCCGATGCTGGGCGCCGCGCGGCTGCGCAATGAGCTGCCGGCGATGTCCACGCTCGCGTCCGGTCCTTCACAAGCCACGGCGATGATCTATCTGCCGGCCGTGGCGGTCTTCTCCTCGCACCTCCTTGCCACCTACGGCGCTGGCAAGTACCGCGACTTCGCCCGCCGGTTGGTGTCCGCCCAGCCAGATGAAGCCGCGCGCGGCGCCTTCGGTGCAACGCTGGCGCACATCGACAAGCAATGGCGCAAAGGCCTCAAGGTCGCGCAGCCGAGCGGCATTCTGCGTTTCGTCCGCACCTCGTGGGGTTATCTAAGACCGCACCGGCTCAAGGTCTTCGAGATCGTGATTTACCTGGCGATGTCGGTGGGCTTCGGCATTGCCCTGCAGAAGATGCAGCAGTTGCTGGTGGATCAGGCGCTGCCCGGCTTCAGCCCGGCCGGCGAGCCGCGCGAAGGAAGCATGGAGAAGCTGGCGACGCTGATGGGCATCGTCGTCGCCGCCTTCGTGATCGTCTCGCTGACGTCGCTGCGCGAGAGCTACCTGATGGCGTGGGTGTCCGAGAAGGTGCTGATGGACATGCGGCTGCGCATCTTCAGCCGTCTCCAGCACATGCACCCGGGCTTCTTTCAGCGCATGCAGACCGGAGACATTATCTCGCGCATGACCAGTGACATCGGCGCGGTAGAGTACGCGCTGACCGGCGCGCTGGCCGGCGGCCTGCGGATCGTCCTGACGCTGATTGCGGCCGTCGCCACCGTCCTGTGGCTAGATTGGAAGCTGGCGATCATCGCACTGGTGGGCACTCCGCTGCTGTTCCTCGCCGGCCGCTGGCTGGGGCCGGCGGCGGCGAAGGCCAGCTACGAACGCCAGGAGAACCTGGCGGTAGCGACCAGCACCCTCCAGGAGAACCTTGCTGCACAGCCGGTGATCAAAGCGTTTGGCCTCCAGGGCCACGTGACACAGGGCTATGTGCAAAACCTCAATACCCTGTTTCGCTCGGCGATCAGGCTCACGTTCCTGTCCAGCATCTTTGGGCTCTCGGCCAACTCCATCGCCTCGGCGATTCAACTGCTGGTGCTCGGTGTCGGCGGCTACCTCGTGATCGAGGGTGAGCTGACGATCGGCACACTGTTCGCGTTCTTGGGCCTGATGGGCCAGATCATCGGTCCGATGCAGAGCATCTCCGGCATCCTGCAGGCGCTGCAGCAGGCCTCGGGCGCCATGGACCGGGTGGAAGAGCTGCTCAGGGCCGAGCCGGAGATTGGCGACGCGCCCAATGCCCGCCCGGTGGGGGCCATGCGCCGCGGCATCGTCTTTGAGAACGTTTCGTTCTTCTATACACCGGAACAGCCGACGCTGGGCAACCTGAGCCTGACGATTCCGGCTGGGGCAAACGTGGCACTGGTCGGCCCCAGCGGCTGTGGCAAATCGACGATTCTCAACCTGATCATGCGCTTTTACGAGCCGCAGCAGGGACGGGTGACATACGACGGGATTGACCTGCGCGATGCACAGCTGGCCGCCATGCGGGCACAGATGGGAGTGGTCTTCCAGGAGAACTTCCTGTTCAACATTTCTGTGCGTGAGAACATCCGCCTGGGTAACCTGGCCGCTACCGATGCCGACATCGAGCAGGCGGCGCGCGGCGCCGAGATTCACGAACTGATCATGTCGATGCCGCAGGGCTACGACACCGTGGTTGGTGAGCGCGGCGGGCGGCTGTCCGGCGGCCAGCGCCAGCGGGTGGCGATTGCCCGTGCGATGCTGAGAAATCCATCGATACTGCTGCTCGATGAGGCTACGTCGGCGCTGGACCCGCGCACCGAGTCCGCGATTAACGCCACCCTCGACAAGCTGGCGAAGGGCCGGACCACCATCGCTGTCACGCATCGGTTGTCCAGTGTCGTCAACGCGGATCAGATCTACGTGCTGGACCGCGGACAGCTGGTTGAGCAGGGCACGCATGACGAACTGTTGCGCAAGGGCGGCCTCTACGCCAACCTGTGGCAGGAACAGGGCGGCTACATGGTTGGCGCCGGGGTGCAGTACGTCGGCGTCGAGGCGGCGCGCCTGCGGGCAGTTCCGCTGTTCGCCGGCCTCGACAACGATCTGCTCACCGCCCTGGCGCAGCGACTATCCGTGGAGCGCTACCCCGCCGGCGACGTGATTTTGAACGAGGGCGACCGTGGAGACCGGCTGTTTGTGGTTCACAAAGGCCAGGCCGAGGTGCTGGCCTACGACCGCTCCGGCGGGCAGCGGCGGCTGGCAGTGTTGCGCGACGGTGATTACTTCGGCGAGATCGCGCTGATGTATGACGTGCCGCGTACCGCCACGATCCGTGCGCTGACGCCGACGCAGCTCTACAGCCTGCGGCAGGATGACTTCAGCGCGCTGCTGAGCGCCGTTCCCGGCATGCGTGAGCAGCTGGAGATGACTATCGGCCGGCGCGAACAGGCGGCCCAACGCTGAGCATGCCGCCGCCCGGCCGCATGGGCACTGGGACTGTGATCGGTACACATAGCGACACACCGGCCCGCCGTGTCAACATGAGGGCGGTCCCGCGGAATCCGCAGACGGAGAAGGGACGGTGGGCGACTCGGACACGGTTGGACACGCGAGCATCGCCACGGCCGAGCGGCTGCTGCGCCGGGTCGGGCTGTTCTCTGACCTTGACAGCGAGGAACTCACCGCGATTGCCCGAATCCTACGCGTGCGCAAGGTGCCCCGCGGCCAGCTCATCCTCACCCAGGACGAACCGGGCAGCGTCGCCTTCGTTATTGCCGATGGCACAGTGGATGTCCTGCTTGAGTCCGATGATGGCCGGCAGTTCATCGTCGCCCAGCTTGGACCCGGCGATCACTTCGGCGAGATGGCGCTACTCGATGCCGAGCCTCGATCCGCGTCGGTGCAGGCGACGTCAGACGCCGAGCTGTTCGTGATCCGCCGCGATGAGTTTTTGGCAGAACTGCTGCATTATCCGCAGATCATGCTGCGGATGCTGGTGGCGCTGTCTCGCCGGCTCCGGCGAGCCGACGCGCAGGTGGCAAGCCTCGCCTTTGGCGATACCGCCGACCGGCTGGCGCGGCTGCTGGTGGCGAATGCTCGCCCTGGCCCGCGTGGGCTGACGGTTGAGGTGGCTCAGGAAGACCTGGCTGCGATGGTGGGCGCCACCCGGCAGACGGTCGGTAGAATCTTCGGGGCGTGGCGGCGGCAGGGCTACATCGCTACCGGCCGGCGGCGCACCGTCATTCTCAACGCGGTAGCCCTCGGCGCGGTCGGGAGAAACTAGCGAGCGCGCGCAGCGCGCCGGAACGGAGTGCGGCATGGCAGACGCCCAGGATGCAGCAGCGCAGATCGCGGCGCTCGAGGCAGAGAATGCCCGGCTGCGCGACGAGTCAGCGCTGGCCGCTGAGCTGCGGCTACGCCTCGCTGAGGCCGCGGCTGCCGGTCTGCTCAGCGTTCCTACCGAGCACAAGGCGCTGCTGGATCAGATCGTGCAGGCGGCGATGCATGTGTTGCGAGCGCGGGCCGGCTCGTTGTACCTCATCGATGACGAGGCTGGTGCCCTGGTGTGGGAGGTGGCGCTCGGTGAGCGCGCAGCCGCGCTCATTGGCCAGCGCATCCCGTTGGGCCAGGGCGTGGCCGGCTGGGTCGCAGCCACCGGGCAGGCCATTGCCGTGGCCGATGTCCAGCAGGACCCGCGCTGGGCCCAGGATGTCGCGCGCGCCGTCGGCTACGCGCCGAAGACGATGCTGGCCATGCCGCTACTGCTGGGAGATCGCGTTATCGGTGTGCTGCAACTGCTCGATAAGGACGGCGGACGACCATTCGACGCCGGCGACATGGCTACCCTGGGGTTGTTCGCCAACCAGGCGGCGGTCGCGATCGATCAATCGCGGGTGATGCGCAGTCTTAGCCGGTTGGTGCGCATGTCACTGGCCGGCGCCGGCGACGACCTGGCAGCCCGGACGGCGGCGCTGGCAGCCACCACCGAGGATTCCCCGGAGTTCCGCGCCACCGCCCGGCTGGCGACGCTGTTTGGAGAGATCTCGCGTGGCGGTGACGCCGCGGGAACACTGGCCCTGGACATTGCTGAGGCGCTGGCGCGTTACGTTCGAGTCCAGCGCCGGTACTAGAGTCGCGGGGCATCCTGCCCGCGAGGAGCCCTGCACCCATGAATCAGAACCGCCCGGCCTGGAGCTGGCAGTTCGCTCCCGAGAGCATCGTGCGTGCGCCGCACGTTCGCGGTCTGGAAGACATCACCGCCGACTGGGCGTGGGGTGGCAGCACCGGCGCCGGCATTAAGGTCGCGGTGATTGATTCCGGCATCGACAATGACCATCCCGCCATCGCCGGCCGGGTGAAGGGCTATATCGCCTTTCACGAAGACCGCGACGGCAACATGAACGTCGATGAGTCGCCGCACACGGATGCGTTCGGCCATGGCACGGCCTGTGCGGACATCATCCGGAGGCTGGCGCCCGACTGCGACCTCTACAGTGTCAAGGTGCTTGGGCCGATGCTCACCGGGAAAGGCACGGCGTTTGCGGCCGGCCTGAGGTGGGCCATCGAGCAGGGCATGCACGTGGTTAACCTGTCACTTGGCTCCACCAAGCGCGACTATTACGGGATGTTCCATGAGCTGGCGGACGAGGCGTACTTCAAGAATACGGTGCTGGTGACCGCGGCTAACAACATGCCGGTGGCAAGCTATCCCTCGTTGTTCGCCGCTGTTACCTCGGTCGCCTGTCATGAAGGACAGGACCCGCTGGAGTTCTATTATAATCCGTTACCGCCAGTGGAGTTCGGGGCGCCTGGCATCAATGTCACGGTCGCCTGGTTGGGCGGTGGCCAGATGACCGTCACTGGCAACAGTTTCTCTGCGCCGCACATCGCCGGGCTGGTGGCGCGCATTCTCAGTAAACACCCAGGCTTGACACCTTTCCAGGTGAAGACGATTCTGCGCGCGACGGCACGCAATGTCGGCGGGGAGACGTGACCCGACGTCCTTACCGCAGCCAGACAAAGCGTGTCAGAATGATGTAATACGGCTCGGTCTCAGCGGCGCCGGGCGCCGCGTGCAACCTGTGGCGGTGGCGAGATGGAATGTCCAACCTGTCGGGCGCCCTTCCAGCCCGGAGATAAGTTCTGTGGCAGCTGTGGCGAGCGGCTCGGTGAGGCAGCCGCGCCCGCGCGCCCCGCGGCCGGCTCGCCGGCTGGCGTGGCTGGCCCGTATGGGTCGCCGCCCGGGCAGCCGCCCTCCGGGTTCGATGCGGGAGCCGCGACCTTGGCGGTTCCGCCTCCCTTCGGTGGCGGCGGTGGTCGCGGTGAGCCGCCTGCGCCCCCGTTTGGCGGTGGCCAGCGTGCAGAGCCGCCGGCGGCGCCGCCGTTCGGTGGCCCGCGTGGGGAGATGGCTGCGCCGCCGCCTGCGCGTGAACCCTTTGGCGGCGGAGCGCCGCCGGCGCCGCGGTGGGGAGGCGAGGCGAGCGCTCCTCCGGCTCGTGGCGCTCCTGCCGGTGGCGCTGCCACGGGAGGTGGAGGAAGTTGCCCCACCTGCAACGCCCCGGTTGAGCCCGGAGACAACAACTGCCTGGTCTGTGGTACGCAGCTGTCACCAGGGGCCCGACCGGCCGCGGGCAGGCCGGCGCCGGCACTGCCATCAGCCACCGACACGCCGCGACCTCCCGCCGGCGATGCCGCCATGCGGCCGCACACCGGCCCCGTTTGCCCCGTGCACGGCGAGATGGACCCTACCTGGACCCGCTGCCCGCAGTGCATCCGCGAGGGACGCGACGGCCGGCTGGTGCTCCCGGGAGCGGCGGGAGCGGTGAGCGCCGCGGAACCGGTCGCTCGCCCGCAGAGCCAGGCGGCGCCGGCCGCACCCGGCTGGCCGCCCGCGCCGGCGCCCCCGCCCGTTGAGCAGCCACGTTCACCCGCGCCGCCGCCGGCGCCGCCGCCCAGCTATGCCGCCCAGGGACAGCCGCCAATGCCACCGGCCCCGCCGGCGCCGGCCATCCGTGAGACGATGCCCCCACCCGAGCCGCCGCCTGCTCCGCTGGTGCGCGCTACCGTCCCGCCCCAGCCTGCGGCCCCCGCCGGACCAGACCGGCCGGTGTCGTCGGTTGGTGGCACCGTCGTAATTCGCAGACGTCCACGCGCACTCGCCTACTTGATCGAAAAGGAAGGTGAGCAGGTCGGCCGCGTCTTCCAGCTCGAGCAGGATGTCACGGATATCGGCCGCGATCCACGCAACCATGTCGTGGTGACGGATGTGCTGGTCAGTGGCTGGCATGCACGCGTCGAGCGGGCCCCGGACGGCGGGTACGTGATTAGTGACCGGGGGAGCACGAACGGCAGCCGCCTGAACGGAGAACCGCTGGCCGATCTGCGGCCGCTGCGCGAGAACGACGAGTTCGGGTTGGGCAACACCACGCTGGTGCTCAAGGTGGTGCAGTAGCTGGACCGCCCAGCCATCAGCGCCTGCCGGTGCGCTATGCCGTCCCTGGCCGCGCTGATATGATCGTGTCAATGAGCGGCGGCGAGGTGGCTGTGGCAAAGCAGCGCGGAGACGTACCGGATACCGAGATCCTGGCTGCCCTCCAGGAGCGCATCGAGCGGGTGGCCCGCGGAGGGGCGCCGAATGCCGGTCGCTTCTGCGGCTACTGCTTCGCGCGCCTGGGCGCCACGGATCATGCCTGCAAGGTGTGCCGCCGCCGGATTCGGGAGTACCCGGCGGTAGACAGCATTCCGGCCGAGGTCCTACTTGCCTACCTTGCCCATCGCAAGAAGATGGTGCTGTGGGTCAACGTCTTTGCCTTTGTAGGTATCTTCATTTCCATCCTGATCGCAGGATGCGTGGTGCTGCTGGCTCCGGGCGCGTTCAAGCTGCTGGCCGTGCCGGTGCTGCTGGGCGGCTCCTGGTACTTCGCCAATTTGCTGGGCGGCGGCCTCGGTGGTTATATCGGCGGGCGTTCCGGCGCGGCTGCGCGCCTGCGCCGCTGGCAGAAGTATCTCCGCTCGCGTGACCCCTCGCGCGAGCACATCCAGGATCCAGACGGCTCGCTGCTGCGCCTATCGTGACGTAACCGTTACTGCGAACTACTACCCACGGGGTACCCGGACGTCGACAATCTCCGCATAGCGTGGATGTGATCCGCCTGCGAGGGGTTGTTGGATGGCGACACGACGCATTCCGCGAATGAGCTCGGTGGTTGAGGATGGGGGCTACGCGCTCGGCGGCGGGCGGGCATTGCTCGTTGGCCTAGCCGCAAGCCTGCCGCTGTGGCTGGTGCTGGTGGCCGGCGCGCAGTACCTGCTGGAGCGGATGGGCTAATTGACGCCCTTTCGCACCCGCACCGTTTGTGTAACCTCTTGGCTCTAGTGGTTGTCTCCGGCACAATGTTTCGGTGCGGCAGAAGACGAAGCGAGCGCGTGTATGGCTCCGGCCCGCCCCGGTGCGATGGGGCGCCACGCTCACCGTCACCGCTGCTTTGCCGCTTATGGCAACCTGTGTCCGGCCCGTGCTCAGCCGTGGGATCACGGACCTCAACGCAACGAGCAGCGCCAGCGCCCTTGTGGCGGCCGCACCCCTGGTCGCCGGTGGCGTCATCGGACCAGTCGAGAGCGTGGCCGTGCCACCGCCGGTCAGCCCCGCGTTACCCGGCCCGTACGTCCCCGGCGTGCTATCCACCACCATTCAGCGGCCATCGGTCACCTCTGGTGAGGTGCGGACCCACGAATTAGTGATCTGGTATCCGGCGCGGGGAGAGGCAGCCGCTACTACTGCGGTTGACGCATCGCTCCGTGCGGCGCCTGGTATCCCGCCGGCCTCCGGGCGGTTTCCGGTGGTGGTGTTCTCCCATGCTGCCGCCTCATCGCCGTTGCAGTCCACCTTTCTCACGACCCACCTGGCAAGTCATGGCTATGTCGTCGCGGCGCTGTCGCATCCCGGCAGCACCTTTGATGATTGCCTGGGCTGTGGTGATCAAGCGCGGATGGACGCCCTCCTTCGTGAGTCGGCGCTGAACCGCCCGCACGAGGCGGCAGCGGTGCTGGACGTGCTGGGAACGCTGGATCGCGATGCGGCATCGCTGCTGCTGGGAAGAGTCGACACGAGCCGCGCCGCCGTGCTGGGCCACTCCTGGGGCGGCTACACCGCCGTCATGGCCGCCGCGATCGAGCCCCGATTTCGGGCCGCCATCGCCATGGCCCCAGTGGTCAATGCCAGTGTCAGCACCGCCTGGCAGCAGTTGCGTGTGCCGGTGATGGTCATGGGTAGCCGCTTGGACGATATCACCCCGTTTACGCCTCAGGAGCAGTTGTTCGGCATTGGCTCGGCCGCATCACCGCGATTCCTAGTCGCATTTCCGCGGGGCGGGCACACCGCTTACTCCGAGGTCTGCCCGGACGGTACCCCTGGCTGCCGCCCCGGGGAACTGGGCGAGGCGCGGGCCCATGAGCTGGTGCGCGCCTACGTTACTGGCTTTCTCCGCCGCTACCTTGAGGATGACACCCGTTACGGTCCGGTCCTGACTCCGGCCGCCGCGCCGGAGGAGGTCGAGATCTCCATACGCGGCTAAGCGGGCCGGCACTGCTTACACGGCCGGTATCCGTCACGCTCCGCCACCGCCAGCGACGCGAAGGGCACAGCGTTTTGGGGCCTGATCCTGGCCGCGGCGTGGCAGGTGGGATAGCAGACGATGTGGGTCGTGCGGCTTCCTCGCAGCCGTTCTCCGCGCCCTTGCGCCGCGAGTAGCTGCGACACCGGCAGCCCCTCTGCCTCGAGGATGCGCTGCTTCACTGCCGGTCCTCCACCCGAATATTCGCCCAACGTCCCATCAGTCCGCACCACACGGTGACACGGAATCAGCACAGGAATGGGATTGTGTCCCAGAGCCGTACCCACCGCCCGAGTCGCCCCGGGAGCGCCGATCTCGCGCGCGATCCAGCCATACGGCCGCACCTCGCCGCGCGGGATCTCTGCCGTCTTCTCCAGCACCCGGCGTTGAAACGGGGTGAGCGACGACAGGTCTGCCAGGGCGAACCGTCGCCGGCCGGCGATGTGGTCGCGGACGGCGCGGGCGATGGCGGCGGGAGGCTGCGCATCGATGGTCGGTGTGCTGCTGGTCAGGGCGGCCACCTCCTGCACAAACCGCGCCGGTGCGCTGCCGGCTGCCTCATCGATGATGCTGCACCGCAGCACCCGGCCTGTCCGGTAAGCCACCAGCAGCCGGCCCAGCGCGGTATCGATCTCGCCGATGTGCGGGGCCTCTGCCGCCGTGGCCCGTCGGGATCTGCCGGCCCGCCCGCGCAGAGCGGCGCGTAGCTGGGACACAAATAGCGGGTCAGGCGACTCGGGGCTACCCGCCGCGGCGAGCAGCCGCGCAATCTTCAGTTCGGCCGCGATTGGGTCCTCCAGCGAGGTTAGTCCGAGCCGGCCGGCAAGCAACTCGTCGGTGGCGGCAGCGAACCGCTGCCAGGATGCTGGTGCTCCGCTCATGCTGTCACCCCCAGCCGGGCGCGCAAGGTGCACATCGCCCGGTACATCAGCTGTTTGGTGGCGGATTCGCTGCGCCCGATCACCGCTCCCACTTCGGCGTGCGACATCCCGCGGGCGAAGCGCAGCGTGACCGCACGTCGCTGCATCGGCGGCAGGAGGCGCACCGCATCCCACACACTGGCCGCCTCCTCCAGGGCCAGCACGTGGGCTTCGGGTGCGGGTGCTGTCGTCGCGAGCGCGTCGAGGTCGTGCGCCGTACCGTTGAGGGGGGCAGTGCGCGCCTTCGCCCGGTAGTGATCGCTGATGGCGTTGGAGGAGATTCGGAACAGCCACGCAGCAAACGGCACACCGCGCCACTCGTATTCGCCAATCGCCTCCAGAGCCCGATGGAACGTCTGTGCGGTGATGTCCTCTGCCTCCGCGTGGCTGCCCAGCCGGCGAAAGGCATGGCGATAGATCCGCTCGACGTAACGGTCATACAGCGGGGCAAATGCGGCAGGATCGCCCCGTGCGCGCTCGACCAAGGCGGCCTCGGCGCCATCGCCGTCCGGTGGAGCCTGCGTTGCCCGCATCATCCGGTCCTCCTGTTGCTGACG
>CAUJGQ010000155.1 GCA_963170165.1 Chloroflexota bacterium | reverse complement strand
TTGGGGCCGCTGCTGAGCACGGTGGCCCCGGCCGTGATCATCGCCGGCGGGCCGGACTTCGACCTGACGGTGAACGGCAGCGGCTTCACCACCGGCTCGCGCATCCGCTGGAACGGCGTGGAGCGGGCGACCAGCTTTGTCAGCGCCACCCAACTGCGGGCGCGCATCCTGGGCGCGGACATCACCGCCGCCGGTGCAGCGCAGGTGCAGGCGGTCAACACCGGTGACGGCAGCGCCTCGAACGTGCTCACCGTCAACGTCGAGCCGTGCACGCGCGGCTGCACAGCGGGCCCGACGATCAGCGCCCTCTCGCCCTCCGCGGCGGGGATGAACGGACCCGCCTTCACGCTGACGGTCACAGGGACCGGCTTCCAGAGCGGCGCGGCCGTCCACTGGAACGGCGCACCGCGCAGCACGACGTTCGTGTCCAGCACCCAGGTGACGGCGGCCATCCCGGCGAGCGATCTGCTCAGCGCCGGCGCCGTCTCCGTGACGGTGGTGAACCCCGGCGGCGCGGCTTCACCGGCGGCCAGCTTCACCATCACCGCGCCGGCGCCGGTGCTGACCGGCATCAGCCCCGCCAGCGCGCTTGCGGGTGGCGCCGCCTTCACCCTCACCGTCAACGGCACGGGCTTCATCTCGGGGGCGAAGATGCGCTGGAACGGCGCGGAGCGCCCGACGGTGTTCGTCAGCGCCACCCAGCTCAGCGCGCAGATCACAGCGGCGGATATCGCCGTGGCCGGGACCTTCCCGGTGACCGTCACCAATCCCGGCAGCGCTGCCTCGGGCGCGGTGACGTTCACCGTCAACAACCCGCTGCCGGTGGTGACGGCGCTGACGCCTTCCTCGACGCCGGCGGCCGGGCTGCCGTTCACGCTGACGGTGGATGGCACGACCTTCGTCCAGGGCTCCGTCGTGCGCTGGAACGGGGCGGACCGGGTGACGGCGTACGTCTCGGCGGCGCGGCTGACGGCGCAGATCACCGCCGCCGACATCGCCGCAGCGGGCAGCGCGACGGTGACGGTGTTCAACCCGGCGCCGGGCGGCGGCCCCTCCGGCGGTGCGGCATTCACCATCACCGCGCCGGTGCCGGTGATCATTGCGCTCACCCCGCCGATGCGGACGCTGGCGTCCGGCGCCTTCACGCTGGCGCTGTCCGGCACGAGCTTCGTCCCAGGGGCGCAGGTGTACTGGAACGGCATGGCGCGGGCGACGAGCTACGTCAGCAACAGCCAGCTCACCGCCGCGATTCTGGCGGGCGACCTGCCGGCCCAGGCGGGCACGGCCACGGTGACGGTGCTCAATCCGGACGGCAGCCCCTCGGAGCCGGCGGCCATCCGCATCTGCGTGGACAGCGATTGTCCGGTGGTGACGCTGGTCAGCCCGACGGCGGTGGCGGGCAGCCCCGACTTCACCATGGAGGTGACCGGCGGCAACTTCCAGCCGGGCGCATTCGTCACCTGGAACGGCGTGCAGCGCACCACCACCCACGTCTCCACCACCACGCTGACGTTCCCGGTGAGTGCGGCCGATATCGCGGCGGCAGGCACGGCATCGATTGCCGTCGATGGTCCGGTGACACACGGCCGGGCGCTGTCGAACGCGGTGACGTACCGGTTCTGCGGGGGCGGCGGCTGCCCGGTGCTGGGCGCGCTCGACCCGCACACGGCCACGATCGGCGGGGGTGGCGGGACACTGACGGTGCTTGGCCGCGGCTTCACCTCCGGCGCGACGGTGAAGTGGAACGGGTCGAGCCGCACCACGGCGTTCGTCTCGCCGTCACGGATGACCATCGCGCTCGCCGCCGCTGACCTGGCCACCGTCACGAGTGCGACGGTCACCGTGACGAACCCGGATGGAGGTAGCTCGAACGCGCTCACCTTCCGCGCCGTGGACTGCAATCGCACCTGTCCCACCGTGACGGCGCTCAGTCCGGTATCGACGGCGGCCGGCGGGGCAGGATTGACCGTGACGGTCACGGGCACGGGCTTTGTCGAGGGAGCGAACGTCCGCTGGCGCGGCCTGCTGCGCCCGGTGACGGTGCTCTCGCCGGCGCAGTTGACGTTCACGCTGACGGCGGCGGACCTGGCCACCCCCGGCAGCGTGCCCGTGACTGCCGTCAACCCGGATGGCGGCGTATCGAATGCTGTGGTGTTCACCGTCCAGTGAGCGCCGGCGGACCGTTCCGCGCGGCGTTTGCCTGTGGCGCAATCGGAATCTAGGGGCGCCGCGGTGGACGGCCTTCCAACGGAAAGCAGCCGGCATATTGGAGGTAGAGCACGCGACGGCAGCCGCTCGCTTGGCCTCCGGGCGGCTCAGGGCCCGCCGAAGATGACGATGGCGGAGGCGGCGAGCGAACCGTCGACGAGGTACTCGCCATCGACGGCGATGCGACGGCCGCTGGTGACCTCGGCGAGGGACATGGGCACGAAGCGGGAGACACGGACGGCAGGCGCGAGGTCGGCCGACCGCTCACCAGTGCTGGCCATGATACGCAGCTTCCCGCCTTCGTTACTGACGATCGTGCCCGTGACCAGTGTCGGCGTGGAGATGTTCGTGCCGGGCCGGGGCGGATCGCTGCCGCGGCCGAAGATCGGGATCTCCGGCGGCTGGACGGTGATGCGTGTCACGATCACGCGGCCATCGTTCTGTTGTGAGAGGTTGGCGGCCACGTGCTCGCCGCCGCGGACGTCGGCGATGCTGCCGTCTGCCAGCCGGCCCACCGGGGCATTGCGCCGCAGCACGACGCGCACCGATTCAGGTGTGGTGAGCCGCACCACGAGCGTCTGACCTTCTACCTTCTCGATGGTCCCGGAGATCAACGCTCGTCCCGCCGGACGGGTGGCGGTTACCGGCGCGACGGTGGCGGTCGCTAGTGCCCGGTCTACCTCGCTGGCCTCGCCGGAGGGCAGCAGCAGGAAAACGGAGAAGGCCACACCGCCCAGAATCAACGCCGCGATAAAGGACCAGGCCGCGATCAGTGCCGCACGGGTATTCAGCCAGCGTTCCATCGCCGCCATTGTACATGGCGCGGCGGGCGTGTCAGCGCCTTACTTGCAGCCGGAGCGGCCCGGACAAGGCATCGCCGGCGGCCGGGCGGGGGATGGCGCCTGGGCGTCGAGGCGGATGTCGAAGACCGCCCGCATGGTAGTACCGGCGGGCGCCGCGTCCGGCGCATTGCCCGCGACTGTGGCCTCTAGCGTATAGCGTCCGGGGGCGGGAAGCGTCAGTAAGGGGGGGACGGCGAAAGGCGTCCCCGGCGGCATCAGCGCAACCCGGCACACCACCGGATCGGCGCTCTGGCAGCCGCCGGTATCAGTGTCTGATCGCACTAGGGTTGCGGCGGCGGGTAACCGCGCTTGGAGGACAACGGCGGTAGCTGCGGCAACCCGGCTGCGGTTCAACACGCTGATCAGGAACCTCGCGTCGGAGCCGGTCACCCCGTCCAGGCGAGCCTGGATGTTGAGGTCAGGGCGCGCTTCCTCTGAGAGGGGGTTCAAGAGGAAAGCGCGTTCCTGACCCTGCAGTATCCCGACACCGGCGATCTGCCCGCGGTCATTGATGGCGCGCGCCGCGGTTAGGGTCCAGCCGCTCTCCGGCGGCAGCAGATCGTTGAGGTCGCGCAGCACACCGCCGGCCCAGATGAACGCCCGCCGCGGGCGGTTGCCAGAGCCGGTGTCTGAGGCGCCGACAATGGCCCCTGCCTCGTTGATGTCATACGCCGTGCTGTTCGGACCGCCGAGCGTGCCCAGGTCGATGAGGGTGCCGTCCCACAGGAACGCACGGCTTTCACCGCTGGCGGTGAGCGCCGAGCCGGCGGCCCACCCCGATTCGTTGATGGCCTCTGCCCGTCCGCCGCTACCGCCAAAGGTGGGGAGATCCTGGCGGACGCCGTCGCGCCAGATGGCGGGGGGGCCGAACCCTGGCGCCTGGCCGGCGATGGCGCCGGCGTCGTTAATTGCCGTCGCGCTGGCGCAACAGCCGCCCGACTCCAGCGGGGTTAGCGTGCGGTTGTGGTAGACCGCAGCCAGGCCGTCGGCCGTCAGCGCGACGTCTCCGGTGCCGTTGATGGCGGCGGCGCTGGCGCTCTGACCGGCTGGCAGCAGCCCAAGCTCGGTGATTCCGGCCGCCGACCAGATGTACGAACGCGCCGGCGTGAGCGCGTCGTGACTGTAGCCGGTGATCTGTCCCGCGTCGTTGATGTCCTTGGCCAGCGTATGGATGCCGGGACGGGGCATCTCCAGGCGGGAGAGGGACCCCTGCTGCCAGATGAACGGCTGGATGACGCCATCCGTGCCCAGCGAGACGCCGGTCACCTGGCCATGGTTGTTCAGCGCCCATGCCTCGCTCCACAGACCGAACGTGCCGAGGTTGGTGATGTGATAGCCGGGCGCCGCTACCGCGGGTTGGGTGGCCGGCTGCGCAACGTGAACCACCAGCACAGCCAGCACTGCCGCAAGCAGAATCAAGCGGGGCATGGCGGGCGCCCTCGGTCTCCGGATTGGGTGGGGCTGCCCGCATCATAGCGAACCGCTGCCGCGCCGTAACCAAGCAGACGTCGCTCCGGTGCCGGCCGTTGCCCACGGGTAACCAGCGGTGGCCGCACGTGTCGCGCAGGTGACAGCCGCGCTGTTATGGCCCCCACTTCCGGCGTCGCGGGATGGTGGCACGATGCAAGTACCACAGACGGGAGTGAACTCCCGCGAAAGGAGCACCAGAATGACGACCTGCATTATCTGCCGCTTCGGCACCGAACTGGACGATGTGGCGGTCGCCGGCGCCGGTGGCCGGTGCGTCTGCCTGCGCTGCTACGCGCGGGAGACAGAGACGGCCCGCCCGATGCCCAAGAGCCTGCGCCGCGAAGTGACCGCCGCCCTCGCGGATGTGCAGTTTGCATAGGCCCGTGCGCATGACCGCCCGCCACCACTGAGGCCCGGATCGCCGCTATCGCAGGCGCACCGGGCTTCAGTCATTTCGGCGTGACCCGTGTCCTCCCTGCTCCGTACGCTGAGGGCGAGCATCCCGCCACGGCCCAAGGGACCGTGCTGGTTGACCGTCGCCCGCGCTTCGACGGTCATGCGCCCGCCGCTGCACGGGAGGGTTACTATTCCGGCAGCGACGGCAAGCCGATGGCCGACAGCGACATCTGCCGGATTGAACTCAACCGGCTCGTGGACACCCTCGATGGCGCGCTGGCACACCTTCCCGACGTCTCCGCCTCCGGCAACCTGCTGCCGTACGACAAGGAAAGCAACCTCCGGGCATCGGCGGCGCCTGGCGTGTTTCAGGTGTGGGGCGTGCCCAAGCCGCGGCCGTGGATCTACAAGGTGTGGGATGAGGGCCTGCCGCCGTGCTTCGTGATTGCGGTTACCTCACCGTCTGCGCGCCGCGAAGATGCCGGCCGCATGCGCGAGCGGTATGCACGCCTGGGCGTCCAGGTCTGCGTGCTGTATGACCCCGAAGGCGAGCTCTGTGCCCGCGCTGCAGATGTTGCGGCTGACCCCGGCCGGCCGTGCAGCCGGAGCGCCCAATGCTGACGGGTCACTGCTGAGCGAGACACCAGGCATCATGCTCAGGCTGGTGGACAGATTGCGCCAGCTCCGGCGGGCGGTAAGCGACGAGCCGTTGCGCGGTCTGCGCGAGCGGGCCGAGATCGAGGCGGCGCAGGCCAATGCGGCGGAACGGCGCAATCGCGACATACAGCAACGCATCGCTGAGCCGAGTCACGGCGTGGTGAAGGGTTTTGACGGTATCGACGCAACCCAGGATGATGGTTTCAGGGAATTGACCAATCGGTAAACTGGGTCCCGGTACGGATGTTGCCGGCGCGGTGGTCGAATCGGGCACCCGCGCCCAGAGAGGACTGCTGAGGATGGACTTCAAGGATACCCCGCAGGAAAGCGCGTGGCGGCAGGAAGTGCGCGCGTTCCTCAATGAGGCGCTGCCCGCTGAGCTGCGCTCGGACTTCGAGGGCGAGGCCAGCATGTTCGGCCGCGGCATGGCGATGCGCAAGTGGCGTGCGTCCGTGGCGCAGAAGGGCTGGATCGCCCCGCACTGGCCCAAGAAGTACGGCGGCGCCGAGATGGGCGTCAAAGACCAGTTCGTGATGAACGAGGAGTTCGCCGAGGCAGAGGCGCCGCAGGTTGGTGGCTTCGGCGTGATGATGATCGGCCCCACGCTGATCACCCACGGCTCCGAGGAGCTCAAGGAGCGCTTCATCCCGGGGATCGTCAAGGGCGAGACGATCTGGTGCCAGGGCTACTCCGAGCCGGGCGCCGGCTCCGACGTCGCCAGCCTGCAGACCCGGGCCGTGCGCGACGGCGATGACTACGTGCTCAACGGCCAGAAGATCTGGACGACCGGCGCTCAGTTCGCCGACTGGATGTACATGCTGGCCCGCACCGACCCGGACGCCCCCAAGCACCGCGGTATCTCCATGCTGTTGCTGGACATGAAGTCCCCCGGCGTGCAGGTGCGGCCGCTGACAACGATGGCCGGCACCCAGACCTTCAACGAAGTGTTCTTCGACAACGTGCGCGTGCCGGTTTCTAACCGCGTGGGCGAGGAGAACCGCGGTTGGTACGTCGGCGCTACCCTGCTGGACTTCGAGCGTTCCGGCATCGGCAACGCGGTCGGCGTGCGTAAGCAGCTGGAGCGGCTGCTGCGCTGGTCGCAGAGGGAACCGGAGAAGCTCCAGTTCCAGACGCGCAAGAGCCTACGGCTGGAGTTCGCGGACCGCTGGATTGAGGCGGCAACGGCCCGCTGGCTGTCGTACCGCGTGATCTCGATGCAAGCGAACAACGAGATCCCGAATGCCGAGGCCAGCCTCACCAAGCTGTTCATGTCCGAACTGGGGCAGCGCATCTCCGCGCTCGCGCTGCACATGAGCGGCATGCGCGGGCTGATCAACGACCCGAAGAACCCGCACAGCGCCATGGGCGGCCGCACGGGCATGGGCTATGTCAGCTCCGTGTCGTCGACCATCGCCGGCGGCACCAGCGAGATCCAGCGCAATATCGTTGCCCAGCGCGGCCTGGGTCTGCCGCGCGCCTAACGGCGTAGGGTTGACTCTACCCTGAACTTGGTGCGTGATGCGTGGGGGCCGGTGACGGTCCGCGCATCACGCACCTTTGGTTTGGAGGCGGTTGATGAAGGTGGTGGCAGGGGTTGGCGGTGGATCACTGAGAGATGTACCCGCGGCGGCGCGGCTGGCAGAGGAGCTTGGCTACGACGCCGTAACGACGGGCGAAACCAAGCACGACTCAATCCTGGTGATGGCACTGGCGGCAGAGCATACCGAACGGATCGAGGTCTGCTCCTCGGTGACCATCTGTTTCCCGCGCAGCCCGATGGTGCTGGCCCAGCAATGCTGGGATATGCAGGCGATGTCTAACGGCCGCATCAATATTGGCCTCGGCTCCCAGGTCAAAGGACACAATCTGCGGCGGTTCTCCGGCACCTGGAGCCCGCCCGCGCCGCGCATGCGCGACTACATCCGGGGCATGCGCGCCATCTGGGACTGCTGGCAGAACGGCACGAAGCTGAACTTCGTCAGCGAGAACTACACCTTCACACTGATGACGCCCAACTTTGATCCGGGACCGTTGCCGGTGCCCGCACCCAAGATCTCCATCTCCGCGGTCAATCCGGTCATGGCCTCTGTGGCCGGCGAAGTGGCAGATGGCTTGCTGCCCCATGGATTTGCCACCGAAAAATACCTGGTCGAAGTGCTGATTCCGGCAGCACGCAAAGGGGCGAAGAAGGCCGGCCGGCCGATGAGCGAGCTGGAAATCTCCGCCGGTGGCATGATGGTCATTGGCGAAACCGAGGCCGAAGTCGAGCAGGGGCTCCAGCGGCTGCGTGAGCCTATCTCTTTCTACGGCTCTACCCGAACCTACCACGGGGTGTTCCGCGCGCATGGTCGCGAGGAACTCGGTATGCAGCTGCACGAGATGTCGCTCAAGGGCCAATGGGCCGAGATGCGCAAAGCGATCCCCGAAGAGGTGCTGCGCGAGTTCGCGCTGATTGCCACCTGGGAGACGCTGCCTCAGGTGCTGCGCGAGCACCGGTGGTACGCCAGCCGTGCTGGCCTGCGGCTGCCTGCCGCGACGCCGGCTCAGCGCGAGCGTGCTGCCTGGCTCATCGACGAGATCCACAAGATCCCGGCGCCGAACTGGGACGCGGTGCCGCTGTGAGCCTATCGGGGGGCGAGTTCGATCGCTCCCCCAGCTTGCCCCCGCCCTGGCGTGGTGGCAATCACGGCAGCAGCGTCAGCGCCTCACCGGCGGCAGCCCGGAACCATGGCGCCACCCGGAAGCCATCAGAGGCGCCCGCCAGGGCCGGCGTGGCGCTGTGGCCCATACCCACGTCGCGCAGCAGGTCCACCGCTGCCAGGGCCACGCGTTCTGGCGACACCATCCGCAGGCAGTTGCCGTGACCCAGCGGGCAGACGCGCTGTCCGCAACCGGCGCAGGGCACGTGGTGTGAGAGCGCTCGGTACGGCGTTCGCCAGGGCGCATGGTAGGCGCCGGTGAGCGCGTGGAGATCGACCACCGGCGTGGCACCAGCGGCGGCCAGATGCACGGGGCTGCCATGGCTGGTGATCAGCAGTGGCGCAATTGCCAGCAGCGCCGTCTGCTCTTCTAGGCTCAGCCGCCCGGCTAGCGTCAGCGATGGCGCATCCATCGTCGCACGGATGCTCTCGACGAGCGGACGCTCGGGCTGTGCGCCGGTGAACACGACCTGCCAGCCGTGGTTGGCGGTCAGGATGTGAGCCACGCGGGCAAAGTGCTCAGCCGGGTAGCGATTGGCGGGCACGTCCGCACCGGGATGGATCACCACCCAGGGCCGCTCCGGGTTCCACCGGCGCTCCTCCAGCAACCGCTGTACCCGAGTTTGGGCAGCATCGGAGGTCTGCAGGTACAGCCGGTCATCAGCTCCCTGTGCGCCAACCGCCGCTACCAGATCGAGTTGCCGCCTCACGGGGTGGCGAGGTGCGCCCGGCGGTTCCCCATCTGCCACCCAATCGCTGAGAAGCTGATGGGGCTGGTCGTGGCTGAACGCCAGCCGCAGGGGGATATCAGCCAGCAGGCACAGCATCGCGGCCGGCCAGGCGCACTGACCCTCATCGGCAAATATCACGGCGGCATCGAAGCTGCGGGACCGAAGTGCTTCGATGCCGGCGCGATCGGGTTGACTGCTGACCCGCGGCGGCGACTGCTCGAGCCACGGCGCGTCATATACCAATACCTCGTCGACGGCGGCCAGCCGGGCAGCTTCGGCGCCGGCGGATGAGGTCAGCAAGGCAATCGTTCGGTCCTGGACGGACTCCTTCAGCGCCCGCAACGCCGGGGTGACCGTGACGACCTGGTCAACGCCCCCCAAACGCACACACAACAGCCTGACTGCACGCTGCCATGCCGCCGCTTCTGGCACATCCCTACCCTTGTGATTCCCACCGGCGCCCGCCAGGCCGGCGGGGCGAACCAGCATCGGCGCCATCGCACGACCGGCTGGTCCGGCACACCGTGGCCTAGGGACCGTTCCGGCCCGCGCGGTGATCCCCCCTGCAGGGCGCTGGTTGGGGTGCTTGTCTCATCACTATGGCCTAGCGGGCGTAGCCCTGATATAGCGCTGCCGGGGTAGGCGCGGGCGCCGGCGCCCTGACAGGGAGGGCACGCGTCGCGGCCTGCTGCCGGGCATTTCCGATATGATGCCGGCACCGGCAGGGACGGTGTGATGCGGGTAGCAATCGCAGAGCGGCTTGGCCGTCGGGTGTATTACGGCTGGGTGCTGGTTGTCACGCTGGCAATCACGGAAACCACCTCATGGGGCGTGCTGTATTACGCGTTCACGGTCTTTCTCAAACCCATGCAGGCTGAGTTCGGCTGGTCACGGGCAGCGATGACCGGAGCGTTTTCGCTCGCACTGCTCCTCTCCGGGCTGGCTGCCGTACCGGCCGGGCGCTGGCTGGATCGCCATGGTCCGCGTACGTTGATGACCACCGGCTCCGGTGCCGCGGTGCTGCTGCTACTTGCCTGGTCACGGGTGCAGTCGCTTGTGGCGCTCTATGCCGTGTTTGCCCTCATTGGTGTCGTAATGTCGGCAGTGCTCTATGAGCCGGCCTTCGTCGTGGTCGCGAACTGGTTTCAGCGGCGGCGGGGACGGGCGCTGACATTGCTGACCTTCATCGCCGGATTCGCCAGCGTGATCTACATCCCGCTGGCCGGGCGGCTGGTCGAAGCGCAGGGCTGGCGCAGCGCCCTGGTGTGGCTGGCGGTAATCGTGGCGGTGGGGACGATTCCTTGGCACGCGCTCCTGCTGCGGCGACGGCCGGAGGATTTGGGGCTTGCCGTCGACGGCCAGGCGGGGCGTGTCGATTCAACCGCCGGCGCCCCCTCTGAGCGCAGTTGGACCACCGGTGATGCCGTCCGCGGGGCGACGTTCTGGTGGCTGACGGCAGCATTCTTCCTCAACGCGCTGGGGGTCGGTGCGGTGTTCGTCCACCTGGTGCCGTACCTGACCGACCAGGGGTACAGCGCGGGGTTCGCCGCATCGGTTACCGGCATCGTCGGTGTGATGGCGCTACCCGGCCGGTTGGTGCTGACGCCGCTGGGTGACCGCGTGCCGCGCAGCCTGGTGGCGGCGCTGATCTTTCTGCTGCAGATGCTGGCGCTGCTGGCGCTGTTGCTGGTGCAGACGACAGCCGGAGTGTTTGCGTTCGTGGTGCTGTTCGGTGCCGGCTTTGGAGCGGTGACGCCGGCGCGGGCGGCACTGGTAGCGGAGTTCTACGGCCCGCGGCACTACGGCAGCATCAGCGGCATGATGTCGCTGTTGCTCACCGGCTCGCGTGCGCTGGCGCCGGTCGGGGTCGCCGTGGTGTACGAACTGGCTGGGGGATACGCCATCGTTTACTGGGGCCTGGTGGCCGTCTCGGCCGTGTCAGCGGTCTCGGTGCTGATGGCAGAGCGTACCGCAGCGCGCGCCGGGCTGGTCACGGCCGCCCGATAGCCGAGACGCCACACCGACGCGGCCTCCACGGGGATGGTTGCGGTTCCTCCCTCCCGTGGAGACTGCGCCGGTGTGCCCAGCCCTCGACGGCTCTAATCAGTGGTGGCCGGCCCGCGTGGCTGCTCAAGCACGAGCAGCATGACCCCCGCCAGCAACAGCCCTGCCTGGTAACTGTTCGGAGGGACGAAGCCGCCGAGGACGATCAGCGTGAGCGCGCCTGCGCGCTCGATGGCGCCGGTGCGCAGCAGCGCGATTAGGGTGGCGGCCATGGCGCCCGCGGTGATGGCATACAGCAGCGCCGGCAGCGGCATACCCAGGCCGAACGTCCACAGCGCCAGGGTACGGGCCGTGCTGGCATTGCCAAACAGCATACCAGCGCCGATCAATGCGACGACGCCGCCGGCGATCACGTCGCGCCGGCTCCAGCGGCGGGGACCAACGAGCACCGGCGCGGCGAGTAGCGTGACGAGCAGCAGGCTCTCGCCGGCGCCCGCAACAGACAGCGGTAGCGCCCGGCCGCCTTCTGCTGCGAGATTGGCCGACGCGGCCTGCGCCAGCCCCGCGGCCTGCGCCACGCCAACGCCAGCCACAAACAGCGCCATCCGCCGAGAAGTGCTGTAAAACAGCACCGCCAGCAGTGCCACGGCTAGGAGCCATTGGTGAGCCGCTGTGCCAAGCGCACTCTCGCCGGCAACCAGCAGTGCTGCCTGTGCACCCAGCAGCGCCAGTGCTGGGATGGCCAGAATCGGGGCCCGCGGCAACATCGCCATGGCGGCCACGGTCACCAGTGCCGCGGCCAGCAGCGCCGCAACCGGGAAGGTGACCGTGCCGGCCTGGACGGCGGCGGAATACACCCCGCGCAATGCGGGTACGTCCGGGATATGAATCGCCACACGCGACAGCAGCCGCAGGAGCGTCAGCTCCACCAGTGCTGCCGCGACGGTGGCAAACATGAGGGTGGGCAGGAACTGCGCTGCCGCCAGCAGGCGCGGCTGCGAGCGCAGGACCGGGCGTGTGAGCTGCAGCGCCATCTCCTATGCCCTTTCCTTCGCCGTGCCGGCAACACCGGCCCAGCCCAGCGCCGCTAGGCCGAGGACAACGAGCACGCCACCCAGGATTGCGCCGAACCACAGCGCACCCCAGTCCTCGGACTTGGCCTTCACCAGTTCACCGCTGAGCTGCAACGTGACGAACTGCGACACGTTCTTCTGCCCGGCACGGTCCCCGTTGGCGCCGTCCCAGACGGCCACGGCCAGGTTGGTGTTCTTGCCGGCGGCGAACTCTGCTTGATCACCGTCCGCGGCGCTGAACGGGCGGGTGAAGACGACGCTCCACTCACCGTTGCGCCACATGCCGGCGCCGGTAGCGTCTTGGGCCGCCGCTGCCGATAGCGTGCCGAAGGCCTGCGCCACCAGGGTCTGTACTGCGGCATCAGTGCGCGCCACCGGGTTCCCCAGCCCGAAGGCGGGCTGATAGAGCGCGGCTTTAGTCAGCTCCTCCGGGAAACCGGAGCTATCGGCGTAGCCGTTCGGATAGAGCTTGGCCAGGGCCGCCGATCCCGCGCCGGCCTGTGCATCGGCCTTCCATTGCCAGATGTTCACACCGGAGCCGGGCTGGCCCATGCAGAAGGACGGCACCGAGACGGCAGACTTGCCGGGGAACTCCAGCGCCACCGCATCCGTGAAGGCGGCCATATCGATGGAGGGGACATTCTCCGTCTGGTCCTTCCAGGAAGCGCGAATGTACAGCGTGTTCTCGTGGTGCACGGCCTTGAGACTGACAGCCGGCACGGTGCCGCCGCCCTTGGGATAGGTCACCGCTTGATTGGTGAGCTGTACGTCCACGGACGGGATCTTGACCCAGGTCGCCCAGTCCGGGTTGAGCTCTGGCTTGTCCGCCACTGCAACGGCTTTTAGCGTGACCGCCTGCGACGTGGCGGTGCGGACGCCGGTCAGCCCGGCAAGCGCACCGGCGATCACCAGCGCACCGACGAGCAGGACCGCCGGTTTCGACCACTTCATGACCGTCACCTCAACTCCTGCAACATGGGCAGGGGCATGCCCCCCAGGGACAGCATCCCACCCGCTTCTTCTAGTTCGTCTCCGGCGTCGTAGGCCGGGCCCTCGTGGTCCGGCTCCGGTGGCGGCAGCGTCGGTGTGCCCTCGACCGGCGCCGGCGTGGTGCCCAGCTCCCGGCATTCCTTCTCCAGCCAGGCCACTAGCAGGCCACCGGCCCGCCCCATCCAGCTCTCCGGATCAAGCGTATGCAGCCGGTTGCCCAGCGACGGCGCCCACCGGCCGAGATGGTCACGCAGGAACAGCCGCTGAGCCCGGCGGGCCTGGGAGACGCGCGCAGCGCCCAAGCGGCCGCGGGCGTAGGCCTCCTTCAGCACTAGGTAGTGCATGAAGCCCAGCTCGGTGGTGATATGGTCGATGCGCTCTCCGCCGGCCGCGGGTTGGACGCCGAAGGCGGTGTAGAAGCCACCGATGTCCGCCATTTGCCGTGACTGCTGGAAGGTTTCCGTGGCGGTATAGGCGGTTTCGTAGCACGGCACGTCTTTCGAGGTGCTGTGCGTGAGCAGGCGGGCGTACTCCGCCTGCAGCGCCTCCACGTCTGGCATGGTCATCGCCAGTGCCTCGGCCCGGCCGGCGATGGGCGAGGGTAGGGCAGGCAACGCATCGGCCAGCTCGCGAATCGCAGCGCGGCGATCGGGAGCAGGAAAAGCCAGCGCATGGGCGAGGATACCGTACATGGCCGATCGGGCGAGCGCTTCGGCGGCCGTCGGTGTGGACTTCGCCATCTCACGCCCTCCTAGATCGAGTTGAGATACCCCGGCCGCTCGACAAACGGCTCAAGCACGGAGATGCGAACGATCTCTTTGCCCTTGGAGTCAAAGCCGATCACGGTGTCGTTGAAGATCTCGCGTGTCTTGCCATCAACGACGACCTCTTCCACCTTCGGCCCCTTCACCAGTTCGTAGCTGAAGACGATCTGCTGCGAGGCGCGGAACAACTGGAGAATGCCCAGCATCTCGCGCGAGGGGTTGGTGTAGCGCTCGATGGCGGCATCGACGCCCGGGCCAAACATCTGGCGCAGGTAGGGGCGCGGCACCCAGCGGGGTGGGATGTAGTAGATGTTGGGCTGCGTGCCGAACTGCGGGTACAGCGGCAACGCCACCTGCTCGATGTGGACCATGTGGTACAGCGGATTCTTGGGGTCCTCTTTCCAGACACCCTTGTCCCCAATCTGCACCAGCCCCTGCAACCGGATCTTGCCGGGGCACACCGACATACAGCGCGTCTCCGTGGGCAGACCTTCGGTCGCCGGGTCTGACCCTTCCACGCGCGGGTAACAGCCGATGCACTTCTCGGAGGTGCGGGTGGTGGGCCGGTACATCGACTTCTTATACGGGCAGGCTTCTACGCACTTGCGGTAGCCGCGGCAGCGCTCTTGGTCTACCAGCACGATGCCGTCTTCGGGTCGCTTGTACACGGCGTTGCGCGGGCAGGCAGCAACACAGGCCGGATAGGCGCAGTGGTTGCACAGCCGTTGCAGGTAGAAGAACCAGGCGGAGTGCTCGGGCAGCGACACACCCTGCTTCGGGTAGGCGGTGGCGGTGTCCTCGTAGATATTGGGCGCCGTCCACTCCTCATCGGTGGGGATGTAGCCCGAGACAACCTGCTGATCACCGTCAGCCGCCTCGAACAGCGTCTTGCCGTCGAACTTGCCGTAGGGGGCGTCTTTCGGGCCGCCGGGCTTGCCACTCCAGGTCTGCTTGCCCGGGTTGGACTGCTCCAGCAGCTTGAGCGCCTTGACATCCCAGTTTCGTGGGTAACCGCCGAACGGCTTGGTCTCGACGTTGTTCCACCACATCAGGTCCTGGCCTTCGGAGAGGGTCCAGGTGGACTTGCACGCCATCGTGCAGGTCTGACAAGCGATGCAGCGGTTGATGTTGAAGACGGCCGCGAACTGAAGCTTGGGATACGCGGGGTCATACCGGTACGTCATCTCGCGGCCGAGCTGCCAGTTATGCACCGCCGGCATGGACTGTCTCCTTCCCCCTCCCGAACACCTCGGCGATCAGGCCGCGGACGTAGGCTTCGCCGCGCTCCTCGTACACCGCATGTGTGCCCGCGAACTTGCTGCTGCGAAACAGGATCATGATGCGTTCCGGCGGCCAGCCCATCATGGCGAACTCTTCGATGAAGGTGCGGGCCATGGCCGCCGGGCCGTCGTACCCCGGCGGGGCAGGCAGCCGCACAGCGACCAGCTCGTAAGGGTCGTCTTCTTCAAACTCCTTATCCGGGAGCGGGCGGGTGTCATAGAGCGGTAGCTCCATCTCATACCCCCTTCAGGCTGATGAGGCCACCGGCCAGGTACTGGCGCATGAACTCATCTTCGTTACCGGGGGCCATGCCGGACTTGCCCGGCGCCCACACGCTCTTGCCGTCCGCCCCGCCCGGCTCCGCCTTGGTGATCTTCACCAGCGTCTCCTTCGGCACGGTGTTGATGGCATGGTTGTCCGCCTCACCGCCGAAGATGAAGGAGGTGGCGACCTTGGCCTTGTGGAACAGGGTGTCGGTCTGGTGCATCGGCATTGCCCAGTCGCGGGTGACGCTCTGTTGCGAGCCGTAACGGAAGTTGGACTGATAGCCCGTATCGGCAGAGACGGCGCGGCCATCGGGCCGGGTCTCGTGTGCCTTCACGGTGCGTTCGGTGGCGATGAACGTGCCGTGCTTGGTCATGACGGTGCCGCGCGGGTAGGCGGGGTTGTACTTCACCCGCAGCATCAGCCGCGCCACCTTATAGAACGGGTCATCCGGCTTCGCGCCCAGGTACGGCCGGTCATCGGGATTGGCGTCCACATGCACGTAGTCACCATCGGCCAGCCCCAGTTCCTTGGCGTCTTCCGGGTTCATGTGCAGCTGCTGATCGCCCACGCTTGGCAACCGCTTATCCAAACGCCGCGGGTCGGAGAAGTTGCTTGCGAACAGCACCATCCAGTCCGTCACCGCCCAGGAGGAGTGCACCGTGTGGCGCGTCTTGGGCGTGAGGATGTAGAAGCGGAAGCCATCCTTCCACAGCGGGTTGGTGGTCTTCTTGACTTCGGACCACGGTAGCTTGACGTTGCGAATCGTGCGCTTCTCGGCGTCGCGCTCATCCCAGCTGATGCCGTAGTCCTCTGGGCGGATCAGCGGGTTGCTGCTGACGATCACGTTGGGCAGGTATGGCGTCGCCTCCGGCCCTTCGCGGTGGACGATGAAGTTCTCGCCGTACTCAATCGCCTCGGGGATATCGACATAGGCATTGAGGCGGCCCGTATCGGTGAAGAACGGCCAGTCGTTCTTGATCTGCTCATAGAACGGAATGCGTGGGTAGGTGTTGAACATCATCAGCGCCCCACCCTGGACGCCGTACTTGCCCTTGAGCAGGTCATCGACCTTGTAGCCGCGCGTCGTCAGCGAGGAGTCCAGCAGTCGCTGCATGTAGATCTCGGGCTTGCCCTCGATCGCGAACTTCCAGTAGTCGCTGAAGCGCTTGTCGCCGGTCGCCTTCGCCAGTGCCTGGGCGACACCGGCCAGGATCTGGACATCGTCTTTGGTGTCGAACAGCGGCTTGAGTCCCTCTTTGCCCCAGATCTGCAGGAACGGGTTGGAGCAGGAGGCGGTGATCTCGAGTGACTGCGACTCCAGCCAGCTATTGGCGGGCAGAATCACGTCGGAGTACTCGCAGGACGCCGTCATCTCGATGTCCTGCGTGACAATCATGTCAATCTTGGGGTTGACGTTCTTGATAACGCCGTACGCCCACTTGGCGTTGTTGATCAGATTGACGTTGGTGGTCCAGATCACCTTCGTCGGGGTGGGCATATGCGTTTTGCCGGTGAAGTTGATGCGGCCCTTCTTCGGCGTTGAGACGATCAGCGCCTGATCGCCGTGGTCCCAGTAGGCCGGCTCCTCATCCTTGGTGTAGGCGTGGGCCTCGATGTTCTTGCCGTCTACCGTCGGGTCAAGATTGGGATGGAAGGGGTCTTCCGCGATCCAGCCCTTGAAGCCGGGGCCGCTCTGTGGGGAGCCCTGGAACAGCGCGGCCTTGTAGTTACCCGCCCAGGTGTGGCAGCCGGCGCCGGGCTTGCCAATGTTGCCAGTCAGCATCAGTGGCAGATACGTCGCGCGGTTGTGCAGCGTGGCGTGGAACCAGTGGTTGACGCCTTCGCCGATGTGAATGGCCACCGGCTTGATCGTGGCGATATCGTTGGTCAGCCGCTCGATCAGTGCCTTGGGCGTGCCGGTGATCTCTGCCACCGTATCGAGGTCGTAGTCGCTCAGGTGGTCGCGGTACGCCTGGAAGATGGTGATCACTTCGACGTTCGAGCCGTCAACCAGCCGCAAGGTGCCACTGTAGTCCAGACGCGGGTCGATGCCCTTCTGCGTCATCTTGCTGCCGACGTCATCACGGGTCACGGCCGCCGGCGCATTGCTGCGTGCGTCCATGACGATGTAGTCGCCCAGCCGGTTGTACTGATCGCGGGTCAGGCCCTGCATCGAGAAGCTGGCGCCGGTGGCTTGCAGGCCGGGCTGATAGTTGGGGATGACTTCGTCGGCGCGCAGCCGCTTGAGGTTGTCCTTGCGGATCAGCATCGGCAGGTCGGTGTAGCGCTTGACGAACTCGGCGTCGTACTGGTTGCGGTCGATCAGCAGCTTGGAGATGGCAAGGAAGATCGACGTGTCAGACAGCCCCGGACGCACCGGCAGCCAGTAGTCAGACTTGGTGGCCGGCGGGCTGTATTCCGGCGTGATCGTGACGATCTTGCCGCCCCGTTCCATCACTTCCTGGAAGAAGTGGGCGTCGGCCATCTTGTTCTCCACCAGGTTCTTTCCAACCTGGATGTGGAGCTTGGACAGCCGCAGTTCGTTGAAGTCCACCTCGGACGATTGCAGGCCGTGGACGTAAGGGAAGCCGGGGGCCTGGTCACCGTGCCAGGTGTAGTTCGACCAGTTGCGCCCGCCCAGCGCGTCGTCCGGGTTGACTTTGCGGGTGTACACGTCCAGCAGGGCGAGCGCGTTGGACATGCGGTACATGCCGTACTTGCCGATGACGCCGAGCAGGCCCATGCCTCCGCGCAGCTTGATGGTGCGGGTTCCGGCGCCGCGGGTCTCGGCGATCATCTCCGGCTGATAGCCATCGGCCTCCAGCCGCCGCTTGCCCTCGTCGCCGCTATAGGTCTTGGCCGTGGCCATCAGTCCCTTGGCGACATAATCGAAGGCCTGGTCCCAGTTGATTCGGGTGAAGGTGTCGGTGCCACGCGTGGTGAACTTGTACTTATCGCGCAGCTCCTTGGTGAGCGCGGGATAGCCGTCATCGGCCCACTGCTTCCAGCCAGCGCGTACCATGGGGTACTTCAACCGGTACGGCCCGTAGATGCGCCGCGTCATGGCGTAGCCCTTGTTGCAGGCGCGCGGGTTCCAGTGTGCGGTGGAGCTGTTGCCCTGAAGGTCCTTGTACAGCCCCCCCTCGTACATCGGCTCCACACGGGTGACGACGCCGTTGCGCACCACCGCCTTCATCCGGCAGTTGTGGGTGCAGTTAGGGGCGCAGACGAAGGTGAAGCTCTTGTCCGACTTGTACTGGTCGCGGTAGATCCGCTCCCAATCGCGGGTGGGGTAGAACGCCAGCGGGTTGGTGACGCCGGGCGACGTCTGAAGGAAGGCGCCCTTCTGCTGCATCAGCGCCCAGGTGGCGCCGACGGTGCCCGCTGTGGCGACTTTGAGAAAGTCACGTCTGCCGAGTTTCGCCATCTTCACACCTCTCGGTCACAGCGGTAGCGACAGCAGCGGCGTGGCGACGCTGGTGATCCGCTCCGGCGTACCCTCTAACGCTGCCCGCAATCCGGCAATGATGATCGCTCCCCCGATCCAGATCGCCGTGGCGCCCAGGCCGGCCACCAGCGCTCTGACGAACAGGTTCATCGTGCCTCCTCCTCTTGAGTCAACTCCCTGCTCTCCTGTGTGTGATCGGCGCGGGCGGCTGCATGGCAGGGGCGGCAGATCGCCGCCTCTCCCGCCTTGATAGCCGCATCGCCGTCGATCTCCTCCTCGCAGCGCACACAGCGGGCGTGCCCCGGCCGCCTGACGGGCACAGGGGGCAGCTCCACGGTGCGATGGCCAAACAACTCCGTCTCCGCCAGCGCTTCGTACGCCAGCATCTGGCCGGTGTGGCGGTCGGCATCCGGGTACAACTCGGCCGCACGGTCGCGCAGATCGCCCCAGGCGTGCACGCGCACGGCCTGCCTGGATTCGGTGTCTACGAAGGTGGCCGCCAGCTTCCCCTCGTAGGTGAAGCGAATGGTGCGGTTCCCCGGGTGACAGCCGGTGCTGCTGATCAGCGCGTCGGCGGCGCAGCCGTCGTTCTCGCACAGCACGTACAGCCGGTGGTCGGTGCGCGGGATTTCGATGCCCAGCAGCGCTGCCCCATAGGCGGCCAGCCGCCGTCCGAGCACCGCCCCGGCGCAGCGATGGACCTTGCGGGCCGGCGCGGGAGCGGCGGCCCGGCTGCGTGCCCGGGTCAGCGCCATCAGCCGGGCGGCGAGCGCCTCCGCCTCGGGCGCCGCTATCGCCGGCACAAACCGGCCAAGCAGCGTCTCGCCCGTGGCCGGTTCCTCGCCCGCAGCGAGCAGCACCGGGTAGCGCTCCGGCCGGAACGTTTCGACCAGTGCCAGGTCGATATCATCAGGAAGCAGCCCCACCAGGGTGGTGAGTGATGCTTCTGGCTGGCGGAACAGCGCGGCGCCGCCCGCGTCATGCACCAGCGCCGCTGCCACACCGGCCGATACCAGCCGGTCCGAATCCTTGCCCGCGAGGTCCAAAAGGTGGTGCGAGCGTTTCAGGACAGCGACACGCAGCCCCTCGCGCGCGAGCAGCGGCGCCATCGCCTCGATCAGGTGAGTCTTGCCGGAGCCTGAGGGGCCGCGAACGCAGATAATGGTTGGCTGCATGGCGAATTTGTCAGTTGCGTTAGTTTTCACATGCACAAGTGTGTGTATTCCTGTGCACGTCACATCCAGGACCCCTGGTGTGGCGCATCAAGTGTTTGATGACGCAGGTGTACATGTCTGTCCGGTTTGCGCGCGGCGGATCGCCCGGTGCGGGATGACATGACTGCGGGGTGGTTCCGGATATGTTGTGGGGTAATGCCTGATCACTTGCCAGGGCGGCGGCCAGCGGGGTCGGGCCAGCACGGTACGTGAGGCAGGCGCCGAAATCGGCTATACCAGACGGGGAGACGCGCCGCGCGCGCCCGAAGGAGGACGACTGTGACCGCCGAGCACCCGGATGTGCTATACGACGTTCAGGACCAGATCGCCGTCATTACCCTGAACCGGCCGGAACGGCTCAATGCCCTCTCGGTCGATCTCACTGCCGGTCTGGCCGAGTACATTGACCGCGCCTGGGTGGATGGCGGGGTGCGGGTGGTGGTGCTGACCGGCGCTGGGCGGGGATTCTGCTCCGGCCAGGACATCTCCGGCCGCACGATTGCCGATCGTGATATCCAGGACGACCGGCCACCATCACCGGCAGACCGCCGCTACAACCTGCGCGGCATCCAGCGGGTGGGTCGCGCCGTGGCCCAGCTAGACAAGCCCTATCTCGCGGCGGTGAACGGCGCAGCAGCGGGCGCGGGTATGGACCTGGCCAGTTGGGCTGATATCCGGATCGCGTCTAGCGCCGCCAAGTTCACCCAAGCCTACAGCCGCAACGCCATCATTCCCGGCAACGGTGGGTGTTACTTTCTGCCACGGATTGTGGGCATGGCCAAAGCGCTGGAGCTGTTGTGGACCAGCCGTACCTTCTCCGCAGCAGAGGCGCTGGCGATGGGCTACGTCTCGCGCGTGGTGGAGCCGGAGCAGCTGATGGATGAGGTGCTCGGCTTTGCCCGCGAGCTGGCGGCCTCGGCGCCGGTGGCCGTGCAATATATGAAGCAACTCGCCTACAAGTCCCAGGGCGTGGACATCGATACAGCGCTGACGATGGCCCAGTGGCTGCAGACCATCGCTGCCAGCACCGAGGACGCGCGCGAGGGCCCCCGCGCGATCCGCGAGAAACGGCCGGCCAGCTTCCAGGGCAGGTAGGCGGGGACAGCGGCAATCGCGTTGCCGCTGTCCACCAGCCTGTTACATGGTCAGCGCGGTCACCGACAGGATTGGAGGCAGGGTGCCGGGAAGGCGCTGCCAGTGGTCCCCACCGTTGGCGCTGGCATACACCTCACCGTTGGTGGTGCCGAAGTACACGCCGCCTGGCGTGAGGTCGTCGGTGTCGAGCGCATCGCGGTAGACGCTCTGGTAGTCGTGCGGGCCTGGCAGGCCGCAGGTGAGCGCCTCCCAGGTGCAGCCAGCGGTGCGCGTGCGGTAGATGGCGAGCTGGCCGGGGCACACGCGGAAGTTGTCAGCTTCAAAGGCGATCGGCACGACGTATACACCGTCTTCGCCGCTCTTGGTCACGGCGATTGGAAAGCCGTGGAACGACGGCAGACCAACCGTTACATCGTGCCAGGTAGCGCCGCCGTCGTCGGAGCGGAAGACACCGACGTGTGTCTGGGTCCACAGGCGGTCCGGATGCTTGCGGTCAATACGCATCCGGTGCATCTCGTCAATTGCCGCCGGGTCCACCCCATCCGGGAAGAACTCGGGGAATCGCTCCCGCATCCCGGCCAGCATCGTGAGCGCGTCCGGGTTGGTGGCGCGGGCGGTGTGCGAAAAGGTCGTCCAGCTCTGTCCACCGTCCCTGGTCTCATAGGAGCCGCCGGCGCTGATCGAGATATAGACGTGGCTGGCGTCGCGCGGGTCAATCTCGATGGAATGCACGCAGGAGGCGCCGCCGCCGGTGCCGCTCCACTTTTCGCGATGCGCGTGGCGGTTGAGGCTCTCGACCGGCTGCCAGGACCGGCCGTAGTCCTCGCTCCGATAGAGCCCCGCCGGCTGGGTGCCGGCGTAAACGACACCCGGCTGCGAGGGGTGTCCGGGCTGCACGCACCAGATGTTCTCGATTGAGATGCCCATATCCGGCGCGAACGCCAGTCCCTCGCTGCGGTAATCCCAACTCTGGCCCAGGTCGTCGGACTTGGCGACGGACTTGCCCCACGCCCAGTGATTGGCGGCGGCGTACAGCCGCGGTGCGCCGGTGCGTGTGTCCGCCGCCATGTGCGAGAAGGACCAGCCGGGGAGCATCGGTTGGGAGAGTTCCCACCGCTCCCGCCGCTCGTCTGAGGTGTAGATCCAAGCGCCCTTGCGCGTGCCTACCAGCAATCGGACTGAGGTATCCATCCCGGTGCCGTCCTCTCCAGTGCAGGCCCACCCCGGCCAGCCACCGTCAGCGTAGCCCTGCGGCTCGGGGTCTCGACACTGTTCCTTGGGCCAGACGGGCGCGGTTTGACCCTCACCCGAGAAAGCCCTAGCATCACCCACGCTGCTACCTGCACAACGGTGGCGATTCGGCGCGAAGGTTCAGCAAATGGGGGCGGTGAGTCGCGCCCCTCACCACGTGCTAGAGGAGACGGATTGATGCCATACGACAAGCCGATCCCGGACCCCAGCCCGCATACCAAGCCGTTCTGGGATGGGGCCAAAGAAGGCAAGCTGATGCTGCCGCGGTGCACCAACTGCAACCGCGTGCACTGGTATCCGCGCCTGATCTGCCCGTTCTGCCACGCGCGCGAGCTGGAGTGGATCGAGGGTAGCGGTGAGGGCCGCATCCACACCTTCGCCGTTCAGCATCGAGCGATGGGCGCCTGGGCGAACGAAACCCCATTCGTCACAGCCTACATCGACCTGAATGAGGGCGACCGCATGGCCACCGTGCTGCGCGGGGTGGACCCCAACAAGCCGGAGACCATCAAGATCGGCGCCAAGGTGAAGGTTGAATTCGAGCCGGCCAACGAGGATGTCCACATCCCGTTCTGGCGGGTGGTGGAATAAGGAGGCGCGGCCCGATGCCAGCAGCAATTTCCAAGGCAGCAGCGATCGTCGGCGCGGCCGAAGCCAATGAGATCGGCTACTCGAAGACGCCCAAGACCTCGCTCCAGCTACACATCGAAGCGATCAAGAACGTCAGCGAGCAGACCGGTATCCCCATCTCTCGCATCGACGGCGTGTTCTCGGCCGGCTGGTCCTCGGAACTGGCCGAGCATCTTGGCCTGCATCCCAAGTACATCGACACCACCTCGGTCGGTGGCTGCTCGTTTGAGATGCACGTCCATCACGCGCTGTGCGCCATTCACGCCGGTGTCATTGACGTGGCACTGGTCAGTCACGGCGAGTCCGGCTGGTCGGCCCGCGCCAACCGCGGCCGCGGCACGGGCGGCATGCGCGGCGCCGGCGACCCCTGGTCTCCCGGCAACCAGATGACCATGGCGTACGGCTTCTCCGGCGCGCCCTCCAACTACTCCCACGCCATGACGCGCCACAACTACCGCTACGGCACCACGCCGGAGGACTTCGCCAATATTGCCGTCGTCACCCGCCAGTGGGCCGGCCTCAATCCGCGCGCCGTCATGCATTCCAAGGAGACGCACCCGGAGGGTGGGCCGATTTCCGTGGAGACGGTGCAGAACTCACGCATGATCTCCTGGCCGCTCACGCTGCTCCATGTCTGCCTGGTCACCGACCACGGCGGCGCGGTGCTGATCACCAGTCCGGAAATCGCCCGCAGTCTCAAGACCAAGCCCGTGTGGATTGCCGGCGCGGGCGAGAACATGAGCCACTCGAACATGATCGAGATGGGCGACTTCACCGCCACCTCGGCGGCAGCCTCGGCGGCGGCGGCCTACAAGATGGCCGGCATGGGGCCGGAAGACATGGAAATGGCCATGATCTACGACTCCTTCACCGTCACCGCCGGTATCACCGCCGAGATGCTCGGCCTGGCCCCGCGCGGCGAAGGCTTCCGCCTGTGGAAGGACGGCCACGCGGCCCCCGGTGGCCGCCTGCCGATCAACACCAACGGCGGCGGTCTCTCCTTTAACCACTCCGGCATGTACGGCATGCAGTTGCTCGTTGAAGCCTACCGCCAGCTCTCCGGCACGGCCGAAGACGGTGGCTTCAGCGGTCTGCCCGGCAAGCAGACCAAGGCCCGCTCCTGCGTCGTCAACGGCACCGGCGGCTCCCTGTCCACCACGGGCACCCTCGTGCTCGTCTCGGACTAGGACTGCCTGCACCTTTGCTAAGGACCGAGGGCGCGTCCCGCGTGGGGCGCGCCTTCGCTGTGCGGTGCCGCGCAAGCTGTGCCTACCGCCGAAACGTACACGTATGATGCACGCATACGTGAAGGAACGGGCATGCTGTCCGCACGCACGTTCGCGGAAGGGGTGAAGCGATGGCAGAGCCACTGTGGAAGCTTGATGCGACGTCCTTGGCAACGCTGATCCAGACGGGGCAGGTATCCGCACGGGAGGCCGTCCAGGCTCACCTGGACCGCCTGCGCGCCGTCAATCCGGCTATCAATGCGGTGGTACTCACGCTCGAGGATCAGGCCTTGGCGGAAGCAGACCGCGCCGACCGTGCCCGGCTGGCCGGCGAGCGATTGGGACCGCTCCACGGGCTGCCGGTCACCACCAAAATCAACACCGACCAGGCAGGCTGCCCGACCGACAATGGCCTGGCGATCTTTCGGAACTTGATCGCCGCCGAGGATAGCCCGGTGGTGGGCAGCCTGCGCCGAGCCGGGGCGATCGTCATTGGCCGGACCAATGCCCCCGCCTTCTCGATGCGCGCCATGACCGACAACGCCCTTCACGGCCGCACCCTCAATCCCTGGAACCCGGCGTTTACGTGCGGCGGCTCTAGTGGCGGCGCAGGGGCGGCATTGGCGGCGGGTATCGGAGTGATCGCCCAGGGGAACGATATCGGCGGCTCCATCCGCTGGCCGGCGTACTGCAACGGCGTGGCCGGCCTGCGGCCGAGCCCCGGCCGGGTGGCCTCGTTCAACGGTACGGCTACCGTCTCCCGGCGCATGTCCGGCCAGTTGATGGCGGTCAACGGACCGATGGCGCGCAGTGTACGTGATATCCGGCTGGCGCTATCGGTAATGGCGGCGCGCGACCCGCGTGATCCCCTGTGGACCCCCGCCCCGCTGGAAGGCGAGCCGCTCCCTCGGCCCGTGCGCGCCGCACTGGTGACCGCGCCGGCGGGTATCGAGGTCGATCCGGCCGTTGTGGCCGCTGTCCGCCGGGCAGGTACGGCGCTGGCCGCGGCCGGATACCAGGTGGAGGAGGTAGCACCACCGCAACTGGCCCGTGCCGCCGAGCTGTGGCACCCCATCGGACTGTCAGATCTCAACCTGACGTTGCGTCCCGCCGTGAAGGATGCGGGCGACCCGGGTATTGAAGCGTTCGTCAATGCCTGGTTTGAGTTGCGGGGGGGCTACGACCTGGAGGACTACCTGAGCGCACTGGCCGAGCGCGACACCTTGATCCGCCTGTGGGGTCTATTCATGGAGACCTACCCGGTGATCGTGATGCCGTCCTGCGCAGAGGTGGCGGTGCCGGTTGGTGTGGATACCGATGGGATAGCCGGAGCGGCGCGGATGCTGAACGCGCTGCAATTCCAGTTGACGCTGCCGGTGCTGGGCCTGCCCGGCCTGGCTGTGCCGGTCGAGCCGCTGCGTGGCCTGCCGATGGGGGTGCAGGTGGTCTCGCGGCGCTACCGGGAGGACATCTGCCTGGCCGCCGGCGAAGTCATCGAGGCGCACGCCGGGATCGCGACGCCGGTAGAGCCCGGCGTGTCGTAACCACGCCTCGCCTGGACTTCGGTGTCTGCACAGGCTGGATCGCGCATCATGCCCGCGGGTGCCGCTGGGCCGGTACGCCTGCAGCTATCCAGTGGTTTCTGAGGCAGCCGGCCGGCCCTTGGCCTGCCATTCAGACCAGCCTCCCACCAGCCGGACGGCGTCAAAGCCGTGCTGGCGAAGGAAGGCGACGGCCTCGCCGGCAAAGAGGCAGTAGGCGCCACGGTAGTACGCCACAATCGTCTACTCTTTTGACAGCTCACCAAGCCGCGCTGGAAGCGTCTCAACGGGCATGGAGATTGCGCTGGACAGGTGACCGTGGGCGTATTCCAGCGCCGGACGCACGTCGATCGCGACGGCATCCCCGCGTGCCGCCCGTTCAAGCCGCTCTTTCCGCGGGACGGCGGCGTCCTCTGATTCCAGCATCTCGGACTCGCCGGCCAGCCGCTGATCTCCGCGCGTCGGGTCTCCGCGACTGTGCGCAGCGCCAGCCACAGCCGTAGGACATCCTCACCTGCCAGCCGGTACTGGACCTTCACGCCGGTGCGCTGCGCTTCGACGAGCCGCGCCTGCCGCAGCACCTGGAGGTGCTGAGAGACATTCGCCATGGGCAGCCCCATCTCGGAGGCCAGCCCCTTCACATGGCGAGGCGCCTGTGCGAGCAGGTCGAGCAACTCCAACCGCTTATCACTCGCAAGCGCGGTTCCAATCCGGGCGAACTCGGCATAGAGGCGGTTCTTGAAGGCGCGGTGACTCATGAGGCGCTGTGCATTCCGGACATAACTCAACCGTATGATTTGTCAAGGAACGTATTGACGAATTACTCAGCCCCGTGCAACATGGGCGCCACGCAGATGTGACCTCAGCGATGAGTTAACGGGTAGGGCAGATGTGATGGAACCGTCGGTGTCCGCGTCTCGTGTAGACCGCGATCAGCTGCGTGCGCGGGTTTCGGCCAAGTACACGGAGGTGGCGCTCACACCCGCCAAGGGGTTCCACTTCCATACCGGCAGCCCGTTGGCACAGATGCTTGGCTATGACAAAGCCGGCATCGCTTGGCTACCAGCCAGCACCGTGGAGTCCTTCGCTGGCACCGGCAACCCATTCTCGTTGGGCCGGCTGCACCCAGGTGAGCGGGTGCTCGATCTCGGCTGCGGCGCCGGCTTCGACACGTTGCAGGCGGCGCGGCAGATCGGTCCCTCCGGGCGCGTGATCGCGGTGGATATGACCGAGGCGATGCGGCTCAAGACGCAAGCCGGCGCCGCAGCGCTCGGCCTCACCAATGTTGAGGCCCGTCACGGCTACGCCGAGGACTTGCCAGCGGCTGATGGCAGTGTCGACGTAGTGATCAGCAACGGTGTGATCAACCTTTGCCCGGACAAGCTCGGCGTCATGCGCGAGGTCTTTCGGGTGCTGCGCCCAGGCGGCCGCATCCAGATCGCTGACATCGTTGTCCATCAGGAGGTGCCACAGGACGCGAAGGACGACATCGACCTGTGGTCCGGCTGAATTGCCGGCGCTCTGCTGGAGGCAGAGTGGCAATGGGTGCTGGCGCAGTCCGGCTTCACCCAGGTCCGCTGGGGCCAGCAGGTGGATGTGTTTTCCGGAAGCGCGCACGAATCAGACGCAAGGCAGTTTGGCACGCGCGGCGTGACATTTGCGGCCGTCAAGCCGGCCCGAAGGTGAGCCAAGTACACACACGCGGTGGAGAGGGAGTGACGATGGCGAAGACCTTCATGCAAATGGTGGGTGAGGCGCAGGCGGCGGTCCCGGGCATCAGCGCGGCCGAAGCGCAAGAGGTGCTGAAGTGCGACCCAAACGCGCTGCTCATCGACGTTCGTGATGCCGCCGACATTCAGGCGGACGGGCACATCGAGGGCGCGGTTCCCATCTCCGCTGGGATGCTGCCGGTGCGCGCCGACACCGAGATGCCCGAGAGCTGGCGGGACGCGCGGCTGGCGGATCGGTCGCGCCCGGTCATCACGCATTGTGTGCTGGGTCCGCTGGGGGCGATCAGCGCCAAGACACTGCACGACATGGGCTTCACCAACGTCCGCTACATTGAGGGCGGCATCGAGGGCTGGAGACAGGCGGGCCTGCCGATCCAGGATGCGGGCATGCGACCAGCCCCCCATTGATTGCTTCGGTCGCGGCGGCTTCCTCAGAAATGCCTGCACCGATCTGCAGCGTGTCGACACCATCGTCGAGCCGATGGAAGCCGCCGGTGTGCGCATGTCGCTGGACGTCATGGCATCACCGCTGGCGCGGGCTGGGCCGCCCAGATTGTCGGGAGCGTCAGCGGAGATGCGGCGATGGCTGTGGCCTGCCGATGGGGGTGCAGGTGGTCTCGCGGCGCTACCGGGAGGACATCTGCCTGGCCGCCGGCGAAGTCATCGAGGCGCACGCCGGGATCGCGACGCCGTTTGACCCGCGGGTGGCCTAGGACGCCGGACTCCATGCCCTGGCCGGTTCGGACCGCTGGGCCAGGGCACGGAGCGTGACGAGCAGAGTCAACGGACGCGGAAGACGTGGATCACCGGGCTGGCCTCGTCGGCGAACAGCTCCAGCACATACAGCAGGTCGCGGGCGCGGTCATATGCGACGTCGCCGATGCGGTACTTGCGCTGGTCGCCGGTACCCAGCATCTCCGGCTCGACGCCGTCTGGATTGAGTAGCAGGTACTGGTCGATGTCGACCACGGCGTACGGCTGCGGCTGCCAGGGCTGCCACTCACCGGTGGCGACGCGCGCCAGGTCGGCTGGATCGTACAACAGGAACTGGGCATCCCAACGCGTGCTCCACCAGCCGCGGAAGTCGTTGTGGTCGCTGCAGCCGCGCAGATCCTGCGGCGGGCAGGGGGAGCCGTCTGCCAGCCGGCAGATCGGGAACTGCCCCAGGAACTCGGTCTCGATGCAGGGCAGGTGCGCGCCGCCAGGGTGCGCCCAGCCGTACCAGTACTTGTCGCCCGTACCCTTCGTCCCGGCGAAGAGCACCGCATTCTTGCCAGTGGTGCTCGTCACCCAGGCGCCGCCTTCCCATTCGTCGGCGTGCTGGTAGCCGCGCAGCGAGGCGTTCAGCACGTCTTCGCTGTTCCGCGAGTTCTCGTACAGCAGCAGCGGTACGGCATCCAGCCGCGCACCCGCAGGCGGCGTCGAACCGTCGTCCAGCCATGGCCGGTAGGCAAACAGCGCCGGCCCCTGGCCGGACCAGCCGCCGTCACGGTAGCGGCCCGCGCCGATCACGCGCCCGCCGGCATAGGCATCTGCCCAGGCAGCCGGAATCTCCATCAGATAACCGTTGACGCTGTACAGCGAGTGGTCACCGAGATACCACGGCCCCTGGGATCCTGCACCGGACAGGTTGGGGTTCAGTGCGGCATGGGTGGGACCGTTGAACGGAGCGTCATCCTGAAAGTGCTGGCCCATGGCGATGTGCAACCGCGGGCCCGAGACGGCATGATCGAGAAACAGCATCCCCGCACGCGGCAGTTCATCGAAGGCGTCAAACAATCCGCGCAGCGCCTCGCGATACCCCTGGCCCAACCCTGCGCGGTTGAGATCGCCGGCGTGGCGAGCGATCACCGGCGCGGGAATGCTCACCTGTGTGATCTGGTTGCCGTTGGGCAACTCACCGTATGGCATTCGGTCGTGGCCCATCACGTACAGCGATCCCGGGAATCCGTCTGCCGGACCGTTCGGGTCGCCATGCGGGTTGTACGCCATTGCCGCGCCGCCGTACGCAAAGGTGCGCGGCCGTTCCCCCCCTTCCGGCAGGCGAAAGGCGCCCAGGTACACGACATCGCCCGGCTGCAGCAGCCCGCTCTGTTGCGCCCGTCGCACGACGTACTTGGCAGGCTTGGCCAGCACCGGACCATTGCCCGAGACCGAGGCCGGCGACAGCGTGGCGCCAGTTACCGGTGGGGGACCGGCCAGCGATAGGGGCATCACCATCAGCGCAAGTAGCGCACCGAGAGCCAGACGTTTCATGGCGGTACCCTCCCTGACGGTGCAGGCCGGGCGCCGGGGCGTGCGGGATGGCCCGGACGTGTACCGCCAAGATCAGTGTGATGTCGCTGGACCGGAGGGGCAGTCAGGCAGGTGCCGAGATATCTTCGCAGCAAAGCGGACACCCTCGTCGGGCAACGGCTCACCGATAGCGGCACGTCCGCGGCCGCCGTTGGGTTGACGAGCGCCACCCACGTGGAAGCGCTGGTACCAGCGCGCGGCTCGCGCGGGGCCGGTGTACGATGTGACCGCTGCGGAGACGCGGCGTGTGCGCGCCCGGACGAGACAGAGGAGGCGGCCGCATGGTCGACGGCAACGAAGAAGAACAACTGCTGCGTGACCTGCACCGGCGGATGGTGCGCATCCGGGTGTTCGAGGAGGAAGCGGGCAAGCTGATGGAGCAGGGGAAGATCCCCGGCGCGCTCCATCTCTACGTTGGTGAGGAGGCCGTAGCCGCCGGCGTGATCGCGCACCTGTCGGCTGAGGACCAGATCACCAGCACCCATCGCGGCCACGGCCACCTTGTCGCGAAGGGAGGCGACTTCCGCCTGATGTACGCCGAGTTGTTCGGCAAGGCCGCCGGCTACTGCAAGGGCAAGGGCGGCTCGATGCACATCGCCGACCTCGACCTGGGCATGCTGGGCGCAAATGGCATTGTCGGTGGCGGACCGCCGATCGCGATCGGCGCCGCCTTCTCCAACAAGTATCGCGGCACCCAGCACGTCACCTGTTGCTTTTTTGGCGACGGCGCCAGCAACGAGGGCACCTTCCACGAGGCGGCGAACATGGCGGCGCTGTTCAAGCTGCCGGTGATCTTCGTCTGCGAGAACAACGGCTTCGGTGAGTTCACCCGTCAGGATCGGCATCAGGCAGTGCGCGACATCGCCGACCGCGCGGCCGGCTACGGGATGCCTGGTGTGATTGTCGATGGTATGGATGTGCTGGCGGTGCACGAGGCGGCGGGTGAGGCGATAGCCCGGGCGCGCCGTGGCGAAGGGCCGACCTTACTGGAATGCAAAACGTATCGCTTCTTCGATCACGTCGGCGTCCGCGGCATGGGTGTGGTCTACCGCGAAGACAGTGAGGTGCTGGAGTGGCGCAAACGCGATCCCATCACGCTGTTTGAGTCGCACCTCGCAGATGCGGGGGTCATGAGCGCTGACGCTGCGGCCGCTGTCTGGCTGGAGGTCCGCTCCGAGGCGCAGGATGCCATCACCTTCGCTGAGCAGGCGCCGTATCCGGCGAGCGCGGCGCTGCTGGAAGACGTCTACGCCACGCCGGTCTAGTATTGCGGGCAGCCGGCGCAGCAACAGGGGGCGAGGATGACCACTACCGCGCAGCGCACCCGTACCACCAGCTACGTGAACGCGATTCTGGAGGCGCAGCGGCAGCTGCTGACTGCCGACCCGAACGTCTTCCTCTGCGGCGAGGATGTCGCGCTGTACGGCGGCGTGTTTGGCACCAGCCGTGGCCTCATGGCGGAGTTCGGTCCGCAGCGCGTTGTCGACACGCCGATCTCCGAGTCCGGCATTGTCGGCATGGCTATCGGTGCGGCGGCCACCGGGTTGCGGCCGGTTGTTGAGATCATGTTCATGGACTTCGTCGGCGTCTGCATGGACCAGATCGTCAACCAGCTCGCCAAGATGCGCTACATGTTCGGTGGCAAGGCGACGCTGCCGGTCACGATCCGCACGATGGCGGGCGGCGGGCGCAACATGGCTGCGCAGCACTCGCAGTCGCTGGAAGCGTGGTTCTGCCATGTCCCCGGCCTCAAGGTCGTCATGCCCTCCAACCCCTACGACGCCAAGGGTCTGTTGGTGGCTGCCGTGCGCGATGACGATCCGGTGCTGGTGATCGACAACAAGATGCAGCTTGGCATGCAGGGTGAGGTACCGGAGGACCTGTACGAGGTGCCGCTCGGCAAGGCGCGCGTCGTGCGCGAAGGGACCAATTTCACGATTGTCGCCACCTCACGCATGGTGCAAGAGGCGCTTGCTGCCGCGGAACAACTCGGCGCTGATGGTCTGAATGTCGAAGTGGTGGATCCGCGCACGCTTCAGCCACTGGATATCGAGACGATCGCAACCTCGGTACGGAAGACACATCGGGCGCTGGTGGCGCATGAGGCGGTGCGCTTCGGCGGCATCGGCGGGGAGATCGTGGCGCAAATCCAGGAAGAGGCGTTCGACTACTTGGATGCGCCGGTCGGCCGGGTGGGCGCGCCGTTCTCGCCGGTGCCCTTTAGCCCGGCGCTAGAGGCGCTGTACGTGCCCAACCGCGACACAATCGTCACGGAGGTGCGACGCATCCTCGGCAAGCAGGTGTAGCCGCAAACCGCCCAAGGACGCTGCGTGCCCGCTCCCATCGGCATCATCGCCAACCCCGCCTCCGGCAAGGATATTCGCCGGCTGGTGGCACACGCCTCGGTGTTTGATAACGAGGAGAAACGCCGAATCCTGCGGCGGGCGGTGCTGGGCGCCGTGGCGGCGGGCGCGCGGCATTTCGTGCTCATGCCGGACAGCCACGGGCTGGCCCGGTCGGCGTTCGACGGGCTGGACGGCGAGATTCAGTGTGAATCGGTGGCGGTGCCCGAGACGGCCAGCGCGCTCGACACGATCCGCGCAGCGGCGCAGATGCGTGCGACGGGCTGCGGCGTAGTGATCACCCTTGGTGGTGACGGCACCAACCGCGCGCTGGCGCTGGGTTGGCGGGACGCACCGCTAATCGCCATCTCCACGGGCACGAACAACGTCTTCCCCACGCTGATCGAAGGCACCATCGCCGGTGCGGCCGCGGGGCTGGCCGTCACGGGCGCGGTCAGCCCGGCAGAGGTGGCCCCGCAGGTTAAGTGCGTCGCGATTGAGATTGAGGGTGAGCCGGACGATCTAGCGTTGATTGATGCGGCACTGGTGGCGCAGCGCCACACCGGCGCGCGGGCGCTGTGGCAGCCGGAGCTGCTCCGTGCCGCGGTACTCGCCCGCGCTGAGCCGGCTGCGACCGGCATCGCCGCGGTCGGTGGGCTGCTCCGTGCCGTTAGCGGCGCGGAGGATCAAGGCCTCGGCCTGTGGTTTGGTCCCGGCGGCGTTCGCCTCAGGGCGCCGCTCGCTCCCGGTCTGTATCGCGACATCGACGTTCGCGAGACGCGGCTGCTGGCACTCGGCGAGCCGGTCGCACTCGCGGGACCGGGGGTGCTGGCACTTGATGGAGAGCGGGAGCGGGTGCTGCGTGATGGGCAGCGCGCCTTTCTGCGTGTGCAACGCGATGGCCCGCGCGTGATTGACGTGCACCGCACGCTGCATCTCGCAGCCCAGCGCCGAACGTTTGTGCAGGGCGGCGGTTCTAACCCCAGCGAAATCGAAATCGGAGCCCGTATATGGCGATAGCGGTGCTGATCCCCAAGCTCGGGATGACCATGACCGAGGGCTGCGTCGCCGAGTGGAAGATCCCGGACGGTGGCCAGGTCGCGGTCGGGGAGATCGTCTACGTGCTGGAGACGGAGAAGATCAACTTCGACGTGGAGGCCGAAGGGCCGGGCGTCGTGCGCCACCTGGTCCCAGAAGGCACCAAGCTGCCGGTCGGGGCGGCGGCCGCCTACATTCTCGCACCGGGCGAAGTACTTCCGGCTGGTGTGCAGCCGGCCATACCGGTGGCGGCGGCCTTCCCACCTGTCACGGCCGTTCCAGGCACCGGCGCCGCCCTCGGACAGGAACGCATCTCCGCCACTCCCATCGCCCGGCGGCTGGCAAACGAGCGGGGCATCAACCTGAACCAGGTCGCCGGAACCGGGCCGGGCGGGCGTATTACCGAGGCCGATGTGCTGGCTGCTGCGCAGGCGCCGCGAGCTGCCGCCCCGGTAGCGGAGATGGCGCCTGCCTCTCCGCTGGCCCGGCGGCTGGCGGAGCAGCTCGGAATCGACCTGCATCGCGTGCGCGGCACCGGACCTGGCGGGCGTATCACTAAGGAAGATGTGGAGGCGGCAGCGGCCGGGCCTGCGGTTACCGCTCCTGCTGCCGTTGCCGTATCCCGGCAGACATCGCCGGCGGCCGGCGCGGCCATCCCGCTGCGGGGAATGCGCGGCATCATTGCCGAGCGGATGCACTCCAGCTTGCAGGAGATGGCGCAACTGACACTGGGCATGAGCGTCATGATGGACGAGGCCGTCAAGCTGCGCGGTCAGCTCGTCCAGGAGTGGGCCGAGGAGGGTATCCGCCCGTCGTATACCGACTTGGTGGTGAGGGCCGTCGCCAAGGCGCTGGCGCGACATCCCCGGCTCAACGCCTGCATCGCCGGCAACCGTATCGAATTGCTGTCCGATGTGCATATCGGTGTCGCCGTCGCGCTGGACGAAGGGCTGCTGGTGCCGGTGGTGCGCGACGCGGGCCGGCTGCCACTGAAGGAGATTGCCGTCGAGACGGCCAGGCTGGCGGCTGCAGCGCGTGCCGGCGCGCTTGGCCCGGACGACCTCTCCGGCGGCACCTTTGCCGTTACGGCGCTGGGGATGCACGGCGTCGAGTTCTTTACGCCGATCATCAACCCACCGAACGTGGCTATTCTCGGCGTTGGTGTCATCCGGTCCGTGACGGGCTGGGAGGCAGACCGCCCCGTGCAGCGGCAGGAAATGACGCTCAGCCTGACCATCGACCATCGAGCGGTGGACGGTGCGCCCGCTGCCGCCTTCCTCGGCGCCGTCCGCGACCTGCTGGAAGCGCCCTACAGGATGCTTGTCTGATGGCAGACTACGACGTCATCGTGATCGGCGGCGGGCCGGCCGGCTATGCCGCAGCCCTGGCAGCGGCCGCCAACGGTGCCACCGTGGCGCTGGTGGAGCCAGAGCGGCTGGGTGGCGCCTGCGTCAATCACTCCTGCATCCCCACCAATACCTTCACCAATGCGCTCGCGACCCACATCGATGCCCGAGAGCTTGACGTGCACGGCGTCATTGAGGCTGGTGAGCGTTTTCACTGGGCGCGGGCGGTGGCGCGCAAGGATGTGCTGGTACGTTTGCTGGCCGAGGGCATCGGCACGGCACTCCGGCAACGTAAGGTGCGTCACCTCCCCGGCCGCGCCAGCTTTCGTGACCCGGCCACCATTGACATTCGTGGCGCTGACGGGCCATCGTCGCTGTCGGCGGAGGCGTTTGTCATCGCGACCGGCGCGCGCTGGGAGCCGCCGATGATTCCGGGTATGGCGCCTGAGCAGGTCCTCACCGCTGATTCTGTGCTGGCGCTACCGGCGGCGCCCTCGCCAGCGCTGGTGCTGGGCGGTGGTCCCGCAGAAACGGCGTTCGCGCTCGAGTATGCGGCGCTGCTGGCGGGCGCGGGTGCGGCGGTGACGCTGGCTGTTCCCAGCGAGCGACTGGTGCCTGCGCTCGATGCAGAGATCGCGCAGGCCGCGGCGACCTTTCTCAGTGATCTCGGAGTGCAGGTGTGCTGCGGCTGGACGCCGGTTCGAGGCGACGGTGTGTCGGTGACGTTGACAAACGGTGAGGCGGAGATTGAGGCTCGCGCCGGCGCCGTGGTTGCGGTGGATGCGCGGCGTCCTCATGTCGCCGGGCTCAACCTGGTCGCGGCGGGCGTGACCGCAGCAGACCGGATCGCAGTTGGGCCGGACTGCCGCACCAACGTTCCCCATATCTTCGCCGCGGGCGATGTCACCGGTGGCGCCATGCTCTCCGGCGCGGCGGCGCACATGGGTGAGGTGGCCGGCGTCAACGCTGCCGGTGGAATGGCGCACACTCAACTGCGGACACTGCCCCACCTGCTGCACACCGTTCCCGAACTGGCGTGGGTGGGGCAGAGTGAGGCGGTTGCGCGCGCCACCGGCGTTCAGGTGCGAGTAGGTCAGGCCGATCTCTCCTTTAACCCACGAGCAGTGGCGCTGGGCTCGCGGCAAGGCTTGGTAAAGGTTGTGGCGGATGCCGGCCTGGGCGAGCTGCTCGGCGTGCAAGTGGCCGGCCCCGGCGCCGGCGAGATCATCGCGGTAGCGGCGGCGCTGATGCAAGCCGAGGTGACGGTTGATGACCTGGCGGCAATGGTCGCCTGGCACCCGAGCATGACCGAAGGCCTGATTGAAGCCGCGCGGCGGTCGCTGGGCTAACCTCCGTCCCCTTGTCCCGCTCATCATTCCTGAAAGAACGCTGAAGAACCTGCGCGGGCACGACCTGCTGTATCGCGGATGGCAGTCCGCTGCGCTTCGGCGCGGTTTCCTATGGGTGGGCGGCGCGTGGAACTCGCCGGCACCAACCGAGGAGGGAAACGCCATGCACATCGCAGACGACGAGCGGACGGAGCACCTGATGGTGTCGAAGGATGATGATGTAGCCGGGTATCTCGTGGTGCTTGCCGTCATCCCGGTGCTGATCGGGCTACTGTTGCCCGCGGTGCAGAAGACCCCGCCGTCCACGGGTTTTGCAGGAGGTTCGGCCGGAGCGTCCGCCAGCATCCGGCGGTAGGCAGGCGCGTGCGGCCGGCAGCCGGATCTCCGCGCTCGCTCACACGACGATGAACTCATCCATCGGGAATTGCTGCAGCATCTCGGCGCCACCGGGGCGGATGACGGCCATGCCGCCCAGGATCAAGCCGAAGTGCTCGGCGCGTTTGTACGGCATGGGCAGCACCTGGAACGTTTCGTTCTCGATGTAAGGCCGGTCCAATGATGGGTCCGGCGGCGGTACGGGGACGATATACGGCGTGTTCGCGCCTGACGGCCGGCCAAGGCCGATGAAGTCGAGTTCGTACCCGGCGCTGACAACCGGCTGTGCCAGCCGCGCGATCTCCGCCGCGGTCGCGCCAGGGGTGAGCGCGGCATAGACGCTGTGGCACAAATCCACCAGCAGGCCGTGGAGCTCGCGGTAGCGGGCCGGTGGCTCGGCGCCGACGGCGACATAGCGGTTGATCTGCCCTGCCATCCACTCGTAGCTGGCTGCGATCTCGGTGACCACCAGGTCGCCCTGCTCGATCACGCGGTTGGACGGCGCAGAAGAGGGATAGATCATGCGCGGCTTGTCCATGGAGGTCGAGCCGATCCACTGGAAGCAGAGCTGGCCACCGGCGTCAAGCACGGCAGCGGCGCAGGCGGCGTGCAGCTGGCGTTCCGTTACTCCCGGCCGGAGCGCCTTGACGAGCGCCTCCATGGCCAGGTCCGTCATCGCGGCGCCGCGGCGGATCCACGCCAGCTCCTCGTCGCTGCGGGCGCGCCGGATCTCGCCGAACCACGCACCGGCGGATACGAAGCGCGCGGCCGGGAACCGCAACCGCAGGTGCTCCATCAGCTCGTGCGGGAACGACCCCACCAAGCCAATGGTCCCGCGCTCTAGCCCCAGTTCGGTGATGCGGGCGCCGGCATCCTCGCCGGTACGCACATCCTCGAGGACCGAGCGCTGCAAAGCATTCTCGCGATAGACGAACAGGCCGCAGAAGAGCGACGGCTCGCCGCTGGCGGGAACGACCACGAAGCCTGGGGCAGCCGTATGGTTCCAGTTAGATAGCCAGTGGACATCGGCCATGATCTCGGCGTTCATGCCCGGGCTGCCGGTGACAATCAGGCAATCGATGCCGTGCGCTGCCATCGCCTGCCGCACCAGGCGGTAGCGACGCTCATACTCACCATCGGTGAAGCGCGGGTAGTGAGGGCGGTAGGCATCAACGTGTTCAGCATCCCACGGGTTCATCGGCGACTCCTCAGACTGCTGCTCCGGACCCCTCAGGCACTGCCCACCACTGCTTCTCCTGGCGCAGGGGAGGCAACCACATCGCTGCTACTCTGCTACCTCCCTGACGCCTGTTTGGCCGGCGCACAGCGCGCCCTACCGACCGCGCAAGCTGGGGTCGAGCGCGTCGCGCAACGCGTCGCCGAGCAGGTTGAAGGAGAGCACCAACAGGAAGATGGCGACCCCTGGCACAATTGAGAGATACGGCGCGATGGACAAATAGCCGAAGGAGAATTGGAGCATCGACCCCCACGTTGGCGTCGGCGGCCGCACGCCGACGCCAAGAAAGCTCAAGGATGCCTCAGCGAGCACGGCATAGCCCATGCTGAGGGTGGCGGCGACGATCACCGGCGCCGTGCAGTTGGGCCAGATGTGCCGCAGCAGAATCCGTGCACTGCCGGCGCCGAGGGCACGCGCTGCCAGCACGTAATCCCGCTCGCGCACCGATAGCACCTGCGCGCGCACTAACCTCGCTACTCCCGGCACACCGGCGATGCCGATCGCGATCAGCAGATTCCGCACGCTCGGACCAAGGGTTGAGACCAGCGCCAGGGCGAAGATCAGGCCAGGAAAGGCAATCTGGATCTCCATCAGCCGCATGATCACTTCATCGGTGAAGCCGCGCTGGTAGCCCGCGATGAGCCCCAGCGGTACGCCAACGGCCAGCCCCAGCACCACCGCGCCGAAGCCAATGCCGAGCGACACCCGCGCACCGTACATCATGCGGCTGAGCATGTCCCGGCCCAGATTATCGGTACCGAGCGGGTGTTTGACCGACGGTGATTCCAGCGCCTCGGCGGAGCGCTGCTCGCGGGGCGAGTACGGAGCAAGTACCGACGCCAGCACCGCGCATACGGCGAAGATGACAATGATGACGACGCACGGCAACGCCATCGGGCTGCGCAATACGCGAACCGGTAAGACCACCCAGCGCGCGCTGGTCCGGCGGCGGGTGGAGCGTAGCGGCTCGGCAGGTGTAGCTTGCTGGCTGATCACCGGACCTCCTTACGCCTCAGCGGTAGCGGATGCGCGGATCAAGCAGCGCGTAGGCAATATCCGTCAGCAGGCTGGCGACCACCGTGCTCAGGCCAATGACCAGCACCAACGCCTGGATCACCGGGAAGTCGCGCGTGCTGATCGAGGAGACGAGCAGACGGCCGATTCCGGGAATGGTGAAGATCGTCTCGACGATGGCAGAGCCGCCGAGCAGTAGACCGATGCGCAGGCCAAGAATGGTGATGATCGGTAGCATGGCGTTCTTGAGCGCGTGCACCCAGATCACCCGCCGGCCGGCGAGCCCCTTCGCCCGTGCGGTACGAACGTAGTCCTGGCTGAGCACCTCCAGCATTGCGGAACGTGTCTGCCGGGTGAGTACCGCTGCGCCCTCCCAGCCCAGGATCAACACCGGCATCACCATCAGCTTCAGGCCGCGCACGGGGTCGTCGAAGGGACTGACGAACCCCGAGGGCGGCAACACCTGCCACTGCACCGCAAACAACAGAATCATCATGATCGCCAGCCAGAAACTCGGTACCGCCACGGCCGCCACCGCGAGCATGGTGATCAGGCGGTCCAGCCAGGAGTTGCGCCACACGGCGCCGGCCACGCCGGCGGGCAACGCGATCAGCAGCGAGACGATCAGGGCGGCGACGCTCACCTGCGCCGTCACCTTCAGCCGCGGGAGAATCTCATCGGCCACGGGCCGCCGCGTCTTGATCGAATCGCCGAAGTCCCCCCGCACCGCCCGGCCGAGCCACATCCCGTACTGCACGGGGACCGGTTGGTCCAACCCCAGCTCGTGGCGGTAACGCTGCACCATCTCGGCGTCGACCTGCGCCTGCCCTTCGCTGAGCCCCAGCAACGATGCCACAGGGTCGCCCGGAAGCAGCAGTGTGAGCGAGAAGACGAGGAACGTCACCCCGATCAGCACGGGGATGAACTGCAACAGCCGCCTGACGAGGTATGCGAACACCGCAGTTGCCCCTTAGCTTTCCGTCACCGCCGGAGCGCGCCCAGGCGCTCCCCGTCATCCCCATCCCGCTCCGATCCGTCGCACGCCCCGGGCTATGAGTCACTTCAGGAAAAGGGACTGCATCCGGTTGGCAGCGAACCACGTGAAGATATCGGCGTTACCGACGTTCTTCCGGAAGTAGCCGCGTCCTGTGCTGTAGATCAGCGGGATGTAATAGCACTGCTCGACCAGCACGATCTGGTCAATGCGGTCGTAGATCTTCTTGCGCTCGTCGAGGTTGTAGGTCTGACGTCCCTTAACGACCAGGTCTTCCAGCTCGGGCGTGATCGCGCGGTGCATCGGGTTGTAGTAGGCGTCTTTGGAGTAGATGTAGGACGCGGCGCCGTTGGGCTCGAAGTAGGTCGTGCCCCACGACGTTGAGAATACCGGAAAGAGTCCCTTGACGAAGAACGAGTCGGTGGAAGTGGTGACGTCCTGGGTCGTGATCTTGGCATTGATCCCGACCTTCGCCCACTGCTCCTGATATATCTCTGTCTGCTGGTTGATCTGCGGCGACGTGTAGGTGATGACGTCGAGATTGAGGCCGTTCGGCACGCCGGCAGCGGCCAGGAACTCCTTTGCCTTGGCCACGTCGTAGGCAGGCCGGCCCGGCGTCTCGCTGTACGCCCAGCTGCCCGGCTGGCGCATGCCGCCCTTGATCACGTCGGCGTAGCCGAAGTACACGTTCTTCGTCGCCACCGATGGGTCGAGCGCGAACGCCATCGCCTTGCGGAGATTGAGATTGTCCGCCGGCGGCTTGTCCAGGTTGAATACCAGTACCGAGTTAACCGGGATGCCCGGCAGTCCCTTGATCATCGTCAAGTCGCTGTGCTTGTCGCCCGCAGCCCAGTCCTTTTGATTGAGGGCCGCATAGTGGATATCGCCCGTCTGGAGGTTGGCGAACCGCACGGTGTCGTCCGGAATCGCTTGGATGGTCACCTCGTCAAGATAGGGCAGTGCCTTGCCCGCGCTGTCCTTCTCCCAGTAGTTCGGGTTGCGCTTGACGGTGACGTGGCTGCCCGGCACCCACTGGTCAAACACAAACGGCCCGGTACCCACCGGGTGGGAGGTGAACTCCTTGCCCCACTTCTCGACGGCGGTGCGGGATGCCATGCCGGCGCCGTACACCGTGCCGATCGCTGTTAGCAGGGTGGCGTTGGGCGACTTGAGGATGAACTTCGCCGTTGACTTATCGACGGCCTCCACCCGGTCGATGTCGATCAGGTTGGAGCGGGCGGCGCTCTTGGTGGCGGGGTCGAGGATGCGGGTGAAGTTCCACTTGACCGACTCAGCATCGAAGTCCGTGCCGTCGTGGAACTTGACGCCCGGCCGGATCGTGAACGTGATCGTCGTCGGGTCCACGATCTCCCACTTCTGTGCCAGCGACAACTGTGGGTTGGGCACGAAGTGGTCGATGGTGACCAGGGGGTTGTACATCGTGGACAGGAAGACGGTATCGCCACCGGAGAGTGGGATCGCGGTGTCGAGGGTGCCGGGCTCGAGTGTCACGCCAAGCTTGAACTTGCCGCCGGTGTTTCCCGTTTGGAAGGCGGTCACGGTGCCTTGCGCGGCGGCAAGCTGCGTTGGGGCAGCATTCGCACTGGTAGACGGAGCCGGTGCGCTGCCGCTGCTCGATCCCTTGTCTGCACCGCCACAGGCGGCCAGCCAGGCTGCCAGCGTGCCCGCGCCCATCAGCCCGAGCGCGGAGCGCCGGCTGATACGACGCGTGCGTGACCCTTTCCAGTAGTTCTCTGCCCGGTCCATTGCTGCCCCTCCTCCCCGCGCTCGTGCCGTACCGCGCGGGCGAACCGGCCGGTCCATCTCGCAATACCGTGCCGTTGATACCGTACCGGAGAGTATAATCTTGAGAGTCAGAGCGTCAAGGGTAGCGCGCGTGGTTTTGGGACAGCCGAGCGCCAGTGCTGCTGGCAGGGCGCCCATGTGGTACGGCGGTGGCGCTAGCAGCGCGAGAACGCGGCTGCCCGGGTGATGCGAAGGCGCAACCGTGTGAGAGGTTCGCAGCGGCTATGCCGGTGGTTGGTCGCCCGTAGCGCCGGCGGCCGGGCAGCGTTGCCTAGAGGCCTCCGAGCCCCGGAATGGCTCCGGACGCACGACGCCGTGCAACACCTGCTCCATCACCCCGGCGGCGATCTCGTGCGGTGAGAGCCGGCCGCCGGGCCGGTACCACTCCGGCACCCCAAGGCATGCCTCGATCATGGTGAAGGTCATCAGCGTGGGGTCACCATCGCGGAGCTGGCCCGCATCGATGCCACTCTGGACGACGCTGCGCATCAGGCGCTGGTACCGCCGTTGCAGCAAGCGAACACGCTCGCGGTTCTCCCGGCTAAGGGGGATGTTTGCGTTTCGCTGCATGGCGAAACTGTCGAGTTCGTCAAAGATGTGCGCCACCAGATCGCCGATCGCGGCCCGCAGCGTCTCCAGCGGCGGCAGATTCCTGGCAATAATCGCCTGCAGTCGCGCGGTCGACTCGCCCACGGTCGTTGCCAGGATTTCGGTGTAAATCTCTTCCTTGCTGCGGAAGTAATAGTAGATCACCCCTTTGGTGACCCCCATCGCTGCGGCCACGTCATCAAGGGTGGCGGTGATGGCGCCACCGCGGGCGAACACTCGGGCCGCGGCAAGCAGAATGTCCCGCCGCCGCGCCTCAGCCCGTTCGGCATTCTGGATGCGATGGCCGCGCAGGCCAACATCGGCATCGTGTGGCACCGGCATCAGTGCTGCCTTGCTCCTGCACCCGTCTGTGAACGAGCACGATTATACTTCAGCTACCGAGCGGAGGCAGCCGCCTGCGCACGCGCCACGGGGCCGCGGCAAGCACTGGTCCGGGAAACCTGCCTGCCTGCTGCCACCGTGGCGCGTCACACCGAGGAGCCAGCCGGTCTGCCATGGTATTCGGTATAGCTCTTTACACGTGTCAGGTTATACTCTGGCGTAGCATATTCGCAATGACGGGGGTCCGCGTCGATGACCGTTCCACACCGAGATGCGCCCGCCGTCCTGCGGCTGTTGGTCGCCAACCGCGGTGAAATCGCCCTGCGGATCATGCGTTCGGCCGCCGAGCTGGGCATCATCACCGTGGCGGTGTACGCCGAGGATGACGCGGCCGCCCTGCACGTCCTGCGCGCAGATGAGCGGGCAGCGCTGCGCGGCGCCGGCCCGGCCGCGTATCTCGATATTGAACAGATCGTCGCTGCAGCCAAGCGTCATGCCTGCGATGCGCTGCATCCTGGTTACGGCTTTCTCTCCGAGAACCCGCAGCTAGCACGGCGCTGTGCAGAAGAGGGGATCAGGTTTGTCGGGCCGGATGTGGCGACGCTGACGACGCTGGGCGACAAATCTCAGGCCCGGAGGCTGGCAGCCCGCCTCGGTGTGCCGCTATTGCGCGGCAGTGACGGGCCGGTCACGGTTGAGGAGGCGCGCGACTTTCTCACCTCGCTCGGTGCGGGCGGGGCGATGGTGATCAAGGCGGTGGCCGGTGGAGGCGGACGCGGCCTGCGGATGGTCTCGGCGCCGGAGGAGGTTGAGCCGGCCTACACCCGCTGTCGCTCCGAGGCGCTGCATGCCTTCGGTAACGGTGATCTCTACGTCGAGGAGCGGATGTCCCCTGCGCGGCATATCGAGGTGCAGGTGATCGGAGATGGCTCCGGAGCGGTCAGCCATCTCTGGGAGCGCGAGTGCAGCCTGCAACGCCGTCACCAGAAGCTGGTCGAGATCGCGCCCTGCCCCGGGCTTCATCCTGATCTGCGCCAGCGCCTGACGGCCGACGCCGTGCGCATAGCACAGGAGTTGCGCTATCGCGGTCTGGGTACCTTTGAGTTCCTGGTGGATGCCGAACTGCGTGCGGACGCACGCTACGCCTTCATCGAGGCCAACGCCCGGTTGCAGGTGGAGCACACCGTGACGGAGGAGGTGCTCGGGCAGGACCTGGTGCGGGCACAACTACTGGTGGAGCGCGGATATGCCCTGGCGGACATGGAGCTAACCCAGGCGCAGATTCCCCAGCCGCGCGGCTTCGCCATCCAGGCACGGATCAACACAGAGACGATGAGCGCCGACGGCACGGTGCGTCCCACCGGGGGCACCCTGCGTCTGTTCGAGCCGCCTTCGGGCCGGGGCGTGCGTGTGGATACCGCTGGGCATGCCGGCTACACGGCCGGGCAGGCCTTTGACCCGCTGCTGGCGAAGCTGATCTGCTACTCCCCCTCCGGTGATTTCGCCGCCGCGGTGGCCAAGCTGTACCGGGCGCTGTGTGAGTTCCGCATCGACGGAGTGCGCACCAACCTCCCGCTGTTGCAGAGCATTTGTGCCCATCCTGAGCTGGCCGCCGGCCGCATCTCGACGGAATTCATCGGTGCGCGGCTGGCGGAGCTGCTGGCGCAGGAGGCGGCCGGCCATCCGCGCCTGTACACCGATGGCGGCGCCACGCGCACGCGGGCGGGGGCGGCGGTCAGCGCCGATGATCCGCTGGCCGTGCTCGCATATGGCAAGTCCGGCAACGGCGTTGTCGCCACGCCCGTCGAGCTTGAAGAACCAGCCACGGATTGGCCGGCAGCTGGGGAGGCCGGCCAAAGTGGGGTGTGCACCGTGCGCGCTCCGCTGCAGGCGACAATCGTCAGCCTCGACGTGGCCGAGGGGGAGCCCGTGCGCCTGGGGCAGCAGCTGCTCGTGCTCAACGCCATGAAGATGGAGCACGTGATCTCCGCGCCGGCCGGGGGCGTGGTGCTCCACGTCGAGGTCGAGCCGGGCGACACGGTGTATCAGGGCACACCGCTGCTGGCACTGGAGGTCCGAGGGGACGCCGGCGATGCCGTGGGGGACGGCGGTGCTGTCGACCTCGATCAGATTCGACCGGACCTGGCAGCAGTATTGCAGCGGCGCAAGCTGACCGAGGACGCCGGCCGTGCGGAGCCGGTTGCCCGCCGTCACGCCACCGGCCACCGCACCGCCCGCGAGAACATCGACGACCTGTTTGAGCCCGGCTCGTTTGTGGAATACGGGCGGCTGGCCGTGGCACACGGGCTGCGCGGCACGCTGGAGGAGCGAATCAGCTACGCGCCTGCTGACGGGCTGGTGATGGGACACGGCCGGGTCAACGGTGACCTATTCGATGCAGAGCGCGCGCGTTGCATGGGGGTGGCCTACGACTACACGGTGCTGGCCGGCACCCAGGGCGGCATGAACCATAAGAAGATGGATCGCATCTTCCAAACGGCGGAACGCTTGCGGCTGCCGCTGGTGTTGTTTGCCGAAGGTGGCGGCGGCCGGGCCGGCGGTGGTAGCCGCAACAGCCCCGCCTTCCGCGGCGGTGGTGTTGATGCCGCCGGCGAGGGCGAGATCAGCGGCGGCGGCGGACTCGGTACACCGTCGTGGACACTACTGGGCCGGCTTAGCGGCCTCGTGCCCACCGTTGGCATAACGACCGGCCGTTGTTTCGCCGGCAACGCGGCGCTGCTGGGGCTGTGCGATGTGATCATCGCCACCCCAGACGCCAATATCGGCATGGGTGGCCCGGCGATGGTGGAGGGCGGCGGGCTTGGCGTCTTCCGGCCGGAGGAGATCGGGCCGATGTCGGTGCAGGTGCCCAACGGCGTTGTCGATGTGGCGGTGCGCGACGAAGCCGAGGCCGTACGCGCCGCCAAACAGTACCTGTCATACTTCCAGGGCCGGCTGAGCCGGTGGGAGTGCGCCGATCAGCGGCTGCTGCGCAGCGTTGTGCCCGAGAACCGGCTGCGCGTCTATAACGTGCGCGAGGTGATCAGCATACTTGCCGACACCGGCTCAGTGCTGGAGCTGCGGCGAGGCTTCGGCCTGGCGATGGTGACGGCGCTGGCGCGGCTGGAGGGGCGGCCAGTGGGGATCATTGCCAATAACCCCCTGCATCTCTCCGGCGCCATCGACAGCGATGCAGCCGATAAGGCAGCCCGGTTCATGCAGCTGTGCGATGCCTTTGATATCCCGCTGGTGATGCTCTGTGACACCCCCGGCATCATGGTCGGTCCGGAGGTGGAGAAGACCGCGCTCGTGCGCCACGCCGCGCGCATGTGGGCGGCCGGCAGCAGCATCACCGTGCCGGTGTTCACCGTGGTGCTGCGGAAGGCATACGGCCTGGGTGCGCAGACAATGGGCGGCGGCAACCACCGTGTGCCGAGCTTCATCGTGTCATGGCCGACCGGCGAGTTCGGTGGCATGGGCCTGGAGGGACAGGTCAAGCTCGGCCGGCGGCGGGATCTGGAGGCCGTTGCCAGCCCTGGTGAGCGGCTGGCGTTGTATGAGCAGCTGGTAGCGCAGGCATACGACCGGGGTAAGGCGCTCAACGCTGCACACGTGTTTGAGATTGATGACGTGATTGACCCGGCGGACACCCGGCATCTGCTGATTGCGGGACTGGAGGCGGCGCCCGTTCCGGCGCCTCGTGCCGGCAAAAAGCGGCCATGCATCGACACCTGGTAGGCAGTCCGGCGGCGAGCGGGGGGGAGGATGACGAATGTGACCGGCGGGAGCCCGCCACTGGCCGGCTTCCGGGTGCTCGATTGCACCGATGAGCTCGGTGTGTATGCTACCCGCCTGCTCGCCGGCATGGGCGCCGATGTGGTGCGCGTGGAGCCCGCCACCGGCGACCCGATGCGCACCTTCCCACCACTGACGGCACCGGCGGGCGATGGCGCCCCAGTCAGTCTCTACTATGAGCACTTCAACGCCGGCAAGCGCGCTGTCACGCTCGACCGCGACGAGCCCGGCGCCCGCGCTCGTTCCCTGGCGCTGGTGGCTACCTGTCACGCGCTGGTGGAGTCCGGTGACCCTGACGCGCTGTTCAGCCGCTGGTTGGGGGAGGAGCAGCTTCTCGGTACCAATCCCGCGTTGACGCTGGTCACGGTCACGCCGTTTGGCAGGCAGGGACCGTACGCCGGGGATGCGGGTGGCGACCTGGTGATTGCCGCGCGCGCAGGGCTGCTGTGGCTCAGTGGCAGGCCGGATGGACCGCCATACCGGCCGGGCGGCGAGCAGACCGCGCACATGGCATCGCTGATGGCGGCGAACGCTGCGCTGCTCGGGATCTTCCAGGCGCAACGCACCGGCCGGGGCGCACGGGTAGACGTGCCCGCCTGCTTTGCCGCCACGCTCGCTACGCTCCAGACAGCGAACGCCAACTATTACACCTGGCATGGACGTCTGCCCGTACGCCGCGGCATGGGCCCGGCGTTCGCCCGCCACATCTACCCGGCGGCCGATGGCTGGGTGGCGCTGACGGCGCTTCCCGGACAGTGGGACAACCTGGTGCGGCTGCTGCGCGCCCATGACGCCGCGGCGGACCTGGGCGACGAGCGCTATCAGGACGCGAACCTGCGCATCGCCGAGGCGGAGCATATCAACGACGTGCTGGCAGCGTTCACCTCCCATCATCCCAAGGCGTATTTGTTCGAGGCAGCGCAGCGCGCCGGAGTGGCGAGCGCGCCCGTCAACACTCCGGCAGACGTGCTCGCTGATCCGTTCTTACGTGAACGTGGCTTCTTTCGGACGCTGCAGCATCCGGTGCTGGCGCGTGATCTGGACTATGCCGGCCCCGCCGCGCGCTTCAGCGGACGCGAGAGCGGCCCGCACGCCCCGGCGCCCGTGCGCGGTGCAGATGACGCCGCCATCTGGGCCGAGGTCAGCGGCGCGGTGGCCGAGCTTGGGTGAGGGGTAGCCGGCAGTCAGGGACCCAGGGGGAGGGAGTCAGGATGGTGGGTTGGCCGGAGACAGACAATGGCGCCTGGCTGCCGCTGGCCGGAGTGCGGGTGCTGGACTTCACCTGGATGATCGCCGGCCCGCTAGGCATGCGACTGCTGTCTAACTACGGCGCCGTGGTGCTAAAGGTCGAGTCGTACAACCGCGTGGACCGCATCCGCGAGACCGGCCCGCACCCGAACGGCGCGTGGAGCTTCAACGAAGATGGCTCCTTTAACGACGTCAATCTCGGAAAGCGCAGCATCCTGCTCAATGTCAACACGGCCGAAGGGCGGGATCTGGCCGTGCGGCTGGCTGCGGTGTCGGACGTGGTGGCTGCCAACTTCACCGGCGACCGGATGGATCGCTGGAACCTGGGCTATGACGACCTGGTGCGGGTGCGGCCAGACCTGATCTTCCTCAACATGCCGGTGTTCCACGGCCAAGGGGAGCGCGCCCGCTGGGGTGGCATCGGCACCCATGTCAACGCGCTGGCCGGCATCAACGCCATCTCCGGTTTCGCCGGCGACCCACCATTTGGCCTTGGTCCGCTCTATCCGGACTTCAGCGGCAACCCCTTCCACGCTACCGCCGCGGTGCTGGCGGCGTTGATCAACCGCGACCGCGGCGCAGGCGCACAGTTGATTGAGCTGAGCCAGTATGAGTCCACCGTCAGCGTGCTCGGTCCGGCGCTGCTCCAGCAGAGCGCGACCGGCGCCGGACCGGCGCGAACCGGCAATCACTCGGACCGCGCCTGCCCGCACAACGTCTACCCCTGCGCCGGCGTTGATCGTTGGTGCGCGATCAGCGTTGACCGCGATACCCAGTTTGCAGCGCTTGCGGTGGTGCTCGGGCAGCCTGGCTGGTCCACCGACCACCGCTTCGCCACCGACGCGGCACGCCGGGCGCACGAAGACGAGCTTGACCAGCTGATCGCCGTGCAGACCGCAGAATGGCAGCGTGACGACCTGGCCGCGCGCTTGCAGGCTGCGGGCGTGGCGGCTGCGCCGGTGAACGACCTTGCTGATCTGCTCCACGATCCCTGGTACCGCGCCGAGTATTTCGCCGAGATTCCTGGACCGGAGGGCTGCGTCTTCACTACGCATGCGGAGCCGGTTCGCCCCAACGGGCATAAGCATCCCGTTACCCGTGCGCCGCTGATGGGCGAGCACACCGACAGCGTGTTGCGCTCGCTGCTCGGCCTCAGCCGAGAAGAGATCAATCACCTGTACACCTGCGGCGCGCTTGGATAATCGCGTATTACCAGCGCCACAGCCGAGACCTACGTACTGCCCTGCTGACGCGCTGCCCCTCCACCAATCACGCTTCCCTGTGCCCTCGCCTGCGAGTGTGGCGCTGTGGCCGTCGCTCGCTGCCGATGGCGCAGGATGCCCCGGGCCAGCGGTGCGTGAGAGGGCTGTACGGAGAAGGGCAGTACGCACCATGATGACATTGTTTGGACTGCCCGACGGCTGTGGTATCCATGGCGGTGGGCACGCTACCTGGATCGCAGCACGGCACAGTCAAGTAGCTGGAAGCTCGAACCCGCCAGCGCCGAGAGCGGTACCCGACGGCAACTCTGCTGAATCCAGCGCGTCACTGCTCCCTGCCCTCCCGGGGCAGGCGGCGCGATCCCGACACCCCCTGGCGCCGGGCTGCTACCCGGCCCCGGACGGTCGTACGGTGGCCCATTGGCGGGAGGAGCGGGATACACCAGAGGTGGCCGCGGCGCGGGTCCGTTCCCTGGTTGGGCGGGGGGCGGGCCGGGCGGGCCGGGGGTGCTGAGGAGGACGAAGCGGACCTGTCCTGCACGCACCCGGCTGGCGAACGTCTCCGGCGTTACGATCGGGTCATTGCCGGAGAACCCGCCGAGCGCCATCACCGGCTGGCCCGTCGCCAGGATGAACGGCGAGGCAGTCTGTGCGCTTGGTGTCGCCAGCAGGTACGCGGCGTCCGCCCGGTTTGCCTGCAGGAACGCGATCAGCGCCGGGCCGGCCGGCCCCGGTGGCGGCCCGGGCCGGTCGGGGGACGCGCCGGGCGCTGGCCCGGATGGCGCCACACTCCCGGGCGGGCGCAGACCGGCCCCCACCTGAGGCAGGGCAGGCCGGCGCTGCGCTGTCAGCGGGCCACCGGCCGGCAGCGCCCCCTGCCTGCGGCTGATCGTTTCGTAGCTCCACACGACCGGGGCCAGATACAGTGCTACGATGGCCACCGCCAGACCCGCCGCGGCCAGTGTGTCGCCGCGGTACCGGCGAGGGGCAACCCGACCGGCAAGAAGCGCCACGATCGCGACGATGGTCAGCGCGCCCAGGGTTGGGGTCAGCCACTTGCTCCACTCTGGGAACGGGCGCAGCAACGCGATCTGCGCTGCCACGCTGGCACCGAGCCCAGCCGGGATCAGCAACGCTCCCCACCATGACCGGCGTCGAGCACCCCACAGCACCATTAGACCAATCCCGGTCAGCGCCGCCACCGGTGGGCCAAGCATGACCAGGTAGTAGGCATGGAAGAAGCCAGCGATGCTGAAGAACACCGCCGCCGGCGCCAGCCATCCCGCCCACAACGCGAGATGATGCCAGCGCCGGTCACGCCGCTGTCGCAGCCCCGCTTGCACCAGGCCGCCAATTGCGCCGGTAATGGCCGTCGCCAGCAGCCAGCTCGCTTGTCCGCCCAACTGCCGGTTGAGCAGACGCAACGCACCTTTCGTGCCCGTCTCCGCATTCGGCGGCGGGCCGGACGCCGGTTGACGGCCGGCACCAGCTGCAGGGGGCGGGCCCGCCGGTCGTGACGCCTGCGTCGCGGGGCGGCGGTTGAACCCAAACAGCCGGTTTAGACCGTTGTGACCAAACGTCAGTTCGAGGGCGGTATTGTTGAGACTGGAGCCAACATAGGGGCGGGCGTCTGCCGGTGTAAGATCGACCGCCGCCACCCAGGCGAACGACACTGCCAGCACCAACACGCCGCCGGCTGCGATGTGCCACAGCCGTTTCCAGTAGCCAAGTGGTGCACCCAGCAGGTAGACCAGCACCAGCGCCGGCAGCGCGAGATAGGCCTGCATCATTTTGATGTTGAAGCCCGCTCCCACCAGCGCCATGCCGGCCAGCAGCCAGCGCAGGCGCCCGCTCGCAGTGCCACGCAGCGTGCACCATGCGGCCAGCAACAGGACCAGCACCAGCAGGCTGTCGATGGTGTTGTTGCGATTGACGGCGACCGCGACCGGCGTCACGGCCAGGCCGAGGGCGGCCAGCAGCCCGGCACCCGGACCCCAGTCGCGCCGCACGAGCGCATAGAGCACGGCCACGGAGGCGCATCCGGCCAGCGCCTGGGGCAGCAACACGCTCCAGGCGCTGAAGCCGAGCACCCGGGCAAAGGCAGCCTGTACCCAGAACCCCAGCGGTGGCTTGTCGACGGTGACGAAGCCGCCAGGGTCGAAGGAGGCGAAGAAGAGATTGTGCCAGCTCTGGAGCATGCTCTTGACGGTGGCCGCGTAGTACAGGTTGGCGTACCCATCTCGCGTGAGCCGGTACAAGTTGAGCACCGCGCTCAGGGATATCACGGCGGCCAGGGCTACCCGGTGCGGCGCCAGCAAGAAGACCAGACCGCGCGCTGCCGTCCGCGGCAGACCGGTCGCGCCGGAGCCGGCGAGGACGCGGAGCGGCAGCGGCAGAAGGCGGCGGATCGGTTTTGGGTGTTCCAGAGCGGCGCTCCATGGGTGCGGTGAACATAGTCTGTACGTGAACCGAACGGCAATGTGTTAACCGGCGGTGAAACGTCAGCTATCCCTAGGTGTGGCGCCGCATCACCCCGAGCAGTGGCTGCAACTAGGCGCCGGTTCTTCGTGCCGCCTGGAAGATGCTCGTATGGCGGATCAGCGCCGCCTCGTGGCCGCCGGCACCGACGATCACGGCGTCGGTCTCGGCGTAGTGGTTGCCATTCCGGTCATACACGGAGTGCAGGTGCCCGGCGACGCACACCGGCTCATCGATATCCAGCAGTCCGCGGTGCTGCACCTGGCTGCGCACATGCAGGGCGGCGCCGGGGTAGTCCCAGACGGCGTGCACGTACCAGGTCATCCGCCCGCAGATGCTGGCGGGGCTCTGGATCTCGCGGCCGTCCACCAACAGTGGCCCCCGTTCGCGGTTGGTCGCCTCGCGGAACATCCGCGCCAGCCGGTCGTGCGCCTCGACCTGGAGCATGGGCAGGTCGGAGCCAACCGGCGCCGTCTCCAGGGTGATCCGCGGCCGGGGATCCGGCGCGGGCTCTGGTATGAGCCGTTGGGAGCGATGATGGCCGGCCACCCATGCCCCGGTTCCCAACCCCACATCCGCCGCCACGCGCACCTTCCCCTCGGGGCCGCGCGCCTCAGCAAGCTGACTACCGTCCACCGTTTCCGAAAGCGTGATCGTCAGCGTCTCGCCGGCGTAGATGGGTCTGAGGATGCGCAGGTCGGCCCAGCCGCTGCGTAGCCAGGCATCGCCCAGGACATCGACGATCAGCGGCGTCGCCCAGGCATAGACGGAGCTGCCGTATACCAGCCCGCCGCGGTAGCCCAGATCGCGTGCGGCAGCGTCCGTGTGCAGGTTCTTGGGCTGGTCCTGGCGGCCTGTGCCCTCCAGATAGGTGGTGATCTGGCGTACCCGGGATGGGGACGCGGTCATGTCATCCTCCACGGTGGCCGCCGCGGCACGGCCGGTTAGTCCAAACAGCGGATCACGCCGCCGGCCCGCAGCCGGTCTATCGTCGCCGCGTCATAACCCAATTCCGTCAGGATCGTGGCTGTATGCTCGCCCAGCGCAGGTGCGGGAAGCGGATTGCCGGCCGGCGTGGCGGACATGGTGACCACCGGCCCGACCACCTTCTGGTGGCCAGTGATCGTGTGCTCCAGTTCCAGGAACATACCATCAGCGTTGGCCTGCGGGTCTTCCGACATCTCCTCTGGGAAGTTGACCCGCGCCACCGGGACACCTGCCGCCTCGAATCGGGCCATCCACCCGGCCACAGAGATAGACCGAAACTGTGCTTCCAGCTGGTCGCGCCAGGTCTGCGTTGCGCTGATGTTTGCGGGGTCGCGCGCGTCGAAGTCGGGCGAGTCAGAGTGCTCGCGCCCCTCGATACCAAGCACCCGGCGGATGGCGTCACGGTTCTGCGGCGTCAGTGCGCCGAGGGCGATGGCGCCGTCGGCGGCCTTGTACACGCGGTAGTAGAGGGTGAAGGGGGAGGCCAGTTGCCCGCGCGGGTCCCGAATCGCCAGCAGTTCATCGAAACCAGCGCTCCGCGCCCGCGCCTCCTCCAACGCCCGGACGCGCGAATCGCGCAAGGTAGCATCGCTTACGGGCTCGCGCATGACGTAACGGTTCTGGAGGTGGAGACCAGCGCGCAGCAACGAGGTCGCGATGTACTGCCCTTCGCCGGTGCGCTGACGATGAAGGAGCGCCGCGCAGACCGCCATCGCCACCGCCAGCCCGGCGGCGTAGTCTGACACGGGAATACCCATTACCTGTGGCGTGCCGGCAGCATCGAGCTTGCCGTCCATCGCCATCAGCCCGGAATGCGCCTGCGCCACCAGATCCGATCCTGCCCATGCTGCACCCGGACCGCTCTCGCCGAAGCCACTGATCTGGGCGTATATCAGGTCTGGGCGGAGCCGCTTGAGCGTGTCGTAGTCGATTCCGAGGCGCTGGGGGACGCCCAGACGGTAGTTGATGATCACGACATCGATGGTAGGAATGAGGGTGTGGATGAGCGCCAGCCCCTCAGGCTGCTGGATGTCGACCACCAGGCTGCGTTTGCCGCGGTTGTTGCCCTGGTACATTTTGCTCTCACCAGGGACGGTGGTGCCCACATTGCGATGCGAGTCCCCAGCGAGCGGCTCAACCTTGATCACCTCTGCTCCCAGGTCGGCCAGGTTGAGCCCGGCGACCGGTCCGGCAACGATCTGCGAGAACTCCAGCACCCGGATACCGGCTAACGGGCCGGGGCCTGGCGGTGCACCCATGCCGTTGCTCCTTGGGAGCCGGCCGCGCCCAGCAGGGCAGTTGGCGGCCGCACGGTCTGATGCTACCTGACCGCGCGCGTAGGCGTAGACCAGCGCCTGCAGTGGCGGGCACGAACTTGACTCCAACCCCCACGGCAGAGAGAATCCCGGCGGGTTACCTGCCCAAGTTTGAATTCTGGGGGGCGGGTGAGCCCAAGCCCGCGGCCAGGAGCGAGCATGGTGGGGCAGCTTGA
>CAUJGQ010000154.1 GCA_963170165.1 Chloroflexota bacterium | reverse complement strand
GATCCGCTCGACGTAACGGTCATACAGCGGGGCAAATGCGGCAGGATCGCCCCGTGCGCGCTCGACCAAGGCGGCCTCGGCGCCATCGCCGTCCGGTGGAGCCTGCGTTGCCCGCATCATCCGGTCCTCCTGTTGCTGACGGTTACAACGGCGGCGGACCGATGAGGTAACGCACTAGCCGGGGCCGCCCGTGCTGTCGTCCGGCTTCCCGCGGCGTCGGGAGCCGCGCCGGTTCCTCCGCTTACGGCCGGCGTCCTCTCCGGCCGGTGGTGGCTCAGTGGCGTCGGGCTTGGCCGGGTGCGCGGGTGGTGCTCCCCGATCGCCGGCGCCAGACGGACGGCGGCGGCGGGGCTCGAATGCTGGTCCCGGTCGCGAAGGTGGCACACCGGCGGACGTACCTGGTCCCCCCTCCTCGCGGCCTCCTTCCCGCCGGCGGCTGGCCGGTGGTGACTGGCGCTCGGGCTCGGGCGGAGACGGCGCCGGCTCGGGTGGCGCCGGGGCAAGCAGCCGCACGACGCCACGGTCCAGCGCCAGTGCCGCTGCGGGCAGCTCGACCACCTCCATGGTCGTCATCTGAAGGGTAACGGTCTGGCGTAGCGCGTTGACGGCCAGCACACGGGCATCGCCGCTGGGTGTGCTGACCGGCGTGCCCGGGCGTGGCAGCTCGGACTTGAGCTGGCGATAGGTGTCGTTCTCGTATGCGAGGCAGCACAACAGCCGGCCGCACTGGCCGCTGATCTTTGACGGGTTAAGGGGCTTGTTCTGCTCCTTCGCCATCTTGATAGAAATGGCAGGGAAGCTGATCAGCCAGGATGAGCAGCACAACCGCCGCCCGCAGACGCCATAGCCGTCGACGGCCTTTGCCTGGTCGCGCGGGCCCACCTGCCGCAGTTGAACCGGCACTCCTAGCGCCTGGCCCAGCTCGCGCAACAGATCGCGGAAGTCAACGCGGCTCTCCGAGGTGAAGAACACCGACAGGCGGGAGCCATCCAGGTTATACGAGGCGTTGACCACTTTCATGGGCAAGTCACGGGCCCGCGCGATGCGACGCACGACGCCGAGGTCGTGGCGGGCGCGTTCTTTCAGCTTGGCCACCTGGTCGAGGTCTTCGCTGTAGGCCATGCGGGCGATGGGCTTGAGCGGCTCGGTCAGCTCGGCCGTGACGACGTTTCCGGCGGGGATCACCACCCGAGCCAGTTCCGGCCCGCGGCTGGTATCGACCACAACGTATTCACCGGAGGTGAGATGCTCGAAGCCCTCAGGCGAGAAGTAGTACAGCTTCGACGCTTCCTGGAAGCGGACGCCGATCACTCTGTGCATAGCGGTGTGGGCGCAGACGCCTGGCCATTCCTGGCACGTGGCGCGGCTCACGTGACTCCTCTCGGTAAAAGCGGCAGGCCAAGCATCAGTGCGTCGAGTGCCAGGCGGGGACTCACGTTGGACTCCAGGTCTTGCCGAGCCTGTCGCAGGGCCACGAGTGCCCGCCACGCCCCGGCGGCCCTGCTCGCTCCGGCCGCGGCTTCAATCTCGTCCTGCCTGTCGGTATTCACCATACCTGCCGGAACCCCGGCGGCCATCAGCAGCACATCACGCCACCAGTCTACCCAGGTTGAGAGCGTCGCGGAGACTTCGTCACGGTTACGGGTAAACACTGCCGCCAGCCGTTCGGCCGCTGCCAGGCGCTCTACCCGGCCGGCCCGTGCCAGCGTCACCGCCTCATCAAGCCTCCGGGCGCGCTGCGTGAGGAAGTCGGGTGCGCGGGCGGCAGTCAGCGCCCACCCTGCTCTGCCTCCGGCCAGACGTGCCAGCACCGCGGCGCGATCCGCGTCGATCCCGCCTGTGGCGATCAGCACCTGCCGGATTGCCTCTTCGGAAACCCGTGAAAGTGTCAGCGCACGACAGCGCGATCGGATCGTATCGCTCAACAGGCCCGGCTCCGCCGTCACGAGCATCATCAGCGAGCGTGGTGGGGGCTCTTCGAGCGTCTTCAGGAACGCATCCGCCGATTGGCTGTTGAGCGCATCCGCCGGGTCGAAGATCAGCACCCGACACCGGCCCTCATATGGCGAGAGGCTCAGCAGGCGCTCAACGCGGCGCACTTGGCAGATCCGGATGTCGCGCGAGCGATCGGTGCTGTGGTCGTGGTCGCTACTGTCACACACGCCCCCGGGGCGGAGGGTCTCGACATCGGGGTGGACGCCCTGCGCGACACGGTGGCATGCCGAGCACCGGCCGCAGGGCGCAGCGTCATCGAGGCAAACGGCAGCCGCTGCCAGCAGCCGTGCTAGCGTGCTCTTGCCGGTGTGTGCCGGGCCGGAGACCAGATACGCGTGCGCCGCGCGGCCGGTTCGCACGGCAAGCATGGTGGGCACTGCCACCGCATCGTGTCCTACCAGTGTCAGCGGCGTGCCTTCGAGCACATCCCCTCCTCGGCTGGCGGTGATCGCCTCCCCCGTATCCTACCTGCGGGGCGCAGTGCTCGTCTTTGGTCAACGTGGAGCGGGCGTTCACCCTCCTTGGCTGGGAGACGTAACACTGACCAGATAGTGCGAAACCTAAAAGTCACCTAACCGATCTATCGTGAGCGCTGATGCGACCGTAGGATGATGCCGATGAACAGAGCATTCGTGTGGAGACGCGGAACGCGTAGCCGGGAGATGCCGTATCCGAGCGTTCTGGGTGAGAGCAGGAGTGTGTGGCCGCGGGTCATGCCGCGCTTGACGGTGCGCAGTGGTTCGGCGTATGAACAACCCAGAGTGCGCAGTGCTGCGGTCCTTCTCCCCGGAAACCGCACACCCACCGCCCTGGGCCCGGTCCGGCGGCCCCGACGGGGGCGCACTCGCACACGGCGGTTCTCCCCCAGCCCGCCTCACTGCACGATACCGGCAACGTTGCATCGCCTCCGGCAACATCAGCGGCCGGAGCTACTTCTGAACGAGGCTGATCATCATGCGTAAGCTGCTATCGATGACGCTGATCGCCCTCCTGGCCGCACTTGTGGCCGGCCTGCAGTCGCCGGCGGCGGCCCGGGCGGACGTCGTCTGGTGTGAGGACGACCCTATCGTCGAAATCAACGGGAGCGTCGTCAATATCCTCATTGGGGTGCAGGACGATCCAATCCTCGTGACCAAGCATGTCAAAGAGGCGGTCACGACTATCTACGTGCCGAAAGGTGTCAAGGTAAAGAAGCTAGGGATGACCAACAAGTACTTCAAAGAGAAGGTACGATTCGAGGCAGTCGACGTACCATGGCGGCAGGGCCAGCCGGTGCAGGCGCTGGCTGTGGTCACCTTTGAATCCGAAAAACACCTGCCAGCGCGCGTCACCGTCAGCCAGCTGGGTCAGCAGCCGGTAATCGCTACAGGCGACACCGAGCGCCCCATTACCATCCGGTTCCGTGTACCGTAACGCATCAGCAAGCAGCCGGAACGGCGGCGAGGATCAGCGGCCCATGCGAAACCCGCCACTGCGACTTTCGATAATGGTCCTCGGCCTGGCTGGGGCGGCATTGCTGTGTTTTGTGATGTCCGTCGCGGTCACTCCCCTGGCGCTGACAGCCGGACAGGCAATGCTGGCCGCGCTGCTTGGCGCGCTGGTCGTCGCAGCGCGGCTGTATCCCGTTCATCTCGCACCGAAGATCAAGATCGGTGTCGCTACGGCGCCAATGTTCGCGGTGACGCTGTTGTTGCCCGCCCCAACGGCCATGGCGTGCGCGGCGATCGCCGTGGCGGTTGCCGCCATGCTGCGACCTGGGACATGGCGTCAGACCACCTTCGCGGTGGCCGAGAGCGTCCTGCGCGTGGGGGCGGGAGCGGCCATCTTTCGGCTGTCCACCGGTACGCAGTTCCTTGACAGCCTGCGCCCCGGAGCCTGGCTATGGGGCGCGCCGCTGACCGCACTGGCGATGTACGCGGTCAACGAGCTGTTGGTCGACCTGGTCGTCGGCGTCCAGCTCAAGCGCTCACCGCTGCCGAACTTCTGGGAACGGCGCCGGTTCGACATGCCACAGGAGGGAGCGCTGTTCCTGCTGGGCTTGCTCGTGGCCGGGATCAGTATGGACTACCCCTGGGCGGCCGGCCTGCTGGCGGTGCCATCGTTCGTGGTCTATCGGTCGCTACGTGACGGTGTGGCGCTGCGGGCACAGACCAAGGAGGCGCTGGAGGAGCTCGCCGATATCGTCGATATGCGGGATCACTACACCTTTGAGCACTCACGACGGGTAGCCGTGCTCTCCCGGGCAACAGCCGAAGCGTTGGGACTACCGCCTGACCTCGTCGAGACGATCGCGCTGGCGGCGCGGGTGCACGACGTCGGCAAAATCGGCATCAAGTCCACGGTGCTGCTCAGCCCCACGTCACTGAGCGATCCGCAGTGGGCGGAGATGCGCCGGCACCCGGAGATCGGCGCCCAGCTGGTGGCGAAGTTCCCGCAGTTCGCCCGTGGCCGCGACCTGGTACTCGCCCATCACGAGCGCTGGGATGGACAGGGTTATCCGCGCGGCCTCGCCGGCACACAGATTCCCGAGGGAGCACGCGTGCTGGCTGTGTGCGACTCTTGGGATGCGATGACCTCGCACCGATCGTATCGCAAGCCCATGGATGTCGACGCTGTCTATCAGGAGATGGAGCGGGGCCGGGGAACGCAGTTCGACCCCGACGTGCTGGACGCTTTCTTCAAGGTGCTGTCTTCTCGTCCCGAACTCGCGGCGCCGAACCCGCACCCGGCCCAAGACATCGACGGCCCGATGCCGCGGGTATCCATGGCATGAGCCAGGCAGCAGCGGCCGCGCGGCAGCATGATTGCTGGGTGTCCCGGTGGCTGCCCGACGTCGTATCCTGCTCGCGATAGCGAGGGGGTGCGCCATGGCGGCTGGGCGGCTAGGCATTGGCTTTGCCGGCGCGGGGTTCGTCGCACGATTCCATATCCAGAGTATGCTGGGTGTCCGCGACGCCGACGTGACAGCGATTGCCAGCCCCACACGTGCCCACGCCGATGAGGCAGCGGCACTGGCCGCCGGCCTGGGTGTGGGCCGGCCGAAGGTGCACTCCTCCATCCGTGAACTGGCCATGGACCCTGATGTGGATGCCGTCTGGATCTGCGTGCCGAACGATGCGCGGCTGGCCGTGGTGGAGGACCTGGTTGACGCGGTGCGCGGCGGTGCACGGCTGCTGGGTGTCGCCTGTGAGAAGCCGCTCGCCCGAACGGTGGCAGAAGCGCGCCGGATGCTGGATCTGGTCCGCTCGGCTGGGCTCAACCATGGGTACCTGGAAAACCAGGTGTTCGCGCCCAGCGTGGTGCGTGGCCGCGAGATTATCTGGCGGCGCGGCGTGCCGGCCGCCGGGCGGCCGTACCTCGCCCGCGCCGCGGAGGAACACAGCGGGCCACATATGCCGTGGTTCTGGTCGGGCATCCGTCAGGGCGGTGGCGTACTGAACGATATGCTGTGCCACTCCTATGAAGCGGCACGGTCGCTTCTGACCGCACCGGACGAGTTGCGCGGCGCACTGGCGGTGCGGGAGGTCAGCGCCCAGATCGCCTCGCTCAAGTGGAGCCGTCCTCGGTACGCCTCGGAGCTTGCCGGCGCCATGGGCGGCGATATCGACTATCGTGCGGCCCCGGCCGAGGACTTCGCCCGCGCGATGGTGACGCTGGCAACCACGGATGGGCAGCCGGTCGTGATCGAGGCGACGACTTCCTGGGGATTCGTCGGGCCGGGGCTACGTTTGCGGATGGAGTTGTTGGGGCCGGAGTACTCGATGCAGGTGGACACGTTGCACAGTGACCTGTCGGTGTTCCTCTCACGCCGGGTGCGCGGCTCCGGCGGAGAGGACCTGGTCGAGAAGCAGAACGCCGAGCAAGGCCTGATGCCGGTGGTGGCGGATGAGCCAACGACCTACGGCTATACCGGCGAGAACCGGCATATGGTGCAAGCGTTCCTTGCCGGTGAGCCCCCCGCCGAAACCTGGGAGGACGGCCTGGCGGTCACTGAGGTGTTGATGGCCTGCTACCTGTCAGCGGAGCGAGGCACAACCGTGCGCTTCCCCGAGCCGGAGCTCGAGCGGTTCGTGCCCGCCGTGGCGCGTGGCGCCTGGCCGGGGACGCGAGTCTAGGGGCCGGTGCCGTGGCCGCCGCTGCCAGTCTGCGGGGGCGCTCACAGCTCTGATGCACGTCCGGCTGCGCTACGGCTCGATGGTCACCTCGCGCCCCAGGGCGGCGCTGGCATAGGCGGCATTGAGGATGCGCTGGACGTTCATCGTCTCCTCCTCACGCACCAACGGCGCAATCTCGCCGCGAGCAACAGCCAGGAAGTGGGCGATCTCCAGTTCGTACGAACGGTTTTGGGGCAGGTTGGTAAACCGCTCCTCCGTGGGCTGGCCGTCACGCAGGCGATAGATGGCCGGTGGCTCGGTTGTGGCGCCGGCCTCTGTCCCGACCAGCCGGGTGCACATCAGCTGCGTCATCTCCAGGTGGGCGGCCCATGACGCGCGCAGGACGATGCTGCGGCTGCCCGCCAGCCGGATAAATGCGGCAGCGAAGTCCTCCACGTCGAACGCTGCTGGGTCCCACGCGCCACCACGCACCGCCGCGATGTCGGGCCGGTCGCCAAAGCGGCGTTCCGTGACAGCCGATACCGTGACGGCTGCCGGGTTGCCCATCATCCACAGCGTCTGATCCAGCATATGCACGCCGATGTCAAACAGCGGCCCGCCGGCGGAGTAGCGTTGCTGGTGGAAGTCTCCCCACGTGGGGATGCCCAGACGGCGAAGCGCAGTTGCCTCGGCGTAGTAGATATCGCCGAGTTCACCCCGGTCGACTGCAGCCTTAATCGCCATGGTGGCCGGGCTCCAGCGGAAGTTCTGGGCCGCCATCAGCACCCGGCCGGCTCGCTGTGCCGCGGCGAACATCCGCTCGGCCGCCGCGACCGACGGCGCGACCGGCTTCTCGCATAAGACGTGCGCGCCCCCCTCCAGCGCCGTGATGGCCGCTTCCTCGTGCAACTGATTGTGCAAGCACACGGAGACGAGCGCGGGCCGCTCGTGTTCCAGCATTTGCCGCCAGTCGCTGTATACCTTGGTCACGCATGCGTATTGTGCCGCCAGCGCCTCGGCGCGTTCGGGCCGCATATCGCAAAGCACGACATCGACACCGCCGGCTGCCGCGTAGCCGGGTAGGTGACCGATGCGCGTGATGAACCCGGCGCCGATGATTGCGACTTTGAGATTCGTCACGAACAGGTCCTCCCCGGCCTACACGCGCTCCAGCAACGCCTTTGCCCGGCGGATCCCTTCAATCTCCGGCAGGCGTGTGCCCTCATACTCGACCCCCACATGTCCGCGGTAGCCGGCCGCGCGCACGATGCGCATCATGCGGGCGAAGTCGATCCGGGTCTCCTCCCCTACCTCGTCAAAGTCATAGCACTTGGCGCTGACAGCGGGTGCCAGCGGCATCAGCCGCTCGACCGCCTGGTAGCGGTCGACGTCCGCTGGGAAGTTGCCAAAATCCGGGAGCGTGCCCAGGTGCGGGTCATTGACGTAACGAATCAGGGACAGCAACCACTCGGGATCAGAGGAGGGACCGCCGTGGTTCTCCAGCACGACACGCACCTCACCGGCCGCATAGGCCAGCAGTGCGGACAGTGATTCGGCCGCGCGCTCGCGCATCGCCGCTCGATCCTGCTCGTCGCCTCGGACGTTCACGCGGATAGCGTGGCAGCCGAGCACCGCCGCGATATCGACCCAGCGGCGGTGGTTGCGGGCGGCCTGCATCCGCTCGGCACGGTCGGCGGCTGCCATATCGCCCTCGGCGTCGCACATGATCAACAGCAGCCGGACGCCCAGGCCATCAGCCTCCGCGCGCAGCTTCTGGAGATAGCGGTACTGGGGAGACGGGAAGAAAGTATTGACCAGCTCGAAGCCGGTGAAACCCAGCTCGGCCGTCGTGCGCAGCATCCCCAGTTGGTCGGTCTCACCAGTGAAGAAGGCCCGGTGCAGTGACCAGGCGGCCAGGGACAGCGGGTTGCTCATCGTGGGTTGACCTCACTCAGGCAGGTGGCTACTCGCCCCGGAAGTGCGGTGCACGCCGCTCCAGCGTCGCCTGCACACCCTCGCGGGAGTCGGCGCTGCGTCGGGCCTGGTTGACGAGGGTGTCGATGTCGTCATGGGCGATGCCCTCGCGGGCGGCGATGGCGCGGTGAACCGCCAGCTTCATGCCGCTGAGCGAGAGGGGGGCGTTGGCGGCGACCGTGGCAGCCAGATTCGCGACCGCTTCTTCAAACTCCGGCGGCGTCAGCAGCTCATGCACCATGCCGGTTTCGTATGCCCGTCGCGCGCTGATCGGCCTGGCGGTGAGAAGCAGGTGCTTGGTGTGCGCCGGGCCGATGACTTCCACCAGCTTCTGGCCGAGGGCGAAGGGCACCACCAGGCCAAGCCTGGCCAGCGGCATCCCGAAACGGGCTGCCTCTGAGGCGACGCGCAGGTCGCAGTGCAGCGCCAGCTCGCACCCACCGGCCAGCGCATCGCCATGGACCGCCGCGATCGTCGGGTGGCGGCTGCGCTCAATGCGCTGGAACACTTCGACGACACGCGTGTCTGGATCACCGCCTCCGTCTTGGCGTGATCGCATCTCGCGCAGGTCGAGCCCGGAACAAAACGCCGGCCCTGCGCCACGAACGACGATGACGCGCGCGTCGCGGTCGTGCTCTAACTCCTCAAACGTGTCTGCCAGCGCGTCAAGCAGCGTGCTGCTGAGGGCATTGCGTTTCTCTGGCCGGTTGAGGGTGAGGGTGACAATGCCACCCGCACGCGATTGCAGGAGTTCTTCGGTCATGAGGCAGCTCCTTGGGGTAACCCGGGTAACGGCCGGATACTGACTTCACGAAACTGCACGCGGCTGGGGCCGTCGTGGTTCTGCAGGCCGACGTAACCATGCGCCGGTCTGCGGCCCCGTTCCGGCTCGTAATCCTTGACGCGCTCGGGTACCGGCTGGCCGGTGGTGTAGACCGTTACCAGCACGCCGTTGATTTGTACGGCAATTCGTTCGCCGTCGAGCCAGATATCCATGGTGTTCCACTGCCCCGGTGGGTGCTCCGGCCGGGCTTGTACCGCGGTCATCGAGTACACGCAGCCGGTGGCGTGCCAGTCGTCGCCGTTGTTGAGAATCTGAATCTCGTGGCCGTGATGGACGGCGTGCCAGGGGTCAGCGGGCGGGCCGTCGATGCGGACGAACACCCCCGAGTTGTCGTCTGAGCGGCCGCAGCGATACACCACGCGCACGAGAGCGTCTCCGACTGTGCGCTGGGTGTACCACAGCAGGCCCATGCCGCCGTGTGTGGTCAGCAGGCCATCTTCGACGGTGAACCCTCCCGGCCCGGTGTGTTGCCAGCCGTTGAGGTCCACACCGTTGTAGAGCTGGACGGCCTGTTCATCTCCCGCCATATGACACACCTCTGTAGGCGGTGGTAGTGGCGCGTAGGATATCGCATCACTATGCCAGGTGCGTGGCTTGACAGCAGCGCCGATCACGCGCTGAACTGCGCTACAGCATGGCCCGCCGCGGGAGGCAGCATCATGGATAGTCACAGCGAGGATGTGCACGGGCATGTCGCTTCAACGTTGCCGCGCGAGATCGAAGTCGGTGGCGAGCCGATGCTGCTGCGGCGCATGACTCCTACCGACGCCGATACGCTGCATGCCTTCTTCCTCTCGCTGCCCGCCTCGGATCTGCTGTTCTTGCGCCGTGACCCGACCAGTGGCCGGGAGATCGCTGCCTGGATGAGCGAGGTCGAGCGTGGCGAGACGGTGACGCTGATCGCGGTTGCCAACGGCGCAGTCATGGGCGAGGCCACCCTGCACTTGTCGGATGTGCCCTGGACACGCCATGTCGGTGTGGTGCGGGTGGTGACCGCGCACGCCCAGCGCGGCCGGGGGATGGGCCGGCTGCTGCTGGAGGAGGTGCTGCACCTCGCTCCCAGTCTTGGTATCGAGAAGATCGTTGCCGAAGCGACAGTTGAGCAGGCGGTTGCCCAGCGGTTGCTGCGCGACCTGGACTTCACCGAGGTGGCCCGGCTGCCTGCTTTTGTTCGCGACCGTGCCGGCACCCGTCATGATCTGGTGATGTTCGTGCGCGATGTTGCCGATCCGGACCTGACGCCGCTCGACCAGCTCCACGGCCAGCCAGCGGCCTGGAGTTGCTCCATCTGCGGTGTGCTGACCCGTGTGCCGGATGCCCCCAATCAGTGTCCCGATTGCGGTGCCGGTCCGGGCTTCCTGATGCGGGTTGAGGATCGCTGAACCATCCCCTACCGCTGGCCGTTCCGGCCGCCGCTGCGGCCATCAGCGCGCCATACCATCGGCCGGGTGGTTCGGTGCGCCAACGGACCGCTCTGATTCCGTGCAGACGGCCGGTGGCCGGCCATGCCCGCGCCCGCACACTGGGGACAGCCGGAGTGCCGCAGGCATCGGAGGTCCGCCATGAACGAACTCGCCAGCTTCATCGCCTTTCAATTGGAGCACGAGCAGCGTGTCCGGCGCGCAGAGCAGCGCGCGCGCCAAGCGAGCGACCGAGGACCGGCGGCGCGGTCCAACACCAAACGTAGCCAGCGGCGTGGACTGTTCTTCCTGACAGGGCTACGCCGCCCGCGCCCAGCCTAGCCGGGTTGCCGGTAGCCGCCGGCTGAGAGGTGGGGGAGTGAAGGATGCACCAGCTACGAATGATGTTGCCGGAGGCCGGCCAGCTTGATCATGATGAGCGGATGCGGCGCTCGCACCGCGCCGAGGAGCGCCATCGAGCTGCGCAGGCGGTGCGGCAGCCGGTGCGGGTGGCGCGCCCATCGCGGGCAAGACGGCGCTTGGGCGCGCTCCTGTTTGGGCGCGTTGTCTAGCTTCCCCG
>CAUJGQ010000153.1 GCA_963170165.1 Chloroflexota bacterium | reverse complement strand
ATCATCCCGGAATGGTGGGCGATGAGGGACTCGAACCCCCGACCCTCTCGGTGTAAGCGAGATGCTCTAGCCGGCTGAGCTAATCGCCCGTGCAGGTGCGGTTGCCGCTGTTCGGATTGTACGCAGCGGCAGAAAAGCCGGTCAACGCGACGGGAAGCGCTGGCAGGTCACCATCGAAAAACGGTACACTCGACATAGCCGCCGACCGAGGACCGCTCCCATGTGTCCGAAGTGCCGCTCCCGCTTCACCAAGACGTTCTACCTGGATCTCTTTCCTGACTGCCCCTGCCCGAGCGAGACGGACACCGAGGCGATTTGCCTCGATTGCGGCTACATCTTCGATTGGTCCGAGGCGTCGATCGTCTGTACAGACTGCAGCGAGGAGCTTGACGCCGTCATCGCTGCCATTGATCAGCGCTGCCCGGAATGCCACCTCAAGGTCTGCTCGCACTGCCGGGCCGTCCTGTCAGACGAGAATCCCTTCCCCTACTGGGAGCCGCACGAGGTTCCCTTTTAGCGCGGGGGCCAGCGCACGCAGCGCCGGCGCTTGACTTGCGGGGCAACGCTCAGGGGCTGGCTACCGCACGCGCGACAAACGGCCAGCCGGCGTCAGTAGCGGGACCGGCAAGGGACTCGGTGCGTCCACGCGGCAGTAGCTCCGATGACAAGGCTTTGTCTGCGGGATTGCGGCCCTCATCCACGAAGTGGCGGTGCACGAGCCGCTCAACCTCGCTCTCGGGAATGCGCACACCGCGGCGGCCACGGTCCTCCCAGTGCACCAGTCCCTCAGCCACCCAGCGGCGCACCGTGTCAGGATGCTGGAGCGTCATCGCGGCCGCCTCATAGATCGTCAGCCATCGATCTTCCGGTGCCCGGCTCGCGCGCAGGCCGCTCGCATAGTCCTGGATGGCGCCACGCTCAGACACGGGGGGGCCTCCTACGGGCAGTTCCGGCGCGCAGCACGTCACCGGTGCGGACCCATCTTAGCCAGCGGGACGCTTACGGGAAATCGCGGCCGAGCGCGCTCCTCAGCGCACGACAGCGCCTCTGGTTTGACACTCCCCAGGGCCGTTGCTATATTCGGTGAGCACGGCAGGGTAGCTCAGTGGCAGAGCAGGGGACTCATAAGCCCTTGGTCGGGGGTTCAAATCCCTCCCCTGCTACCAGCACCGTACAGTCCCGGGCGGTTAGCTCAGCTGGTTAGAGCGCTTCGTTCACACCGAAGAGGTCACTGGTTCGAGTCCAGTATCGCCCACCCGCTGGCCCCAGGGCCGGCGACCAGCCGAAGTGGCGGAACCGGCAGACGCGCTACATTCAGGGTGTAGTGGGCAATAGCCCGTGGGAGTTCAAATCTCCCCTTCGGCACCACCCCGCGGATCGGGGTTTGCGCGCACGTAGCTCAGTGGATAGAGCGCTACCCTGCGGAGGTAGAGGTCGCAGGTTCAAGTCCTGCCGTGCGTACCAGGGGCGGTGTCTGCGGACACCGCCTTTGCCGTTTGCCCCGCCCGCCACGCCACCGCCCGCCGCACAAACTCCGCCGTGCGCGCGTCCTCTGGCGCAGATCGTCGCCAGGCGATATGTACCCGCCGTTCTGCCACCTGGGCCCCCACCCGCAGCGCCACATCGCCCGGGGCGACCACGGCCGCGGGCAGCACCGTCCAGCCCAGACCCAGTGCCGCCATCTGCCGCAGCACCTCGGGGTTTCCGCTCTCCAGCGTCACCACTGGGCGAATCCCAGCGCGCGCAAACCCCTCATCGATCAACCGCCGCGTGCGCGAGCCCTCGGGGTACAGCGCCCACTGAGCAGACTGAGGCTCCTCCTGATCGCCCACCGGCGCATACCAGTGCAGCGGTTCTCGCGCAATCTCGACGGCGACAAGGTCCGGCTCACCCCCACCATCGACCACCACGATCAGATCAAGCTCACCGGCGCGCAGGCGTCGCAAGAGCACGCCGCTGGTATCGACCGACACCCGCAACTCCACATCCGGCAGGGCGGCGCGGTAGTCACGGATCACCTCCGGCAGCAGGTAGATGCCGGCCGCGTCGATCATCCCCGCCCGCAGCACGCCACCGTGCCCGCGACCGTACGCCGCCAGCAGCCGGGAAAGTCCCTCCGCGTCGGTCAATACCCGCTCGGCGAAGGCCAGCACCTCCGCGCCCGCCACCGTCAGCCGCCGCCCGCGCCCCGCCCGTTCAAACAGCGCGACCCCTAACCGCCGCTCCAGCTCGGCCAGCGCCTGCGATAGCGCTGGTTGTGTCACGTGCAGCCGCTCGGCCGCCCGCGTCACTCCACCTGCCCGTGCTGCCTCGCGCAGGTAAGCGAGGTGCTGGAAGTGCACATTGAGCGGTGACGCAGCGGTTGCACGTCCGTCCGTCATGGATAACTACTCCTAATACGTACGGTAACATAGATTAGCTGTCTGTCCGTTAACCTGCTCCGTACCCTGGGAGGGAGGACACCACATATGGCCCGGCTGGGCCGGCAGGAGCAGAGCATCATGGCAGATTCGACTCGCATCGCGCCCGCCACCGGGCGGCTGGGTGTGCTGACGCCGGGGATGGGCGCCGTTGCCACGACGTTCTACGCCGGGGTGCTCGCGATTCGTCAGGGGCAAGCGATGCCCATCGGCTCGCTCACCCAGATGGGCCACATCCGGCTAGGTAAGCGCACGGACAACCGCAATCCGCTGATCAAGGAGATGGTGCCGCTCGCCGGCCTGGACGATCTCGTCTTCGGCGGGTGGGACCCGTTCCCGGATAACGCCTTCGAGGCCGCCTGCAAAGCTGGCGTGCTCCAGGCCAAGGACCTTCTCCCATTGAAGGCACAGCTGGAGGCGATCAGGCCGATGCCGGCCGTCTTTGACCAGAACTGGGTGCGCCGGTTGGACGGCCCCAATGTCAAGCAGGGCGAGACCAAGATGGATCTGGCCCGGCAGTTGATGGAGGACATGCAGCGCTTTCAGGCGGAGAACCAGCTTGACCGGCTGGTCGTCGTCTGGTGCGCCAGCACCGAGGTCTACGAGGAGCCGCAGGCTGTGCACATGAGCTTGGAGGCGTTCGAGCAAGGGCTACGCAACAGCGACCCGGCCATCGCCCCCAGCCAGATTTACGCGTACGCCGCCCTTAAGCTCGGTATCCCTTTCGCCAATGGCGCGCCCAACCTCACGGTGGATATCCCGGCGATGCTGGAGCTGGCCAATCAGAACCGCGTTCCCATCTGCGGCAAGGACTTCAAGACCGGCCAGACACTGATGAAGACCATCCTGGCGCCCGGTCTGAAGGCACGGATGTTGGGTATCCGCGGCTGGTTCAGCACCAACATCCTGGGCAACCGCGACGGTGAGGTGCTGGACGACCCGGATTCCTTCCGCTCGAAAGAAGTGAGCAAGCTCGGCGTGCTCGAGAACCTGCTGCAGCCGGAAGCCTACCCAGAACTGTATGCCGACCTCTATCACAAGGTGCGGATCAACTACTACCCGCCCCACGGTGACAACAAGGAGGGTTGGGATAACATCGACATCTTCGGCTGGCTCGGCTACCCAATGCAGATCAAGGTGGACTTCCTCTGCCGCGACAGCATCCTGGCGGCGCCGATCGTGCTGGATCTCGCCCTCTTCATGGACCTGGCCGGCCGCGCCGGGCAAAAGGGCATCCAAGAGTGGCTCAGCTTCTACTTCAAGAGCCCGCAGCATGCCGAGGGGCTCTATCCTGAGCATGACCTGTTCATCCAGCAGACCAAGCTGAAGAACACCCTGCGCCATTGGATGGGCGAAGACCTGATCACCCACCTGGGCGCCGAGTACTACGAGGACGAAAACTAGCAACCCGCCACCTCCGTCGCACCCCGGCCGCCGTCACGATCCCTTGGTCAGGGACCGTGGCGGCGGCCGGTTCTGCTAAGATCCGGTTGGTATGGTTGCACCGCGCTTCGCTGATCAATTACGGGCGCTGCCGGAGCGCCCGGGCGTCTACCTGATGAAGGACGCCGCGGGCGAGATCATCTATGTCGGCAAGGCCGTCAATCTGCGTAATCGCGTGCGGTCGTACTTCGGTTCGCCGCTATCGCTGGAGCCTAAGACCCGCCAGTTAGTGGCGCACATCGTCGACTTCGAGTTCATCGTCACCACCTCTGAGCAAGAGGCACTGATTCTCGAGTCGACGCTGGTCAAGCAGTACCAACCGCACTACAACATCCGCCTCAAAGACGACAAGCACTACCCCTACCTCAAGATCGACCTGACCGACCGTTGGCCGCGGGTCTACATCACCCGCCGGGTAGAGGAAGACGGCGCCCGCTACTTCGGTCCATATGCCAACTCTGGCTCGGTGCGCACCACCTTGGACCTGGTGAAAAAGCTGTTCCCCTGGCGCTCCTGCACCAAGACGATCACCGGCAATGACCCGCGCCCCTGCCTCGACTACTACATCAAACGCTGCATCGCCCCATGCACCTCGTACTGCACCAAGGAGGAGTACGACGAGGTCATCCGCCAGGTGATGCTGTTCCTGGACGGCCGCACGGACGACGTTGTGACGGAGCTGACCGCCAAGATGGAGGCCGCCGCCGAGAACTTTGACTTCGAGCAGGCGGCCATGCACCGCGACCAAATTGAATCGCTCCGGCGCGTCACCGAGCGCCAGCAAATGGCAACCACCAAACCGGTGGACATGGACGTGTTCGGCCTGGCCCGGGCAGACGACGAAGCCTGCGTGCAGGTGTTCTTCGTGCGCGGCACGAAAGTCGTCGGCCGCGATCACTTCACCCTGCAGGGTGTGCGTGACGAGGACGACCGCCGCGTGCTCGGCAGCTTCCTTGAGCAGTTCTACGGCTCCGCCGTGTACATCCCGCGCGATATCCTGCTGCCCGCGCCACCGGCCGATGCCCTACTGATCACCACCTGGCTAGCACAGAAGCGCGGGCGGAAGGTGGCGATCACCGTGCCTCAGCGCGGCGAGCGCAAGAAGCTGGTTGACCTGGCCAACGAAAACGCCAAGCAATCGCTGGAAATGATGCGCGTCAAGTGGCTGGCCGACCGCGGCAAGACCGCTGCCGCGCTGGAGGAGCTCCAGGAGGAGTTGGGGCTGCCGGCGCCACCCCGCCGTATCGAGTGTTATGACAACTCGAACATCCAGGGCGCCAGCCCTGTGGCCAGCATGGTCGTGTTTGTGGACGGCCACCCGCTCCCGGCACAGTACCGCCGGTTCAAGATCAAGACCGTCGCCGGCGCAAACGACGTCGCCAGCATGGCGGAGGTGCTGCGCCGCCGCTTCAAGCGCGCCCGCGAGCACGCTGAGGCAGCCGCCACGGAGCACGCCGGCCAAGACCGCACCTGGGCGGACCTGCCCGATTTGGTGATCGTAGATGGCGGCAAGCCACAACTGGCGGCAGCTGTGGACGCGATGCGTGATACCGGCGCCGGTAACATCGCCGTTGCCGGGCTGGCGAAGGAGAACGAGGAGTTGTGGCTGAAGGATGTCTCGGAACCGGTGGTGTTGCCACGCAACTCGCAGGCACTCTACCTGGTGCAGCGGGTGCGCGACGAAGCACATCGCTTCGCCGTCACCTATCACCGGCAGGTGCGCGCCAAGAGCACCATTGCCTCACGGCTTGATGACATCCCCGGCATCGGCCCGGCGCGCAAGCGGGCGCTGCTGCGCAAGTTCGGATCGGTGCGAGGCATCCGCGAAGCGGCGCTTGATGACATCGCCGCCACGGCCGGGATGACACGCACCCTGGCCGAGTCGCTCAAGCGTACCCTCTAGGCAGGCGTCAAAGGCAGCAACGGATGGGCTATCCGTACGACTTCGATTCGCCCAGCGGGCCGGTCACGCGCGACGAGCTGCTGCGGTTTCTGCGCGGCACGATCCCAGACCGGCGGACCGTCGAGGCGATGGCTGCCGTACCGCGCGATCAGTTCGTCGATCCTGAACTTCGCCCCTTCGCCTGGGAGAACCGCCCCTTGCCCATTGGTCACGGACAGACCATCTCCCAGCCCGAAATCGTCGGCGCAATGACCGCCGCCCTGCGACTGTCCGGTAGGGAACGGGTACTCGAAGTGGGCAGTGGCTCCGGTTATCAGGCTGCGGTGCTGGCAGAGCTGGCCCGTGAGGTGGTGACAGTGGAGCGCATCCCCGAGCTGGTTGCCCGCGCCGCGGCGATACTGGCGCGGCTGGGTTACGTCAACGTCGAGGTACGGCAGGCGGGAGAGATCCTGGGCTACCCAGAAGGCGGCCCGTATGAAGCGATCCTCGTGGCCGCCGCCGCGCCGGAAGCGCCGGAGGCGCTGCTCGGCCAGCTGGCGGCCGGCGGCCGGCTGGTTATCCCCGTGGGCAGCCGCCACGAGCAGACGCTGATGCGTATCACCAAGGGCACGGATGGCCGGACCATCCGGGAGGATCTTGGCCCCTGCCGCTTCGTTCCGCTGATCGGCCGGGGCGCCTGGCCATAACGGCAAACGCAGCGGGCGGGAGCAGCCCAACAGGCAGATCCCGCCCTGCGACCGCGCCGGCCGGTGAGCGCGCTACGAGTTAGCGCCACCAGCCTTCAGACTGTCAATGAACTCCGAGGCCTGGCGGCGGGTCAGGCCGGAGGGTGATACGCCGTAGAGCTCCTGGCACTTGGCCTCGACCTCCGCCTCGTCCATCGCCTGAGCGCCGCGGGCGATGGCGAAAATCGCCTTGATCTGCGGCTCCGTGGCAGGCAGCACCGGCCGGTTCTCCGGCCTCCCTTGGCTGTGCGCGCCACTGAGCGTGACCACGGCTGGCTTGGTGGCGACGGCGGCGCCGTTAGTGTGGCCGTTGGTCTGGCCTGGTCGAACAGCCGCTGCTCGGGGCTGCGGGCGTTCAACTGGCGCGTCCACCACGCGGTTCGGGTCGCCGTCCGCGAAGTCGAACTCCTCAGTGAATTGCGTGCCAAAGCCCAACGCCGCCAAAGCGCGGCCCAGCGCCTTGGTCTCAGCCTTCTCCAGGAAGTCGCCAAAGTCGGCGCGCTCCTCCTGGCCCCAGCCGGTGGCTGAGCCACCACCCGGGATAGAGACATGCGCGCGGAACACCGCCATCGGCGGGTTAAGCTCCAGCCGTACCAGTTCGGTCTGGATCACCGCATCGGAGTGCTCGGTCCGCAGCCACAGGAGGCGCCACTTGACCTCGAGGTAGTCGCTACCCTTGAGCTTGCGCAGGTACTTGGTCGGGTCGAAGTTCTTCTCGGTCATCACTCGCGCTCCCGTCTGCATCTTTCTCGTCTACCTTCGACCCTCCCATCGTACAGAACACGTGTTCTGGTGTCAATTGGGGCTTGCCAGATTTTACAGACGGTAGTGGGGATGGATCGGTGGACAGAACCACCGCCCGTGGTATCATGACCGCGCTCTGGTGGCCGCGGGTTATCCGGTTTTCCCCGGGAGGGCTCATCTCAGGATGGATGACAGCGTCGGCCAGTTTCTGCATTTCTTAGCAGTGGAGAAAGGATCGTCATCGAATACCATCGCGGCCTATCGGAACGATATCCAGCAGTTCGCCGGCTTCACGGCCACGCGCCGGGCAGCCAAGGGGTGGACAGCAATTGACCGCCCCGTGATTCTGGACTACCTGCTAGACCTGCAGCGTAAGAAGTACGCTGAAGCAACGGTGGCCCGCAAGATCGCCGCCGTCAAGTCCTTCTTCGGCTTCCTCACCGCAGAAGGGTTGATCCCGCAGGACCCGACCGAATCCCTCACCTCCCCGAGGGTCGGCAAGTCCCTCCCCAAGCCCATCAGCCCGCAACAGGTCGACGAGCTCCTTGAGCAGCCGCTTCGCCGCAACACCCCTGAGGCGAAGCGTGACAAGGCAATGCTCGAGCTCCTGTATGCCACGGGCATGCGCGTGACGGAGCTGGTCTCGCTCGATGTAGACTCCATCGTGCTGGACTCTGAGCACCCATACGTGCGCTGCGTGGGCAAGGGCACCAAAGAGCGCTCCATCCCGATTCACGACCACGCCGCCGAGTCCGTGCACGCCTATCTCCACGATGGCCGGCACGTACTGGTGCGCCTGCGTGGCGAGAAGGCGCTCTTTGTCAACCGCCGCGGCGAGCGGCTCACCCGCCAGGGCTTCTGGCTGATCCTCAAAGCCTACGCCGAAGCGGCGAAGATCCCCGAGCACGTCACCCCGCATACGTTGCGGCACAGCTTCGCCACTCATATGCTCAGAGGTGGGGCTCCCCTGCGCAACGTCCAGGAACTGCTCGGTCATGCCAATATCTCAACGACCCAGATCTACACCCAGGTTGGCACCGACCACCAGCGTGAGGTGTACGATCGGGCCCACCCCCGGGCACGCTAGCGCCATTGCCCTCCCCGGCGTAGCAGACCCCACTGGCAGGGCGGCGTGATGCGAAGCGCCGCCCTACTCCTTTTCCTTTTCGTGGCCTGTGCCGGCTGCAACGACGGAACCGACACCCGCACGGGCGGCACCGGCGCTGCCTCGCCCACGCTCACCGTCTCGTCCGTCAATCGCCCGGCGCCCTCGCCCAGCATGACCGCCACTGCCACCGCTCGCACTGGCGCAGTGCCCGGGCGGGCGGCGCCCGGAACCCGCGCGCCGGCCTCGCTGCTGGTGGCAGAGCCGCCCGCCACGGACCGCATCGACCTCGCTCGCCGGCTCCGCGGCGTCACCGCACCGCCGGCCGCCACATCCTTTCGGGAGGAACAGACCGGCGAGCGGCGCGACTTCTGGGTTGTGCAATCGGACCCTCCACGTGCGTTCCAGGTCACCGCAATCCTGCGCACGGTCTCGCAGCACGCGTACTTCTACGTTCAGGACAGCGCCAGCGTCACCGATGCCGACCTGCAGCGGGCGGCGCGCGACTTCGAGCAGGTCGTCTATCCCACCGTCGCGCGCACCGCCGGCGAGCCAACCCCAATCGCCGTCAACCCTGACCCCCGCATCACTATCCTCCACCTGCGCCTGCCTGGCGTCGGCGGCTACTTCACCGGCATCGACCAGCTGCCGCGCGCAATTCAGCCGATGTCAAACGAACGGGCGATGGTCTACATCGACCTGCGCGCCGGTCCGCCGGGAACCGACGCCTACCCAGGGCTGGTGGCCCATGAGCTGCAACACCTGGTGCATCACCGGCTCAACCCCAACGCCGATGCCTGGCTGAATGAAGGTCTGTCTGAGGTCGTCGATGAGATCGCTGGTGGCGGGGAAAACAGCCTCCGCTCATGGCGCGACGCTCCAAGCACGCAGCTGACGGATTGGGCGGTCAGCGGCAACAACGCCGCCCACTATGGCGCTGCCCACTCCTTCCTACGCTACTTGCTGCGCCACTACGGAGGCGTCGAACAACTGGCCGCGCTGGCCTCGTTACAGTTGCGCGGCGTTAACGCCGTCGAGCGCTACCTCCAGGACGGTGGACACGGCGTCAGCTTTGAAGATGTCTACGCGGACTGGCTGGCCACGGGCTATCTCGCCGAGCCGGCGGGTCGCTATGCCAACCCCGGTGTGGACACGCGAGTACGCACCATCACCCGCTTGCGCGCAACGGATAGCGGCAGCGCCACGCTCAATCAGTTCGGTGCGGAGTACTACGAGATTCAAGGTGGAGAACGAGACGGGCTGTTCCGGCTGCGTGGCCCGGCCACAATTAAAGCGGCGCCCCCTGACCCGGCGTCCGGCAGTGGCTTCTGGTGGAGCGGCCGTGCCGACAGCGCAGATACGCTGCTCACACGCTCCATCGACCTGACTGCGGTCCGCTCGGCCACCCTCCGTTTCAAGCTGTGGTTCGACATCGAGCGTGGCTATGACTACGGCTATGTGCTGGCGTCGGTGGATAACGGCGCCACGTGGAAGCCGTTGATCGGCAAGCACACGACCGACTATGACCCGCTCGGCCAGGCCTATGGTTCGGGCTACACCGGCATCAGCGGTGGCGGTGGAGAGGCGGCCTGGGTCTCCGAGGAGATGGACCTGACGCCGTTCGCCGGCCGCAAGTTGCTGCTGCGATTCGAATACATCACCGATGAGTCGGCCGTAGCGGCCGGCATGGCCATTGACGATATCTCCGTGCCCGAGATCGGTCTGACGGACGCCGCCGAGAGTGACGGTGTCTGGGGCGCGGAGGGGTTTCAGCGGCTTACCGGTCCGCTGCCGCAGCGCTATCTCGTGCTGGCGATCACCCGCGTCAACGGCGTGCCGTCTGTACGCCGCGTCGAAGTCAGCGCCGAGGGTGCCGCCGATGTCATCGTGGGGGCGGGCGAAGTCACGGCGATCGTCATCGCGGGCGCCACCCATGGCACCAATCTTACGAACCGCTACCGCTGGGAGTACTCCCGGGACGGCAACTAACCTACCTGCTTGAGGGAGCGCGATGTTCACAGCCATCACCGGCATCCACGCCCGCGAGATCCTGGACTCACGCGGCAATCCCACCATCGAGGTCGATGTCGAGCTCGAAGACGGCAGCCGCGGACGGGCGGCGGTGCCATCCGGCGCCAGCACCGGCGCACACGAAGCGGTGGAGCTGCGTGATGGCGACAACGGCCGCTACGGCGGCAAAGGTGTACTGGGTGCGGTCGAGCACGCGAATACCGAGATCGCCGATGCCATCACGGGCATGCGCGCCACTGACCAGGCGGCGGTCGACGCCGCACTGATCGCCCTGGACGGCACGCCGAACAAGGGCAAGCTCGGCGCTAACGCGGTCCTCGGCGTGTCGCTGGCTGTTGCCCACGCCGCTGCCGCGGCCTGCGGCCTGCCGCTGTACAAGTACCTGGGCGGTCCGGGCGGCGTGACGCTGCCGGTACCCATGTTCAACATCCTCAATGGTGGCAAGCACGCCGAGGACTCCACCGACTTTCAGGAGTTCATGGTCATGCCAGCCGGCGCCGGCAGCTTCGCCGAAGGTCTGCGCATGGGCGCCGAGATCTACCAAGCGCTCAAGAAGCTGCTGCATGACCGCAAACTCGCCACCGGTGTGGGCGACGAGGGAGGCTTCGCCCCCAGTCTCCCCGGCAACAAAGACGCCGTGGAGGTCGTACTCGACGCTGTCCAGCTGGCGGGCTATCGCCCGGGCGAAGATGTGCTGATCGCGCTCGATCCGGCCAGCACCGAGCTGTATGAGGATGGCCGCTATCACCTGCCCAAAGAAGGCCGCAGCCTGAGCAGCGCAGAGATGGCTGCGCTGTGGCAATCGTGGGTGGATGCCTACCCCATCGTCAGCATCGAGGACGGCATGGCCGAGGATGACTGGTCTGGGTGGTCCAGCCTGGCGCACGCCATCGGCGACCGCGTGCAGCTGGTGGGTGACGACCTGTTCGTCACCAACACACAGCGGCTGGCCCGCGGCATCGCTGAACGTTCTGCCAACAGCATCCTGATCAAGCTCAACCAGATCGGCACGCTGACCGAGACGCTGCAAGCGATTGAGATGGCCAAGCGCGCCGGCTGGACCGCCGTGGTCTCGCATCGCTCCGGCGAGACCGAGGACACGACCATCGCAGACCTGGCCGTCGCCCTCAACGCCGGACAAATCAAGACCGGCGCACCGGCACGCAGCGAGCGGGTGGCCAAATACAACCGGCTACTGCGGATCGAAGAGGAACTCGGGCCGGTCGCAACCTATGCCGGGCGGTCCGCCTTCTACAACATCCGCCGCTAATCCCGGGAGGGACGCGCATGAGCGAGGCCACATACCCCCGGTTGTCGGCGGTGATCATGCCGCAGCACTGGGACCTCCCGGGCCGGCCGGAGGGCGCTTCGGCTAACCTCCTGGACGCCCACCGTCAGACGAGCTTCCAGCTCGCTGGGGATCTGCGCCTGCTGCACGAGGGAATGAACCTCATCCTCGGCTTGGTTCAGGACTCGGCGCACAGCCGCTACCGAACGAACGCGATGGCCGCCGCGCTGCTGCTCGGTGCGCGTGGCTTCGCTGGGATAAGCGACGCGACCGGCCTCGCCCTGAACGCGGCCTATGGCTCCTGTGCGCCAGTGGTGCGTACCGCGTGCGAGTGCATCGCCGCGGCCGCCCAACTGCGCGCTGAGGAGCTTCCGGTCTTCGAGGAGTGGCTCAGCGCCACCCTGCGCCCCGATGACGCGTACAAGGCGCTAGATGCCGGCATGGGCCAGTTCTTTGCCGGCTCTACCGTGGCCGCCGACCCGCGCTTCAGCCTCGTCTATCGCGGAGTAAGCGAGCTGGCACGGCCGCATATCGGCGTCAGCCTGGCCCTCTCCGCGCCGGACTCCAGCCGCCAGACGCTCAAGCCGGCGTTCGGCGATCAGGCGTTCCACTTTGGCTGGGCACAGCTAACGCTGGGTTGGTTGCTGGCGCTGTGCGACGTGCAGCTGCGCCTGTTCGGTGATGGCGGTGGAGTATTCAATGTCTCCACCGAGTGGCGGTCTCGGGCAGAGGCGTATGCCCGTCAGGTAGACGATGCGCTCGGTGGCCAAACACGCTGCCGGTTCGAGCCGGTGAACACCGATCTGGGTCCACGCTGGCTGCTGAGCAACTTCCGCCGTCAAGCGGCGGGCGCGCCTCGCCGGCTGTTGCTCTGAGGATAGATTGACAGTGATTGTCAGGCTCCGCAAGCTAGGATTGAGGGGCCAGGCGCCCCATCTGCGCTTACCACAACCGTATCCCCGCGCCGCCCGCCCGCACCCCGGACCGCAGCAACCGCAGACAGGAGAGAGTGCATGCCCACCAAGGTCGGCATCAACGGGTTCGGCCGGATCGGCCGCCAGGTCCTTAAGGCTATCTATGAACGGCACGGCGGCTCCCTCGAAGTCGTCGCCATCAACGACCTCACAGACACCGAGACGAACGCCCACCTGCTCAAGTTCGACAGCACCTACGGCATCTTCGACGCCGATATCCAGGCGGGCAACGGCTCAATCCGCATCAATGGCCGCGACGTCAAGGTGTACGCAGAGCGTGATCCGGGCAAGATCCCGTGGAGCGAGGTCGGTGCGGAAATTGTCGTCGAGTCCACCGGCCTGTTCACTGACGCCGACAAAGCAGCCACCCACAAGCAGGGCGGCGCCAAGAAAGTGATCATCTCCGCACCCGCCAAAGGCGAAGATCTGACCATCGTCCTGGGTGTCAATGACGACAAATACGACCCGGCCCGCCACAGCGTGATCTCCAACGCATCGTGCACCACCAACTGCATCGCCCCCGTGGCCAAGGTGCTGTCCGACAGTTTTGGCATCCAGCACGGGTTCATGACCACCGTGCATGCCTACACCAACGATCAGCGCATCCTCGACCAGGTGCACAAGGATCTGCGCCGGGCACGTGCGGCCGGCCAGAACATCATCCCCACTACGACCGGCGCCGCCGAGGCCGTCTCGCTCGTGCTGCCTGAGCTCAAGGGCAAGCTCGACGGCCTCGCCTTCCGCGTACCCACGCCTACCGTCTCCGTCGTGGACCTGAACGCCGCGCTGGACAAGTCCGTGACGGTCGAGCAGGTGAATGAGGCGCTAGCGGAGGCCGCCGGCGAATCAATGAAGGGCATCCTCGGTTTCGAGTCCCGCGAGCTGGTGTCGTCGGACTTCCGTGGTGACTCACGCTCCTCCATCGTCGATGCCCCCAGCACGATGGTGATGGGCGGCAACATGGTGAAGGTGATCTCCTGGTACGACAACGAGTGGGGCTACTCGTGCCGCGTTGCGGACCTGTGTGACTTCCTGGCGAAGAAGGGTCTGTAGCGGCGGGTTTGCCGGCAAACGAAGCGGGAGCGGGCGCGCTTGTCCCGGCTCCCGCTACCTCTGTGTCCTGGCAGTGCGCTAATCGGCGACGCCGGCCGGCCGGCGCTCCGCGTCTGAGGCGGCACGGCGGAAATCAAGCAGCCGGTGCCACGAGATACCGGCCCGCCACAGGTAGCCCGCGCCCAGCAGCATCGGCGGCACAAAGGCGACTACGTGCGCCACAAAGGCGTACGACACCGCCACATCCTCGTTCACATTGAACGGCGCCAGCGCCTGGACCACAGTCCAGTGGAACACACCGACATGCCCAGGAGCGGCCGGCACCACAAACGACAGGCTGACCAGCGCCAGCACGAAGAACGGCGCCGTGGGCGACAGCCACAGATCAAAGGCAAACAGCACACACCACATCGCCAGCGCCGCCAGTGCCCACAGCACGAACGACAGAGCAACCACCGGCCCAGCCACGCGCGGCACGCTCAGCACGGCGAAACCGCGCAAGAAGTGCTCGATCAGGTCGTGCAGGCGCTCGCCGGCCCGGTTCGGCAGGCGGCTGGTCACGATGCGGGCGAACTGATGCGTGCGCTCCGGCATCGCCCCCAACACCAGCATGAACAGCAGCGCCGCCACCGCCAGCACGGCCACGAGCTCGACCTTCGTGGCTGCGCCGGCGGGCAGGTCCACGAACGGCAGCAGCAGTGCGAGATAGGCAAGGGTCACCACCATATCCAGCACGCGCTCAACCGCTACCGTGGAGACAGCATGCGGCATGCTCACCGACCGCTCCTGCTGGCTGATCAGGTACGCGCGCACAATCTCACCCAGCCGCAGCGGCAGCAGGTCGTTCACCAGATAGCCGACATTGAGCGATCCAAACACGGAGCTGTAGCGCAGGCCTGTGTCGGGATAGAACAACAGCCGCCAGCGTACCGCACGCAACATGATCGAAAGCACGATCGCGGCCACGGCCGGCGCCAGCCACAAGTAGTTCGCGGTACGCAGCGCTCCCCAGACCCCGCCGGGATCGACACTGCGCAGGGCGAGCCCGAGGAACAGCGCGCTGATCAACACGCCCGCGAGAATGCGCAGCCACTTCATCATGCCGGTGACACCCGTGTGCGATACCACGCTATTGTAGCGGCGCCGGCGCCTATAATCCGTGCGGCGGGCCGCTATTCGACGTCGCCGGCAGCAGGCAAGGTAAATCGCACGATGGTGCCGCCACGCGGGCGTGGTTCCACCCAGATGCGGCCGCCGCTCATTTCCACTAATTGCCTGCACACAGCCAGGCCCAGCCCGGCTCCCTGGGTGCCCGCCGCCACCGCGTTCGGCGAGCGATAGAACGGCTCAAACACCCGTTCCCGCTCGTCCGCGGCCAGCCCCACCCCGCGGTCCAGCACACTGACCACGACGCCGGCCTCGTGCGGCGCGGCCGTGACCTCCACCCGTCCGGCGCGCGGCGAATGGCGCACCGCGTTCTCAATGAGATTGCGCAGGATCTGCTCCACGGCCGTCGGGTCGGCCTCGGCCAGAGGCAGGTCCGCCGGCACATCGACCGACAGCGGCACCCCACCCAGGCGCGAACCGAGACCAATCACCACCCGGCTCACCAAACGGTGCAGGCGCAGGGGCTCAGGTGACAGGTGCAGCCCGCGCTTGGAGCGTGACAAGCTGAGCAGATCCTCCACCAGGTGATGCAGGCGCTCGGACTCGTCGGCGATATCTTGCAGCAACACCCGGCGCGTCTCCTCATCCAGCCGGTCCCCGCGCCGCAGCAGCGTCAACGCGCCACCGCGGATCGTGGTCGTTGGAGTACGGAGCTCGTGGGAGACCGTGTTGACAAAGTCGTCCTTCAGCCGGTCCAGCTCCTTGAGCTGGGAGATATCCTGGAACACTACCACCGTGCCATCAAGACCACCGTCGGCGGCATGAAGCCGCCCCGTGTTGACCAGCAGCGGCACCTCGGCCCCGTCCGGCCGCCGCAACGTCACCTCAGCGCCTCGCACCTCCCGACCAAGCTGCTCGCGCAGCACCTGGGCCACCGGCAGGAAATCCGGCTGTGCCTGGGACCGCACCGCAAACGCGCCACGTTCTGCCGGAGTGGGAGCGATGGCGCCACCACTGAGGAGTGTCATGGCCGCCTGGTTGAACAGGCGCAACTTGCCATCGCGGTCATACAGCAGCAGCCCCTCAGGCAGGGTCTCAATTACCGATCGCAGTCCGCGGCGCTCCTCTTCCACCAGGGCGCCGGCGCGTAGCGTGTCGATGCGGCCGCCCAGCTGTCCACCGACGGTGGTGAGAAATGCCAGCTCGGTCGTACTGAACGGACGGTCGGCGCGGGCAAACAGCGAGAGCGCTCCCACCACCCGGCCGCCACTGTACATCGGCGCCAGCGCAGCCGTCTGGTAGCTGCCCCGCCGAGCAAAGTTGCGCAGGCGTTGCGGCCACAACGCCAGGTCGCCCCGCCAGACCGTTGCACGATTCTCTTTCACGGCGAGAGCGATGCCGGCCGGCTGATCCAGCGTGATCACATCCGCCGGGCCAGCCTGCCGCGGCGCCATTCCCGCCTGCGCCACACGCCGCAGCCGGTCATCCCCGCCCGCCAGTTCCCAGGCAAACGCCACATCTACACCTGGAAGCGCGTCCAGCAAGACGGGCAGCGTCGCGTCGCAGGCCGCAGACACCGTCGGAGCGGTGGCGGTCACCCTCAGCACACTGGTCAGCGCCCCAGTAATCCGCTCTACCGGATCGATCTGGGCAGAGGGCGCCGTGTCCGGCTCCGGGGTCTGCCTCCGCTCGACCTCGACGACCCGCCGCGCCGCAGCCAGCCCGACCTGTAATTGGCCGGCCACGAGGGCGGTCCCATGACGGAGCATTGTTCCCGGCCGTTCAGCACCGCGCACCCCCACGACCAGTGCGGCCAGCGGTATGCCCGCGCCGTCCATGCGTACCATCGCCAGTTTCAGGCCCAGTGGCTCGGCCCACCCAGCCAGCGTCGCCGGACCGTCTCCAAGCCAGGTTGCCAGCGACGGTGGTGCGCGGTCCTCCTGGATGATGGCGGCCAGCGCGGCCGCCTGTGCGGCGGTAAGGCCACGCCGGGCCACGGGCCGCAGCCGGCCACGGTCAGGCAGCAGTACAGCAATGGCGTCTGCGCCGAGCAAGTCCTCACAGGCCTCAACCGCCGCGGTAATGGCATCGTGCATCAGCTGGCTCCCCGAAGGGGAGCGCTCGTCGGGTACGGCATGGGGCGGTAGCGCCATCAGGACACCCGATTCCGAAGCGTCGCGTCCCCAACTCTAGCACAGCCCCAAGCGCCAGCCATCCCGCCCGACAGCCCTCGCGGGATTCTGGTACGATGGTGCAACGTATGTTTGAAGCACTCTCCGACAAGCTCCAGGGCATCTTCGGCCGGCTCGGCAGCCATGGCACGCTCACCGAAAAGGACATCGACGATGCGATGCGGGAGGTGCGGCTGGCGCTGCTCGAAGCGGACGTCAACTTCAAGGTCGTCAAAGACTTCGTCGCCCGCGTGCGTGAGCGGATTACAGGGGCCGAGCTGCATCGGGCGCTCAAACCCCACGAGCAAGTGATCGCGCTCGTCAACGAGGAGTTGATCGAAGTCCTGGGTGGCAAAGAGCCGGCCCACCTCCAGCGCGCGGCACAGCCACCGACGGTCGTCATGCTCGTGGGCCTGCAAGGCTCCGGCAAGACGACGATGGCCTCGAAGCTGGCCTACCATCTGAGGAGCCGCGGCGATAAACCGCTGCTGGTTGCCTGCGACGTCTACCGGCCGGCCGCAGTGGAACAGCTCAGGACGCTGGGGCGTGGCCTGAACATCCCGGTCTGGGATGAAGGAGTCGCCGTCAAGCCGCTTCAGATTGCCCGCAACGCGCTGGCAGAAGGCCGGCGCATCGGTGCGACCGTGGTCATCCTGGATACGGCCGGCCGCCTGCATATCGACCAGCAGATGATGGACGAGGTGGCGGAGCTGCGGCGCGAACTGAAGCCGAATGACGTGCTGTTCGTGGCCGATGCGATGGCCGGTCAGGACGCCGTCCGCGCTGCCGAGGAGTTCAACAAGGCCGTCGGCATCTCCGGCATGGTGCTGACGAAGATGGACGGTGACGCCCGTGGCGGTGCGGCGCTCTCCATCCGCCATGTCGTGGGGGTGCCGATCAAATACGTGGGCGTCGGCGAGAAGCCAGACGCCATCGAGCCGTTCTTCCCGGACCGGATGGCCTCCCGCATCCTGGGCATGGGCGACATCCTCACGCTGATTGACAAGGCCAAATCAGCCATCGGCGAGGAAGACGTCAAGGGGCTCGAGAAGAAAATGAAGTCCGGGCAGTTTGACCTGGAGGACTTCATTGAGCAGCTGCAGCGCGTGAAGCGCATGGGGCCGCTGAGCAGCTTGGTGTCGATGCTCCCGGGTTTCGGCCAGATCAAGAAGCAGCTAGCTGTAGATGACATGGACGATGGCTTCTTCAAACAGGTCGAAGCGATCATCTATTCCATGACGCCCGATGAGCGGCGGCGACCGGAAATCATCAATGGTGCTCGCCGTCGCCGGATTGCCAAAGGTAGCGGCACGCAGCCGCACGACGTCAACCAGCTGCTCAAGCAGTTCCAGGAAGCAAAGAAGGTCATGAAGGTGATGGCCAGCACCCGCGGTCGCGGCCTCGGCGGGATGTTTGGCGGTTTCCGCGGGTAGCCACGCCTGTTCGCCCTTGTGCGAGAGTGTGCTACGCTGTGGACAATATGCGGCCGGACACAGCCGCCGCATTGTGCTGTGTCGGGAACGGCGCACCTCCGGCAACATCCAGGGGGTGCCGGACGGCCATGAAATGACCGCTGTGGCGATCTCAGCGAGACATGAGGGAATCGATGCTCAGAATCCGGCTCCGGCGTGTTGGCAAGAAGAAGAAGCCCGCCTATCGCGTGGTAGTGGCCGACTCGCGCGCCCCGCGCGATGGCGACTTTGTGGACACCCTCGGGCTGTACGACCCGATGACCGACCCGCCAACCATCAACCTCAACGAGACGAAGCTGCGCGACTGGCTGCGCAAGGGCGCCCAACCTTCAGAGACCACCACCAAGCTGCTCAAGCGTAAGGGGCTGCCCACCACCAGCGCGGAAGCCGCGGTGGCTGCTGCCGAGTAACGAAACCAACCGTGCGTGCCGGCGGGCCAAGCCGCCATCGCGCACAGTTGCCGTCCTCGATCTGCCGGAGACGTTGCCGTGCTAAAGGACTTCGTCGAGTACATCGCCAAGGGCCTGGTGGACGAGCCGGAGCAGGTGCAGGTCACCGAGCAGCGGCATGGTGAGCGGGTTAATCTGCACCTGCAGGTCGCCAGCGGTGACATGGGCAAGGTCATCGGCAAGAACGGTCGGATCGCCCACGCATTACGTAACCTGATCAAGGTCGCAGCCATGCAGGAAGGCGTGCGCGTCAACCTGGAGATCGGCTAGCGCGCCGGCACTTGCATTGAGGATCGACGGCGTGCCAGAGCAACGCGAGCCGCGCGCAGGTTTCATTGCCGTCGGCCGGGTGCTGCGGCCGTGGGGTCTTCACGGCGACGTGAAGGTCGAACCGCTCACCGACTTCGCCGAACGCTTCCGGCCGGGTGCCCGGCTGTGGCTCGACGGCCGTCACCGGCGCATCGAGCACAGCCGCGAAGGGAGCGGTTCCCTCTATGTCAAGTTTGCAGGGGTGAACACGCCGGAGGAGGCCGGAGACCTCCGCGGATTGCTGCTAGAGATCGCCGAGTCCGAGCTGACGGTATTGCCGGAGGGTGAGTTCTATCATCACCAACTCACCGGGCTAGAAGTGCGCAGCATCAGCGGAGAGACGCTTGGCACGGTGCGCGAGGTGCTGGAGCCAGGGCCCAACTCCGTGTTCGTGGTCGATGGCCCGCTTGGCGAAGTGCTTATCCCGTACATTGACGACGTGGTCAAACAGGTTGACCTCGGCGAAGGGATGATCGCGGTTGAACTGATTGACGGCCTGCTGCCAGAGGCGCGCCCCCCCCGGCCGCCGCGCTATAAGCGGCACCAGAGCCGCCGCCAACGGCGAGCCAGCGCCCCGCCCTCAGATTGACGCACCGCCGAAACAGCCGCTAAGATCCAAGGGCAGGCCCGCGGGGATGTAGCTCAATTGGGAGAGCGCTGCGTTCGCATCGCAGAGGTCAGGGGTTCGAATCCCCTCATCTCCACCACGCATCAGGGGCCCCGGTCACGCCGGGGCCCTTCGCCTTCAGCCCGTCCCCGTAGCTCAGATGGATAGAGCAGCCGCCTCCTAAGCGGCAGGTCGGCCGTTCGAATCGGCCCGGGGATACCGCTGCAACGCCCCCCATCCCTGGAGAGGCGCCGTGCCTGCTTGGGACTATGGGGCGGCAGCCCGGCTACCC
>CAUJGQ010000152.1 GCA_963170165.1 Chloroflexota bacterium | reverse complement strand
CTCCGCCGCCTGCAGACCGACTATATCGACCTGTACCAGCTGCACCGCCCGCAGCCGGATATCCCCATCGATGAGACGCTGCGCGCCCTCGATGATCTGGTGCGCGCCGGCAAGATCCGCTACTTCGGCACCAGTACCTTTGCCGCCTGGCAGGTGGTGGAGTCGCTGTGGGCATCCAAGGAATACGGGCTCAACCGGACGGTGTGCGAGCAGCAGCCGTACAACCTCTTGGACCGGCGGGTAGAACGGGAATTACTGCCGATGGCCCGCACCTTCGGCATCGCCACGATTCCCTGGAGCCCCCTGGCCGGCGGCCTGCTCACCGGCAAGTACAGCCGCAACCAGCCGCCGCCGGAGGACAGCCGTTTTGCCGGGGTGGCGCGCAACCCCATGCAGCAGCGGCGCATGAATGACAACATCTGGGACGTGATCGAGGGCCTCGAGCCGCTGGCCGTCGAGAAGGGCGTCACCCTCTCTCAGTTTGCGCTGGCCTGGGTGCTGGCCCAGCCGGGCGTCACCAGCCCGATCATCGGCCCGCGCACCATGGAGCAGCTGGAAGACAACCTCAAGGCGCTGGATAGCACGATCACGGCGGAGGACCGCGCCCGCATCGACGCCATCATCCCGCCCGGCGGCATGGTCTCCCCGTTCTATGAAGCGGAGTTCGGCCCCCATCCGTATCGGGTCTAGCGGCGGGGGCGGCAGCACCAGTGCAACGCCACCACCGGCAGGCCCGCCTGCCACCGACGCAATACGCGCCACGCACATCACACCGGAGGTCACGATGCCGTACGAGGGGATGCTTGCGGAGACGGTGACGTTCCGCGGCCACAATGGTGACCTGATCGAGGGGTACTATGCCCGGCCGCTGGGGCCGGGGCCGTTTCCGGGAGTGGCGGTGATCCACCACATGCCGGGTTGGGATGAGTGGTGCAAAGAGGTGACGCGCAAGCTGGCGCATCACGGCTACGCCGCCATTGATCCCAACCTCTACCACCGCTCCGGGCCGGGCGAGCCAGACGATGTCGCTGCCCGCGTGCGCGCCGCCGGCGGCGTGGCCGACGACCAGGTGATCGGTGACCTGGCCGGGGCGATGGCGTATATCCGCGCGCAGCCGTACGCCAACGGCAAGGTGGGGACCATCGGCTTTTGCTCCGGCGGCCGCCATGCCTATCTCGCCGCCTGCCGCCTGCCAGAGCTGGACGCCGCCGTAGACTGCTGGGGCGGCAACGTGGTGGTGGATGACCCGCGCCAGCTCAGCGAGCAGCGCCCCATCGCCCCCATCGACCTGACGGAGCAATTGGGCTGCCCGTTGCTCGGCATCTTCGGCAACGAGGACCGCAACCCCACCCCAGACCAGGTGGATCGCACCGAGGCGGAGCTCAAGCGGCTGGGCAAGAACTACACGTTCCACCGCTACGACGGCGCCGGCCACGGCTTCTTCGCGGTGGACCGCCCCGCCTACCGCCCCGAGCAGGCCACCGACGCCTGGAAGAAGGTCTTCGCCTTCTACGAGCAGCATTTGCGCTGAGCCGGCCTGCCGCGCGTCTGAAGGGAGCGCCCCATGTGTACGTACATCACCGAGCACGCCGCCATCGCCGGCAGCGCCAAAGGGACGCGGGGATGGATGCGGGTGGACCGGGCACATGTCTACTATGACCACCCGGTTCATGCCCCGTTCGACCACGCGCTCAACATCGATTTCGTCAACAGCGCCGGCGGGCCGGGGGAGCGCGTGGCGGTGGAGCTGAGCGCGGCTTCGGCCCGCCGGCTGGTGGATACCATCTTGGCCGCGCTGGCCGAAGGCGCCCGCGCCCACGCGCTGGACGAGGACGAACGGGAGGCATGAGCCATGCCCCGCCTGCTTGTGGTGCTCGTTGCCGCCATGCTGGCGCTTTCCATTGTCCCCGCGGCGGCGCAGGTGGCAGACGCCGCTCTCTGGGATGCCGCCTTCCACGGCGTCCAGGCGGACTTCCCTGGCTGGGACGTGCGCTTGGGGGACTGCCCCGACAGCGCGCCGGACGGTACCCCGGCATGCATCAGCATCTCCGAGCGGGTGACGTACGGCGTGGACGCGGCCATCGTGTTTGGCGGCGTGAGTGAGTATGGCGACGGTTTTACCACCGGCGCGGCCATGTTCTTCTACCTGTATGCAGACGCCGAGGGCTGGCACTACGTCAACACCATGGCTATCCAGAACAGCGGCTTTCTGCCTCAGCCCGGCCGCGATGCGCGCACCAACAGCGCGGGTGCGTGCACCGAAACCCATGCCACGCCGGGATACGGTGATGACGTGCTCGGCTGCGTCTCCGATGACACCGCGGTCGCCGTTATCGACGGGCCGGTCGGGCTCGACGGCGTCATCTGGTGGCAACTGGACGGTTACGGCTGGGTGACGCATGACGCCTTCCGCGGCTATGCCCGCCGCGGCTAACGCACCCCGCCGAACGAAAGGAACCGGCGATGATCCCGACCCTGGCCTTTGGCTCCACCGGACACCACAGCACGCGCACGATCTTCGGCGCGGCGGCACTCAGCCGCGCCACCCAGGACGAGGCAGACGCCGCGCTCGATCTCCTGCTGCGCCACGGCGTCAACCACATCGACACCGCCGCCAGCTATGGCGACGCCGAGCTACGCATCGGCCCGTGGATGGAGCGCCACCGCGATCGCTTCTTCCTCGCCACAAAGACCGGCGAACGCCGCTACGCCGAGGCGAAGGCCTCCATCGAACGCTCGCTGGAGCGGCTGCGCGTGCAGCAGATTGACCTGATCCAGCTGCATAACCTGGTGGATGCGGCCGAGTGGCAGGCGGCGCTGGGGCCAGACGGCGCGCTGGCAGCGGCCGTCGAGGCGCGCCAGCGCGGGCTGGTGCGGTTCATCGGCGTCACGGGCCACGGCGTTGACGCCCCGCTGCGCCACGCCCGCAGCCTGGAGCGCTTCCCGTTCGACGCGGTGCTGTGCCCGTACAACATCACGATGATGCAGAACCCGCGCTACGCGGCGGACTTCGAGGCGCTGACGGCGCTGTGCGCGGCGCGCGGCGTGGCCGTCCAGACGATCAAAGGCATCACCCTTGGCCCCTGGAACGACAAGGAGCGAACGTTCCGCACCTGGTACGAGCCGCTGCAGCAGCAGCCGGACATCGACCGCGCCGTCGCCTGGGTGCTGGGCCGCCCTGGTGTCTTCCTCAACACCGCCGGTGACCTGCGGCTGCTGCCCAAGGTGCTGGATGCCGCTGCTCGGGCCGGCGCCCGCCCCACCGATGCGGCGATGCAGGAGATGGTGGAGCGGCAGGGCATGGCCCCGCTGTTTGTGTGAGCCCGGCGAAGGGGGCGCCTGGCGGCGGCCGGTCCCCCTTCCCCCTGTCCCCGCCGTTCGCTAGCGTAGATAGATGCGCATTGGCCTTGTGACGGATACCCATCTGCCGGCGCTGGTCCGGCAGCTTGATGAGCTTGGGCCGGAATCGGCGGCGTTCTTCGCCACGGTAGACCTGATCCTGCACGGCGGCGATGTCACCGCCCCCACCGTGCTGGACTGGCTGGAACAGTTTGCGCCGGTGGTGGTGGCCAAAGGTAACAACGACGGCTTTGACGACCCGCGCATGTTGCCGGTGCAGTTCCTCGATATCCACGGCTGGCGCATCGGCATGGTGCACAATCTCGCGCCGGAGAGCCGCCCCGTCCACGTGCTGCGCGAGCGCGCCTTTCACGGTGAGCACGTCGATATCATGATCGCCGGCCATACCCACCTCGAGCGGCTGGAGCACCGCGACGGTGTGGCGATCATCAACTCCGGCTCCCCCATCCTCCCCCACCACAAAGACACCCGTCACGGCACGCTCGGTCTGCTGGAACTCGCCCCCGAGCGGCTGCACGCCGAGATCTTCCTGCTCGGCCACACCAACGGCCGCGCCAACCCCGCCACGCCCATGACCATGACCATCGAGCACGGCCACCTCGTTCAGCTCGTCCACGGCCACGGTCACGGCCGCCTGCACACGCACACCGGATAGGGAGCGGCGGGCGGCCTGCCGGGCGATACCGCGCGCCCGGCTGCCAGATGCCGGATGCTGGTACCGCGCACCCCGCAGGGTACGCCGTTGAATGCCTGACAGACAGCCGCGCTCCTCCGCGCGAGAGTGAAGGCAAGGAGTCATCACTCCCGGAGGGGCCGCGATGCAGCACGCCGTTATCCTCGTCCCGCTCGATACCTCCCCCGCGGCCGAAGCCGTATTGCCCTACGCCGAAACGCTGGCCCGTACCACCGCCGCTTCGCTCACGCTCCTGTCGGTGGTCGAGCCGCGCCCGGCGGCGTTCGCTGATCTGCCGGAGGATATCCTCACCGAGATTGACGGCGGACGGCTGCGCACCCACACCACGTATCTCGAGCAGGCCGCCACCCGGCTGCGGGGCCACGGCTGCCACGTGGACACGGCTACCGTAACCGGCGATCCCGCCGATGCGATCATCACCGCCGCCGAGCAGACGGGCGCCCGGATGGTGGCGATGACCGCCCACGGCGAGGGCGGCGCTCTCGCCCCGCGGCTAGGTGGCACCGCCGACCGCGTGCTGCGGCTGGGTCACCGGCCGGTGCTGGTGGTGCCGGGCGGCGCGGCGGCGACGGAGCCCGCCCGCATCCGTCACATCATGCTGCCGCTGGACGGCTCCGCTGCCGCGGAGAGCGCCTTGTGCCCCGCGGTCGAGCTGGCGCGGGCGCTGGGGGCGCGGCTGGCACTGGTGCGCGCCGAACCCTGGCTTTCTCCTATCACCGTCCCCTACAGCCACGCCACCGGGCTCACCCGGCAGGATGAGCACGCCGGCGTGGTGGCCGAGCATTACCTAGACCAGGTGTGGGAACGCGCAACCGAGGGCGTGCGGCACGAGTGCTTCGTGCTGCGCGGGGCGCCGCGGGAGGAACTGCTACGGTTTGCCCGCGAGGAGGACATCGACCTGATAGTGATGACCACCCACGGGCGGGGAGCGCTGGCGCGGCGGCTGCTGGGCAGCATGGCCGAACGCCTGGTCCGCGCCGCCCTGCCCGTGCTGCTGTTGCCACCGCACCAGGCAGGGGAGTAGGGTCAGCGTGCCGGAGACCGGCGCCTACGCGCCGTTCCGGAGGATCGCATCCTCGCTGCCGGAGACATCCTCCGCGGCGCCGGAACGCACCAGGCGCAGGCGGTCCACGCGGCGGCCGTCCATCCGGTCAACAACAAGATCCCAGCTGCCAGCGGGGACCCGGTCGCCGGGCTCCGGCAGGCGGCCGAGCGCGCCGAAGACGTAGCCGCCGATGGTGTCGAAGTCGCTGGTGTCCAGCTCCAGGCCCCACAGCGCGTTGACATCGGTGATCAATGTCAGGCCGGAAAGATCGACGGTGTTGTCGTCCACCCGGCGGATCTCCTGCTCGGCCTGCTCGAACTCGTCACGCAGCGCCCCTACCAGCCGCTCGACGACGTTTTCCATCGTCACGACGCCGGCGGTACCGCCGAACTCATCGACGACGATTGCCATGCGGATGTTGCGCCGGCGCATCTGCTCTAGCACGGAGTCCATCCCCAGCGTGGCCGGCACATACAACACCTCGCGCACCAGGTCCCGCGCCTGCACGGTGTCGATGCGGCCGTCCAGCACGGAGCGCAGCAGGTCCTTGACGTGCACCATGCCGGAGATGTGGTCGAGCGTGCCATCGAACACCGGGTAGCGGCTGTAGCCCGCCTCCTGGGCGATGCGCAGCACCTCGCGTCCCGGCGTCTCTGCCGCCACGAACACGACCTCGGTACGCGGCACCATCACCTCGTGCGCCTCAAAATCGGCGAAGTCGAAGGCGCGGCCGATGATCGCCCGTTCGGACTCCTCCAGCGCGCCCGCCTTGCCGGATGCCTCCACCAGCAGCTTCAGCTCAGCGGCGGAGTGGATCAGCTCGTGGCCGGAGGGAGCGTGCAGCCCCAGCGCCCGCACCATCACCCGGCCCGTGCCGTTGAGCACCACGATGAAGGGGCGGAAGACGACATCAAAGATGCCGAGCGGGTTGGCGATGACCAGGGAGGTGCGCTCCGGGTACTGAAGGGCGATGGACTTGGGTGTCAGCTCGCCCAGGACAATGTGCAGGGTGGTAATGATTGAGAAGGCGATAATGACGGCGAGGGTGTGGCCGCCCGGCGCGTGACCTAGTACCCCTTCCAGCAGCCCACCGAGGGTGGGTTCGCCCAGCCAGCCCAGCGCCAGGCTGGCGAGAGTGATGCCGAGCTGCGTGGCGGCGATGGAGTGGTCCAGGTTGCGGACGGCGCGCTGCACCGCCTTAGCCCCGAGCTGCCCCGTGGCGACCATCTCCTCCACGCGCGAGCGGCGAATGGCGACGAGGGCAAACTCGGAGGCGACAAAGAAGCCGTTGGCCAGCACCAGCGCCACCACTGCCAGCAGCTTGAGCGCGATCACCAGCCCGTCGTTCATCCCCTCCCCCTCGGGTGGGAGCGGCAACAGCCCCGATCCCCTTCCCCCATCACCCGGACGCGGGTAGCGTACCAGACCAATCGTCCCCCCCGCGCGCCACATCGGTGGTACATGTTCAGCGGCGGCGGCGCATGGTACGGTGCGCGCACGGCACCACACCATACGAAACGGCGATGACGGGGCCATGATCGGCGGCCACCCGGTGTCTCAGAGAGCGGCGCGCCTGCTGCAAGCGCTGCCACCGGCCCGCCGCATCGACTCCCCCGAGCCGGGAGCGGGAAAGCCGCCGGGCGCCGGCCGGCCGCGAGTAGCGCTCTCCGGACACGCGCCCGTTAGCGCGCGCTGAGGCGATCCCGCGCCTGCGCGGCATCGCGAAGGGTGGTGGCACCACGAGCAGACGCAATTGCGCCCTCGTCCTCCCAGGTGGGGACGGGGGCGTTTTGCGTGTGGCGGAAAAGCGGATTCGGAGGGCAGCACATGGAGCGGATCTGGACAACCGAAGTGGCGGGACAGGCCGGACAGCCGGTGCGGGTGCAGGGGTGGCTGCACGCGCTCCGGCGGATGGGTGGTGTTAGCTTCGTCGTCGTGCGCGACGGCTGGGGGCTGGTGCAGGCGGTGGCAGAAGACGACGCTGCCCTCGCGCCGCTGCGGGAGGCGGGCGCGGGCATGGAAAGCGTCATCGCTGTGGAGGGGCAGGCGGTGACCGCGCCCCAGGCGCCCGGCGGGGTGGAGATCCAGCAGCCGCGCATCACCGTGCTGGTCCCGGTGAGCGAGCCGCCGCCGGTTTCGCTGAACAAGCGCGAGCTGCGGGCGGCGCTGGCCACGGTGCTCGATCACGCCACGGTCGCCAACCGCCATCCGGCGCGGCGGGCGGTGCTGCGGTTGGCGGCGGGGGTGATGGCCGGCTTCCGCGAGGCGCTCGCCGTGCGCGGGTTCACCGAGATTCAGACACCGAAGATCGTGGCGGCGGCGACGGAGAGCGGCGCCAATGTCTTCGCCATCGATTACTTCGGCCGGCCGGCATATCTGGCCCAGAGCCCGCAGTTCTACAAGCAGATCATGGTGGGGGTGTTCGAGCGGGTATTTGAGGTGGGGCCGGTGTTCCGCGCCGAGCCGCATGACACCACCCGCCACGTGAACGAGTACGTCTCGCTCGATGTGGAGATGGGCTTCATCCAGGACCACACGACGGTGATGGCGCTGCTGCGCGAGGTGCTGGCCGGCATCCTGGCACGGCTGGAGCAGCAGTACGCCGCCGAGCTGGCGTTGCTGGGTGCAGCCAAGGCGCTACCGGTCGTGCCGCCCGTCATCCCGGCCATCCACTTCCACGAGGCACAGGAGCTGATCTTCCGGCGGCACGGCGTGGACGTGCGCGGTGAGCCCGACCTGTCACCCCAGGACGAGCGCTGGTTGGGCGCCTGGGCGCAGGAGCAGCACAGCACCGACTTCCTGTTTGTCACCGGCTACCCGATGCGCAAGCGGCCGTTCTACACCCACCCGGACCCGGCGCGGCCGGAATACTCCAACTCCTTTGACCTGCTCTTCCGCGGGACAGAGCTGGTGACCGGCGGCCAGCGGCTGCACCGCTACGATGATTACCTGGCTGCGCTGGCCGCGGCCGGGCTGCCGGCTGCGCCCTTCGCGTCGTACTTGGAGACGTTCCGCCACGGGATGCCCCCGCACGGCGGCTTCGCCATCGGCTCCGAGCGCCTGCTCATGCAGCTGCTCGGCCTGCCCAACGTCCGCCTGGCCACCACCTTCCCCCGCGACCTCAACCGCCTCACACCGTGACGCGGGGGCAGGGGCCCCGCACCTGCTCCGCCTCTCGTCCGCTCCTACCGCTCGGGCGGTAGGGCTGAGCGGGTGAACAGATAGCACCAGTAGGGGGCGGACCTGGGACATTTCTGCGCTACCGTGCAGATAAGAGACAGGTTCTTCGCAGAGCCGTATGACTGCCAGGTACGAGCGATGAGTGAGGCCATGATGACGCCGCCACCGATGTGGGACGCTGTATTGCAGCAGGCGCCGGTGCACGTGTGGGTGTTCGATACGGATCTGATCTGCCGGTATGCTGCGCCGGCGGCCGGGAACTTCCTGGGCCGCCCGCCCGGCGCGATGCTGGGGCGTTCCGCTGCCGATTTGCTGCCACCCGCGGCGGGCGAGGTACACCACGCGCTGGAGCGCGCCACGGCGGGTGAGCGGTGGCAGCACAACGCCTATCGCGTGCACTGTGACGGCGAGGAGTGCCATTGGCAGGTGGCGGTGCGGCCGCTAGCGCTGAGCGGCGCGCGTGCCATCAGCCTGTGCATCGCCGAAACGGCCGCCAAGGCAGAGCTGGAGACCTTGCGCACCGAGGTGGCCACCCTGCGCCGCGCCGATGCCCAGCGCCGGCGCGAGCTGCGCGAATTGCAGGCTGCCCTCCGTGCTGGGCTGGCCCCGATCTCCGGCTATTTGCAGGTCATCGCTCACCGCCCGCACGCCCTCCCCGGACTGTCTACCGCCGAGGCGATCACCGGCCGTATCCTCCCTGCGCTGGCCCGGCTCACCCGGACCGTGGACCGGCTGGGCGAGCCGGGCGGGGGCCATGCGCATCCCGGCCACGGGGGCCCGCGGCCCGGCGCCGGCCAGCGGACGCGCGAGCGCTCGCCCGGCGCTGGTTCCCGCTGCCACCCCGGCCACCTCGCCTGCTAAGCCGCGCGGCCACCCAGCCCATCATTCGCTCTCCGGAGAACGGTGCACCCACGCCAGGAAGGCGCGGCCCGTGGCGCGCAACTCACCGTCCGGCGCCCACAGCGCGCGGGCGCGGGCGCCGCTACCGGGCGTGTCGATGGAGTACCAGATAACGATCGCGACACCCGCCCGCTGGGCAGCAGCCAGTGTGGAGGCTGTCTGCTCCGGGTTGTCGTTACGCTGGCCGATCTCGTTAGACAGCACGGGCAGGCCGGCGGTTTGGCGCAGGTATGCCACCGTCTCACCCAGCACGTCACCGGGCAGATACCAGTGGAAGTTGACGTAGTCCGCACCGGCAGCAGCGTAGCCCTCCACGAACTGGCGCAGCCGGGCAATCTCCTCCGCCTGCTGCGCCAGCAGCCACGCCAGGCTGTCCTCGGTGTCGAGATCGCGACCCAGCAGCGGCGCGAGCGTAGCCCGCGCATACCGCAGTGCCTCATCGTGCCGGCCTGCGTCCCAGTACGCCTGCGTCACCAGGGCACTGATGCCGGCGTTGGTGATGCCGCCATCGGTACAGGGGATACCCCGGCCATGCGCGACCGCACAAGCGGCCGCCAGTTGCTCCAGATATTGCGCGGGCGACCCGGTGTAGAACAGCGCCCGGCTGTTGTGCTCGTTTTCTACTACCAGCACCGCCGGCGGATACCGCGCCAGCACCGCATCGAGCGCGGCTTGATAGGCGGCGAGATCGGCCGGTGGGTCCGCCGGCACGCCGGGCGGGCCGCCGCCGGCGCGAACCGTCAGCACCAGTGCCAGCCCCGCCGCCTGCGCCGCCTGGCACTCATCGCAGCGCGGCTCGCGGTCCAGAAAGACCGAGAGTGGCCGGTAGTGTGTGGCGCCCAGCTGGTGTAGCATGGCGAACCGCTGGGCGGGCGGCAATCCCTGGCCCGGCATGACACCATAGGCGGTGATGGATTGCGCGGCCGTGCCCGCGGGGATGCTGATGGCCACGAGCGCCAGCAGCGCGATGATGGCGCAGTGACCGGGGCGCGGGTAATTTCGGTGCGGCATCGTCCAGTGTTTCCCCACACGACAAACAGGGGCTTTCACCCTGTAACAAACCAAGCGCGCTACCGATGATCACGACACAGGCCCCGCGGCCGTTGCGCCCCCAGCTCCCGGCGCGGCGACCGCAAGGGAGGAGACGAGCGGACGGGTAGCCCGCATCCGGTAGCAAGCTACTTCAACCGGATGAGGTAACATTCAGGTGAACCGGGCTACGCTCACGTTCGTACTGTATGTAGAGGAGCACCCACGTGAACACGCCCGTTGCGGTCCCGGTTCATCCCGTTGCCGTCGCCGCGGCGCCCGCGTGTCCGGGATGCGGCGCCCCCTTGCCGCTGGCCCGGCCCGTCCGCGCTGCCCGGTTGCGCTGCCCCGCTCCGGCCTGCGGCGTGCGCCTGCGCATTCGCGCCGGTGTGGTGCTGTTCGGTTAATCATGCGCCCTCCCTGAGAGCGGTACGCGGCGTGCGGCCGGCCCGCTCGGGCCCCGCTCCGCCGCGCGGTGGAGCCGCGACAGACGGACCGCGTTGCTCGCTGCCGCTCGCCATTGCCCGCCGAAAGCGTGAAGCTGAGAGCTGAACGCTGAAGGCTCACCATGGATACCACGCCCTGGCACGCGCGCACCGCCGCCGAGACGGCCGCCGCGCTGGGACTCGACCCCACCACCGGCCTGACCAGCGCGGAGGCGGCCCGTCGGCTGGCGGAAACCGGGCCGAATGAGCTGGTTTCGGAGCCGCCCGTGTCCCTGTGGCGGCGGCTGCTGGCCCAGTTCGCCGAGCCGCTGGTGCTGCTGCTGCTGCTCGCCATCGCCATCGCCACCGTGGCGTGGCTGCTGGAGGGCGCGGCGGGCGTGCCGGTGGAGCCGCTCGTCATCCTCGCCATCGTCGTGCTCAACGCCGTGCTGGGCGTGGTACAGGAAGCACGGGCCGAACAGGCGGTGGCGGCGCTGCAGCGCATGACCGAGGCGCAGGCCACCGTGCTGCGCGACGGCCGCGAGCAGCGCATTGCCGCCCGCGAGGCCGTCCCCGGCGATCTGCTGCTGCTGAGCGAGGGCGACGCCATCGCCGCCGATGCCCGGCTGATCGATACGGCTGCGCTCCAGACCGCCGAGGCCGCCCTGACCGGCGAGAGTGCCCCCATTCTCAAAGACGCCGCGCCGCTGCCCGCCACCACCGCCCTGGGTGACCGCCTCAACAGCGTCTTTAAGGGGACGGTCGCCGCCTCCGGCCATGGCCGCGCCGCGGTCACCGCCACCGGCATGGCCACCGAGATCGGCGCTATCGCCGGGATGCTGGCCCGGCAGCAGGAGCCACCGGCGCCGCTGGAGCGGGAGATCGCACGGGCCGGCCGGTTGCTCGGCCTGCTGGTCGGCGTGATCGCGGTGATCGTCGTCGCCACGATCGTGCTGACCAACGGCATCCGCGACGGGGGCGAGCTGGTGGATGTGCTGCTGATCGGCGTGTCGCTGGCGGTGGCAGCCGTGCCGGAGGGGCTACCCGCTATCTTGTCGGTGGTACTGGCTCTGGGCGTCCAGCGCATGGCCGGCCGCAACGCCATCGTCAAGCAGTTGTCCGCCGTGGAGACACTCGGCTCCGCCTCCGTGATCGGCACCGATAAGACCGGCACGCTCACCCGCAACGAGATGATGGTCACCTGCACCGTCACTGCCTCGGGTACGGCCCGGCTGACCGGCACGGGCTACGCGCCCGCGGGTGACGTGCAGGCAGAGGGCCCCATACGGGAGGAGGTGGTACGGCTGCTGGCCGGGGCAGCGCTGGCCAGCAACGCCCGGCTAGAGCAGACGGCGGCAGGCTGGACGGTGCTGGGTGACCCCACGGAAGGGGCACTGCTCGCCGCGCAGCGCAAAGCATCGGCGGATGGCCCGCCCCAGGCAGAGCGGCTGGCCGAAAACCCCTTCACGGCCGAGCGCAAGCTGATGAGCGTCGTGGTGCGCGCGGGAGCGGGCGCGGCAGTGTACGCCAAGGGGGCGCCCGATGTGCTGATGGCACGCTGCTCCGCCGAGTGGCGGGACGGGGCCGCCCGCCCGCTGACGGAGGACCGCCGCCGAGAGTGGCTTGCCGCCATCGAGGCGCTGGCCGCGGATGCGCTGCGGACGCTGGCCGTGGCGTGGAAACCGCTGCCGGCCGGGGCGCCACCGGACGCGCCCAACCAGGAAGAGCAGCTGACACTGCTCGGCATCACCGGCATCATCGACCCGCCCCGGTCGGAGGCCGCAGCCGCCATTGCCGAAGCACGGGGCGCAGGCATCCGCGTGATCATGATCACCGGCGATCACCCGCGCACCGCCGCCGCGATCGCCACCGACCTCGGCATCATCCCGCCCGATGGCCGGGTGCTGACCGGCGCGGATCTGGAGGGAATGGACGGTGAGGCGCTGCGCCGCGCCGCTACCGAGGTGTCCGTCTTTGCGCGGGTGGCGCCGACGCACAAGCTGGGCCTGGTGGAGGCGCTGCAGACGGGCGGCCAGGTTGTGGCGATGACCGGCGACGGGGTGAACGACGCCCCTGCGCTCAAGCGCGCCGATATCGGGGTGGCGATGGGCATCACCGGCACCGATGTCAGCAAGGAGGCGGCGCGGCTGATCCTGACCGATGACAACTTCGCCACCATCGTGGCAGCGGTCCACGAGGGACGGGCGATCTTCGCCAACATCCGTACCTTCCTGCGCTACCTGCTCTCCTCCAACGCGGGCGAGGTGCTGACGGTGTTCTTCGGCATCGTGCTGGCCAGCGTGATTGGCCTCGATGCCGGGGACAATGGCGCCGTTGCCGTGCCGTTCCTCGCCACCCACCTGCTGTGGATCAACCTGATCACCGACTCGCTGCCCGCCATCGCCCTGGGCGTCAACCCGCCCGCACCGGGGCTGATGGCGCGTCCGCCGCGCCGGAGCGGCGCCCGGGTGATCGACCGGCCGATGGTGACCGGCATCGTGGCCGTGGGGCTGGTGATGGCGGCGGTGACGCTGTTCACCTTTGACCTGTGGTTACCCGGCGGGCTGGTGGCGGGCGAGGCCACGCTGACCGAGGCGCGGACGGCGGCCTTCACCGTGCTGGTGCTGGCGCAGCTGTTCAACGCGTTCAACGCGCGGTCGGCGCGCGCCTCGGCGTTCCACGGCCTGTTCCACAACCCGCGGCTGTTCGGCGCGGTCGCGCTGTCGGTGGCGCTGCAGGTCGCGGTCGTCTACACGCCGGCGCTGCAGCGCGCGTTCGGCACCGCGCCGCTGCACGCCGGCGACTGGCTGATGTGCGTCGGG
>CAUJGQ010000151.1 GCA_963170165.1 Chloroflexota bacterium | reverse complement strand
ATGCCCGCCTCACCCCGCTGGCCGAGCTGCGCGCCCACGCCGAGCGCCAGTCCTGGTTTCGCATCATCGTCCGCGACGGCTTCGGCACCTTGGAGCGCATCGTCCAGCAGTACGACCCGGACATCGTCTTCCCGCGCCGCTCGATTGGTGAGTGTGACTTGTGCAAACAGGTGTTTGGCCCCGGTGAGCTGTCCGCAGCCGTACGCGGAGCACTGGCCCGGTTCGATGCTGACAGCGCGCGCTTGACAGCCGGTGTCTGGCAACAGGTGTTCTCCGCAGTACGCTCCTCCGCTGCCGCCACCGCGGAGCGGTCTTGATCGCGCCTGCCCGCTGTTCCCAAGGGATATGTTCATGCAGTTCAGCTATCTGGCCCTGCGCATCACCGATACCTGCCCGTTGGAGTGCGCGCACTGCTGCGTCGAGTCCGGCCCGTGGCGCACCACCGCCATGGATCTGGACGACGCCCGCTCCTACGTCCGCCAGGCGCACGCCATCAATCCGCGGTCGGTGCTGGCGTTCACGGGTGGTGAGCCGTTCACCCGCTTCCGCTTGATGCGGGATATCGCCGAGACAGCCTTCGAGCTGGGCATGCCACACAGCACCATCACCAGCGCCGTCTGGTGCAAGTCCGAAGCGTTCGCCCGGGAGCGGCTGGCCGAATTGCAGCGCGTGGGGCTGCGACTGGTGAACATCAGCTACGACTCCTTCCACGAGCCGTGGGTGACGCCGGAGCGCATCCGCAACTGCATCACCGCCGCGGTCAATCTGGGACTACCGGTCTCGGTGCTTGGCTCCCAGACGCGGGAGTCGCGCGGGCCGGCGGAGTTGCTCGGCGGCTTTCTGGACGGGTTGCCCGGCGTAGAGGTCGGCTACGGGCCGGTGCAGCCCAACGGCCGGGCTGCCCTCATCCCGCCGGAGAGCCTGCTGCTGGAGGACCGCAGCGGTGAGAACCCGCACTGCCCGACGCCACAGCAGCTGCTGGTCGAGACCGATGGCTCGGTCTACCCCTGCTGCTCGGCAGGCGGCGATTACCGGACACTGCGACTGGGCGATGCCCGCGAAACGGCGCTGGCCGGCCTGCGCGCCGGTGTAGAGCAGCAGGCGTGGTTCCGCATCATCACCGAGCACGGCTTCGCGGCACTGGAACAGATCGTGCGGCGCTATTACCCAGAGGTCCGGTTCCCGACTACCTATACCTACACCTGTCATCTCTGCCGGCTGGTGCTGGGCGAAGGTCAACTGTCTGCCATCGTGCAGGATGCGCTGGCCCGTTATGAGGCAGACCGCATCAGCGAAACGCTGGGCGTATGGGGCAAGCTGCAGATGGCGCTGGCCACGAGCGCAACGGCAGGAGAGCGGTCATGAACGTGCTGCTGATCAATATGCCGTTCGCCAGCCTGCGGCCCTCCATCGGCCTGGGGCTACTGAAGGCGCACCTGGGCGGGATCGGCGTGACCGCGCGCGTCGCGTACTTCAATATGCGCTTCGCCGAGCGGCTGGGCTGGCAGCCGTACGGCGAGGTGGCAGAACTGGCGCCGGTGCAAGCGCTGGTGGGGGAGTGGGTGTTTGCCCGCTGCCTGTTTGCCGGCCGCGAGGCAGACGATCAGCAGTGGCTGGCGATGCTGGCCGAGCGCTTTCGGCTGGCGCCGGAGCGGGTGGCGCTCTATCAGCGGGCGCGAACCGAAGCCGGGCCGTTCCTGGAAGAGTGCCTGGCCGCGGTGGACTGGCAGTCATACGACGTGGTTGGCTTCACCAGCACGTTCAACCAGAACCTGCCTGCGCTGGCGCTGGCGCAGCGGCTCAAGCAGCGCTATCCGCATCTGACGATTGTCTTCGGCGGGGCCAACTGTGAGGGCGAGATGGGGCTGCAACTGCACCGCTCCTTCCCGTTCGTGGACTACGTGTGCAGCGGCGAAGCGGACGTCAGCTTTCCCCGGCTGGTGCAGGCGCTACGGGATCACGACCCGGCGCCGGCAATCCCAGGTGTCATCGCCCGCCGCGACGGGCAGAGCGTCGCGGTCGCGCTTGCCCCCGAGCGTGTACGCCACCTGGATGACCTGCCCTACCCGGACTATGACGATTACGTCGAGCCGGCGCGGCGGCTATGGCCCAATCTGCCGGACTTCACCGTATTGGTGGAGACCTCGCGCGGCTGCTGGTGGGGGGAAAAGCATCACTGTACGTTCTGCGGTCTCAACGGATTGGGGCTGGCGTACCGTGCCAAGCGCCCAGCGCGCGCTATCGAGGAAATCCGTGAGCTGTGCCGCCGCTACGCCGCCACCACCGTGCAGGCGGTGGATAACATCATGGATATGAAGTACTTCCGTGAGTTCCTGCCGGCACTCAAAGGGCTAGGGTTGAACGTGAACCTGGTCTACGAGGTGAAGGCCAACCTCACCAAGGAGCAGGTGCGGCTGCTGGCCGAGGCGGGCATCACTGACATCCAGCCCGGCATTGAGAGCTTCAGCACCAACGTCCTGCATCTGATGGACAAGGGCACCACGCCGCTACAGAACGTGCAACTGCTCAAATGGTGCAAAGAAGCGGGCATCACGCCGATTTGGAACCTGCTGTACGGCTTCCCGGGTGAGACGGAGGAGGACTACGCCGAGACCGCCGCCATCCTCGATGCCATCCATCACCTCGATCCGCCGCGTGGTGTTGGCCCTATCCGCCTGGACCGCTTCAGCCCCTACTTTGACAGCTCCGCCCGCTACGGCCTGCGTAACGTCCGCCCGGACCGCTCGTACCGGCTGATCTACGGTCTGGGCGACGACGATCTGCAGCGCCTGGCCTACTACTTCGAGTTCGATTACGCCGGTGGTGGCGATGCCCGGCAGGCTCTCGGTCCGGCCATCCCGGCGCTGGAGCGCTGGTCAGCGCACGCCGGCGAGGGTGCGCTGACCGCGTGTGATGGCGCGGAGTTGATCACCATCACCGATACTCGCGACGGCATCGCTCCCCGTGTAACCGAGCTGACCGGTCCCGAGCGCGCGGTGTATCAGTACTGCGACCAGAACCACACCTTGCCGCAGATTCAGGTCGTTGCCAGTGAGCACGGGATGACCGACAACGCACTGGCATCGTTCATGCAGCGTATGCTGGCGGAGCGGCTGATGGCTGCCGCCGGAGGTCGCTATCTCAGTCTGGCGGTTGCAGTTCCGGCCCCACACCCCACAGACGGCGTGCTCAACCTGTGGGATAGTGTGCGCTCAGCGTTGGTCGCCAGCGCGCCGGGTTGACCAGCAGATTCAGGCCTCCGTGCCTGCACGGTAAACGACCACCCCGCGCACCACCGTCGCCCGCACGTTCAGTTCTGCATCGAGCAGCACGAGGTCGGCCTCCATCCCCGGCGCGATCCGCCCGGTGTGGCTGTCCAGCCCCATCGCGCGGGCGGCATTGCCGCTGGTCATCGCGGCCAGTGCCACCAGATCGGCGGTGAGGTCTTCGCGAGCGTGGCGCAGGTTACGGTCGAATGGTGACGTGCTACCGGCGAGCGTACCGTCCGGCAGCCGGCAAGCGCCGCCGGCGACGGCCACCGTCCGGCCAAGCTGGTAATACGTGCCGTCCGCCATCCCCGTCAGCGCCGAGCCGTCGGTGATCAGCGCGACGCCCGCCGCACCACGCGCCCGATACAGCGCCCGCGCCGCCGCCGGATGCACATGCACGCGGTCCAGGATCAATTCGGCCAGCAGCCCATCAGAGCTAAGCGCCGCCCCGGCCAGACCTGGGCTGCGGTGATCCAGGCCGGACATGGCGTTGAAGGTATGGTTGCTAATGGCCGCACCCATCTCTACGGCGGCCAGTGCCTGCTCGTACGTGGCGTTGCTGTGGCCCAGCGACACGACGATCCCCTGTTCCACACACCAGCGAATGAAAGCCGGCGCCCCTGGCAACTCCGGGGCAACGTTGACGCGGCGGAGCGTGCCATTAGCAGCGGCCGACAGGCGCTCCGCCTCCGCCACGGACGGCAATCGCAGATGGGCGGCGTTCCAAGCGCCCTTCTTCTCCGGGCTGATGAACGGCCCTTCCAGAAACAGGCCGGCCAGGCGCGCGCCGCCGGTGTCCGAATCCACCACGGCCGCCGCTCCCGCGACAGTCGCTGCAATGGCGTCGAGCGTGGCGCCCGCACCGAGCCCGGCATACACCGTCGTGACGCCGGACGCCGCCACAGCCCGCACGGCGGCGCGGGCTTGCTCCGGACCGTCATCCAGCCTGTGGCCACCGTAGCCGTGCCAGTGCAAATCGATGAATCCCGGCAACAGCACCTCGCCTCGTAGGACATCCGCGCGCACGTCAGCCAAGGAATTGACTTCACGGGGAACGCCAACCGCGATGACACGGCCGTGCCTTACCAGCGCGGCCCCGTCGCGGCGTACCCCGGCCGGTGTCACAATCCGTTCGGCCTCGATGATCAGATCAATCATCCGCGGTTCCTCTATCCGCGCCCGGGGTCACAGCAGTACGGCTGCCACTTTGCGCACGGCCTGAACCACGTCGTCGATATCCTGCTCCGTCATGCGCGGTCCGGTGGCGATGGCGACGGAACGGGCAAGCAGGTCCTCGCTGGTCGGGCAGAGGCCAGGGTAGTAAGTACGGTCCGTTGGGTGCTCGGCGCAGGTGAAGGGGCAGCCACGCTCCCAGGGCGTGCGCCGCGCCAGCACTGCCGGGTTCATATACACCGGCCGGCCACCATATACCTGCCGGGCAGGAATCCCTTCCGCC
>CAUJGQ010000150.1 GCA_963170165.1 Chloroflexota bacterium | reverse complement strand
ATCAGCGCATTGTGGTGGATGCCCATGCGTCCTCCCCCGTGTCCCATGAGTATCGCATTCGGGCAAGGGGCGAACAACGAACCGGGCGGATGATGCGAGGCGCCGGATCATCCGCCCAGGCGCTGGTCACGCGACTATCTCGATGCCGGCGCCGGGTAGCACCTCGCCGATCCGCCACAGCGGCATCCCGCTGGCGGCGAACCGGGTTTCGAGTTCCTCCGCGCCCGCCGGGGAGATGCTCAGCAGCAGGCCGCCGGATGTTTGTGGGTCGTACAGCAATTCAAAGACCGTTGGGTCTACACCGGCGGCGGTGCGCACGCGCTCCTCGACGAATGCGCGATTGCGCTCCCCACCGCCAGTGCCTACACCCATATCGATGCAGGCGCGCGCACCGTCCATGGCCGGCACGGATGCCGCCCGCAGTCGCAGCCCAACGCCGCTGTGCCGGGCGAGTTCGTCCGCGTGGCCCAGCAGCCCGAAGCCCGTGATGTCCGTCATAGCATGGACCCCGGCGGCGACGGCCAGGTGCGAGGGGTGACGGTTCATGCGCAGCATCCATTCAATGGCGCTGTTGAGCCAGATCGCCTCGGCCCGGCCGTTTCGGGCGGCGGTGACGATCAGCCCGGAGCCTAGTGGCTTGGTGAGCAGCAAGAGGTCACCGGGCTGGGCGCCGGCCTTGGTGATCACTCGCTCAGGGTGGACGGTGCCCGTCACGCATAGCCCGTACTTTGGCTCGCGGTCATACACGGTGTGCCCGCCGGCGATGACCGCACCTGCCTGGGCTACCATCTCAGCGCCGCCACGGAAGATGGCCGCCGCGGCTTCAGGGTCCAGATCATCAGGCAGCGCCGCGATGTTGAGCGCGAATAGCACCTCACCACCCATCGCCCATACGTCGCTCATCGCGTTCACGGCGGCGATCGCGCCGTACGTCCAGGGATCGTCCACCACCGGGGCAAAGAAGTCTACGGTCTGCACCACCGCCAGGTCAGGGGCAAGGCGATAGACGGCGGCATCATCTGCCCGGTCCAGGCCCACGAGCAGGCCGGGGTGGGATGCCGCACTGAACAACCGGCTTAAAGGGCGCAGCACCTGCGCCAGGGCCTCAGGGCCCGCCTTGGATGCTCAGCCGCCGCACGAAACCATGGTCGTCAGCCGTACTTGGTCCCGCGTCATACCGTCCTACCTGCCTGCTTACCGCGCTGGCCATTTGAGCGTAGAAGGGCGCGCCGCCCGTTACAAGGCGCGCCGGTAAATGATCGCGGGGCTAGACGGCGTAAGGCTCGTGGTCTCTGAGCTCCGGGCCATCCGTCAGCGCGGTGATGATAGCGCAGTCAGTCAGCGTCTGGGGCAATACCCGTTGCTGAAAAAACGCCACCACCGGTATGAGTTCATCACGCTGCGGCGGGGTGAGCGCGCCGGCAGGGAGGTGAGGGGCAAGCGGCAAACGGCCGCTCTCTTCCACCGCGAGCGCGACCAGTGATCGGGCATGTGCCTGGTACTGATCGTCGCCCACCACCGGGCGCAGCACGTTCCAGGCAGCGGCGAGATAATCCGGCAGCCGCGCAAGGGAACGGTAGTAATCCTCCGGTACCGGCTGACCGTGGGCGGCGGCAATCTCAGCCAGCAGTGATGCCGCGCGGCCACGCGCGGAGCTGAGTTCCACGGGCGATACGGAAACGGCTCCTGGGGCTGGGCCGGTGGGAGTGAGCTCGCCGCCCGTCGATCCTGCCGGTAACCGGCCCGCCAGCAACTCCGCCACCAGTGTGACTGCCAGCAAATGCTTCGGCAGCGCGTACCGTGCGATGTGGTTGAAGTTGTTGATGCGCGTTCGCAGGTCCCAATCGACTTCGGCGCGTACAAGGTCGCCCTTGAATGCCTTATGACTGGCAATGCCCGCTACTTCGGCGATGAGCGCATGGTCACGTAGCCGCTTGGCGCTGAGTTCGGCGGCACGGGTACGGAGGTTGGGACGGACCGCCGCCCACACCGCCGTCAGAACCATCGGGTCAGCAGCGAGCACCCGCCAGAACAGGCCGGCAAACGGAACGCGCACGGTGGCGACGATGTCAGCGAGCGTCTCAGCGACCTGGCCGGCTGCCCCGGACTCGGTCACTTCAGGGAAGGAGATCGCCTCGGTGCCGCTGCCAAACCGGCCATTACTGTTTGTCATGCGCTGCCTCTCCCAGCCGTCAGTCTGCGTCGCGCCGCCGGTAAAGTTCAATCTCGTCCCATCCGGCTTCCCAGGCATAGCGCGCGGCAATAAACTCCGCCAGTCCCGGCAGGCGCCGCCACTCTTGCTGGTCAACGACGATATACCGCGGCGGCGACTGGTGCAGCGCTGCCATGACCTCGGCCTTGCCGCCCGCCACAAACGCCGTGTGATAGGCAGCGACAAAGCGCACCGGCGAGCGAGCGCCGGCCAGTGGATACAGCCACGGCAGTTCCCCCCAGATAAACATGCTCCGCTCGGTACCGGCGCGGATCTGCCGCGCGATTGCCGCCTGAGGAGGTACCCGCCGGTCAAGCTCGCGGTCAGCGGCGGTGGGGGTGACATGACCCGTCAGCCGGCCAAGCGTTAGCCGGTAATAGCCGGGCCGCACCATAGGGAATGATAGCCAGAACGGCGCGAAGACCACGGCGATCAGCGGCAGTGCGGCGGCCAGCGGCATGGCCGGCCACAGCGGCTGGCGGCGCGCGGCCCGGGTTACACTCCAAACGATCATCAGCGCCACCGGTGCGGCGGGCTGCACCAGGTAGTGCCCGAATGGCCGCAGGGCGAGCAGGCTCCCCGTCAGGCTGAAACCGAGCCACAGGACCAGCAGTTCCGGCAGACCCGCCGACTGCCCGCGACGGCGCCGGACCAGCACTACTGCGATTGAGACGGCCACCGGCGCCGGTCGCAGCCAGCGGAACGCGGCGGGCAATGCACTGCCTTCGCTGAGGTAGCCGCCGTAGAACCCAAGCGCCGCATGGGCTGCCTCACGGAGCGCGCCCGTGGCGCCAAGTATCGCGACCGTGGCCAGCACCGCCAGCGCGAAGCCGGCCGTCAGCGCGAATGCTCGCTCGGCGCGGCTCCGGTCGGTCAGCAGCAGATACAAACCGGCAGCGACGGCCTCAAGCGCGTACACCTGCTTGAACAGAAAGGCGATGCCGAGCAGCACCCCAGCCAGGCTGGCGCGCGGGCGATCCGCGCCACCCGCGAGCACCAGCATGGATATCGCGGCCGGCGTGGCGCCAAACAACTCGGTCAGCGCCAGGTTACCCTCGATGAACGGCGTGGATGTCAGCAGCGCATACACGATCCCGGCTGCCATGCCGGCGCGGGGACTGGCCAGCCGATAGCCGAAGGCTGTGACCGCGACCGCTGTTGCCGCCGCCCAGACTCCCGCCACCGCGCGCAGCGCCACCATTGATGGACCAAATGCCGCCAGCACCACGGCGTACAGGCAGAAGATCAGCGGCGGCTTGTCGTCCCAGGCCTCGCGGTAAAGGGTATGGCCCTGCAGCAGCCGCTGGGCCACGGCCGCAAAGATTCCCTCATCGCTGTAGTGATGTGGCTCGAGCAGACCGGGGAGCCGCAACACCAGGGTGAGCGCCGCGATCGCAATGCATGCGGCAGCCAGCCTGGACCGGCGCACATCCGGGTCACCCGTTCCGCCGCCCACGGTGTGCGGCCTGCGCGGATTCACCGCGCCCGCTCCGTGCCTGCGCGCCAGGAGGGGCCGATGAACACTATGCTAAACTGGACACAGGAACTCAACATTCCTGGGAGGAATACCGGACGCATGGCTGTCAAGAACCCGGAAGAGCCGTTTACGCGCATCACCGTACAGGAAGCGAAGGAGATGATCGACCGCGGTGGGGTGCAGTTGATTGACACTCGGAACCCAGACGAGCACGCAGGCGGTCATGCCCCCGGCGCGCTGTTGATGCCGCACATGAGTGTTCCGGCCCAGACGGACAAGCTGCAACAGGAGACCGATCTGCTATTCATCTGCAAGAGCGGCTATCGCAGCGCACTGGCCTGCGAGTTCGCCGCCGCGGCCGGTTTCTCCCGTCTGTTCAACGTTGAGGGTGGCCATGATGCCTGGCAGGCGGCAGGTTACCCAATGGAGCGCTAGTCGCGTGTGACGGGCCCGGGACATGCTCACCGGTCGCGACGCCGGTAAAGCGTGAAGTCCTCAATCACGATCTCCAGTTCGTATTCACGTTCGAGGCGTGCGGCCAGGGGCGAGAGCTTCCAGGCCCACGCCTCCGTATCGAGGTCTTGCCCGGTGATCCAGCGCGCCGCCCCCTCGTTGCGTTGCGTGATGAAGTACACCGGCCGGTGCTTGTCTATCTCCGCGTAGAAGTCATCTCGCCAGCGCGGCGGCGCCCAGTGCGACATCAGCGGCAGTGAGTAGATGAAGCGCGAGGCGCTGGTGCGGTCGCTGAGCAGATAGACCAGTGGATCGTAGCCGAAGATGTAGATCGTGTCGGCCTCCGCGGTGTGCTCGCGCACGTACGCGGCCACCTGCACATCGGCCAGATATGAGAACGTCCCCTCGGCATAGCCACCGAAGTTGTTGTCATAACGCACACGGGAGAGAACACCATCGTTGCGATGGAGGAAGTCATCCCACTGGGCGTAGCCGTAGTCGGTGAGTGCCGGAGTAGCGAGGACTGCACCGGTCACCAGCACCGCCTTGGCCGCCCCTGCAACGCGGGTACTGCCAAGTCGCACCTCTACCCGCCCGAACATGGCGTCCCAGCCACACCCCGCCAGCAACGCCATGAACGGCAACAGCAACTGCCAGTGGTACCAGAAGAACTTCTGCTGCGCGAGAATGCCGAGGTAGGCGACCAGCGCCATCGCGGTGACCTGCTGCGCCCGTTGATCCGGACGCAACACCAAGCACCGGAACATCGCTGCCATGGCCGGCGCGGTCAGCGCGATAGCCGATAGGACGAACAGCAAGAAGGCGCCGCGGACATGCGCCAGGAAGTGCCACAGCGTCCGGTCGTTGGGTGCGAACGGCCAGCCCAGGCGCGTGTAACCAGCGGCAAACTGCGTCGCTTCCAGGTACGGCAGCAGCGCATCGCCGGCGGCCAGATACAGCACCAGTGCACCCTGCGACACTGCCAGCCCGCCCGCCATCCACAGCATTCGCCGCAACCATGGCCACCACGGACCGCGTTGCTGAGCTGTCTCCACCAGCGCAAGAACCGGTACTACCGGCGCTGCCGTGAAGCGTAACTGCAACGCCAGCCCAATGAGCACACCACCTGTGGCACAGCCTAACCACTCCCATCGGCGGTCGCGGCTGCCCAAGTAGAGCAGGATCGCCAGCAGCAGCGGCAGCCCCGTCCAGCCGTCCGGCTGCGCGAGATACCACCACCCTTGCCCGGTGAAGTACACCGCGCCGTACAGCAGGGACGCGAACGTTGCAGCGCGCGTGCCCCAGAACTGCCGCGCCACGCCGAACAGCGCGATGATGGTGGCCAGCGTCCAGACGAGATCGAACAGGCGAACCTGCGTCACCAGCGGGCCGGGAAGCCACTGTGCTACCGCATACAGCAGGTAGATACCCGGCGGCTTCTGGTCCCAGGCGTCGACGTACGGAAAGCCGCCCTGGTTGATGGTGCGGCCGATGGTTGCGAAGATAGCTTGGTCCGGCCCGAACGGGTAGGCGAGCGTTGGCAGGCCCAGCAGGGTCACTGCCACCAGTACGGGCAGCAATGGCCACCAACCGGCGGCCCGACTACCCAGCCCGCGCGACGGGCAAGGAATCGGTGCGGGTGTGGCGGCCGGAGCAGCGGGCATGCCGCCTACCTAATCGCGTCGCGCCGGGCGTGCTGCGGTGATGTCTCGTATGCACCATAACACAACCACTGTTGGTTCCCGCTCGCGTTGGGCAGCGGTGATAGCCGTGCTGCCGGTCCTGGTCGCGCTGTCCGCCTGTGGCGGCAGGCTGCCGGATCGCGGGACGGTGGTGGCCGGCCCGGGTGAACCACTGGTGATCGGCGTCTTGTCAACTGCTGCGGGACCGCTCGCGAGCGAGGGCGAAGGTGTTGCCCAGGCGGTGCAACTGGCGGTGGAGCAGCAGGGCGGCGTTCGCGGCCGTCAGGTGCAGGTCGCCGTCGCCGGCGGAGGCTGCGACCCGGCCGAAGCAGAACAAGCAGCGGCGCGTTTTGTGGCAGATGCCCGGGTGATCGGGCTGGTGGGTCCGCTGTGCTCGCCCGCGTGTGTGGCGGCTGAGGTCGAGATCGCGCACCGCAGCCTCGTCATGGTTTCACCACGCTGCTCCGATATCGCCGTTACCCGCCAGGGCTATCCGAACGTGTTACGTACGGTGTATTCCGACAGCTTCAATGCTGCTGCCGCGGCACGGCTGGCCAACGACGTCCTCAAAGTGAAGTCCACCTTCCTGATTCACGACGGCACGCTGTACGGCCGGGGAATGCGTGATGTTTTCAAGTTCGTGTACGGCAAGAACAAGCTGTCTGGAAACGTCGAGGCGCTGCCCGGCACACAGGACTACGGCGCGGTGGTGCGCTCGGTGAAAGGCTCGTCCGCCGGCCTGGTGTTCTATGCTGGGTTCCCTGAGGATGCGGCGCGGTTCATCACCCAGCTGCGCGCGGGTGGTGTTAGCCTGCCGGTGGTCCTCACCGATACAGCGCTGGCGCCGCCCGGGCTGGCGGCGCTGGCCGGCGCGGCCGCCGAAGACGTGTATGTCCTGGAGCCAGCACCCAAGTACGACGGGCGCTATCGCCAGTTCTCCACCCATTACGAGCAGCGGTTTGGTGCACCGCCGCCGCCGTACGCCGCCGAGGCCTATGATGCGGCAAGCGCCATTCTGCGCGCCGCCGGTCGCAGTGCCCGCACCACCGGCGAGGGGATGCGCATCGACCGGCGCGCGCTGCAAGAGGCCGCACGGGACGCACGCTTCGCCGGTGCGAGCGGCCCGGTGCAGTTCCGGCGCAATGGCGACCGGCGGGAAGGTGTGGCCGTTCGGCTGCTGCAGGTGGCCGGTGGAACGCTGGTGGTTCGGCGAACCATTGAACTCGACGGCTGACGGCCCCTCCCGGCCGTCGATCTCTCTGGAGGTGAGCGGTTATGGGGCCGGTGTTCCTGTTTGACATTGACTTGACCCTGCTCCGCTCAAACGGGGCGGGCGGTGCGGCGATGACGCAGACGCTGCATGAGCTGGTGGGCGTTGAAGACGGGTTTGCCGGGATGCACTTCGGCGGGCGCACTGACCGGTCGCTGCTGCGTGAGGCGCTGACGCGTTGCGGGCAACCGGACACCGAGTTCGATCGCTTCTGCGTGGCGTTTGAACAGCGCTACGTCGGATACCTGGAGCGGGAGCTACCGGTGCGCCGTGCCGAACTACTGCCCGGTGCTCGTGCCGCCATTGACGAAGCGCTGAAGGTGCCCGGCGCTCGGGTTGGCCTGGCAACCGGCAACTTTCGCCGGGCGGCGCGAGCTAAGCTAGACCACTTCGGGCTGTGGGGGCACTTTCTCGATGGGGGGTTCGCGGAAGACGGTGAACACCGCAATGACCTTGTGGCGGCCGCCATCCGGCGGGTGGCCGGTCCAGGATGGCACGGCCCGGTGTATGTGATCGGCGATAGCGTGCACGATATCACGGCTGCTGTCGCCAACGGCGCCGTGGCCGTGGGTGTCTGCACCGGCGGGGATGACGAGGCCACCTTGCGCCAGGCCGGTGCGCATGCCGTGTTCGCGGACCTCTCGGCGCCGGGGGAGGTGCTGCGGCAAGTCCTCGCGCTACCATCCGCCTAGCCGCGGGCGAACCAGCGCCCGCCCGCGGCTCACGAACGCTTTACCTCAGGCGATGTAGACGCCGGCGGCGGACAGCGAGCAGCAGGGCGCCAGCCACGATCGGCGCGAGCGCCAAGGCGAGTGGCAACGGCGCTGCGCCGGCGCTCACACCGGCGCCGGTCCGCGGCGTCCCGGCTGGCGGTGTCTGCGCGGCTCCTCCGGCTGCGGCCACGGTGAAGGTTACCCGATCCTGGACAGCCGGCGTGAGTGGGATGTGATTCGTCTTGGTCAGCATGACGTAGACGGTGTGCGGTCCCGGTGGCAATTCACCCAGGGCGTGGTTCAGATCGGCGGTGTGAATGATGTTGGCCTGGCCGGTTGGGATCGGCTGGCCGGCCTGGGTGACCGTCGTGGGATCGACATCCACGAAGATGTGGTAGTGAAAAGCATCCAGGTCGCCATCGGTAGCCGGCTTGATCACGACACCACCAATGGCAACCTGAACCGTGACGGGGCCGCTGACCGTCGCCCCGTTGGCCGGGGCAGTGACACGGATGGTCCCCTGCTGGGCCAGTGTCGCGCTGGGCAGCGCCGCCGTCCCCACAGCGACGAGGCCAAGCACCGCGCCAAACAATCGACGCATCGCCTACTTCCTCCCCTGATTGGCCACCCTCACGCAGACGGCGCGGCGCTCGCTGGGGCGGGGCCGCGCCGAAATCATGGTGGGCGGGTGGTTTCTATGCCGGATGGGCGGCGGCTGTCTGCTCAGTCTCAGCCGGGGGCGCCGTCTCGTACATGTCGTCGAGCAGGTCGTCTTCAGCGCTACCGCTCATGAACTTCTTCCACGCGAAGAAGGCGCCCGCCGCCACGAGGACGAGGAGCAGGAGCTTCCACATACCGATCCTCCTGTGAGTGCTGCCGCTTGCTTGCCCGGCAGCCACGCATCCCCGACATGCTAACATGCGGGCCCGGCCGGGAACAGGAACAATGGTATCGGTTACGGTCGCTGGCCCGGCTCGCTGTCGAGCGAGATGATGCCCTTCTTGATGGCATACTTGATCAGGTCCGTCGTGCGCTGCACACCGAGCTTGGCCATGATGTGGGAGCGGTGCGCCTCGACCGTCTTGACGCTGAGGAACAGCCGGTCCGCGATCCCCTGGTTGGGATGACCTTCGGCGACCAGTTGCAGGATCTCACGCTCGCGCGTGCTGAGCCGGTCCTCGGAGGTTTCATCGCTGGAGCGGGCCGCCATCAGCAGTTCAATCGGCGAGCGGCCATCGGCCAGCGCGCTGCTGATATAGGGGTTACCGCGGCTGACCGCCTGAATCGCCAGCAGCAGCTCTTGTACGTCGGAGCGCTTGATCACAAACCCAGAGGCGCCGGCCCGCAGCGCGTCAACCAGCCGGTCGTCGTCGACGTATCCGGTGAGAATGATGACCTTGATGCCGCGGATGCGCTGGGTCAGCTGGCGGGTGGCGTCGATGCCGTTGAGACCCGGCATGACCAGGTCCATGAGCACGACATCGGGCTTGAGCCGTTCGGCGGCATCGACTGCGCCTCGGCCGTCGGCGGCATCGCCAACGACTTCGACCTCGTCATGCATCTCCAGCAGCAGACGCAGCGCTTGGCGGAGGACGGCGTGATCGTCGGCGATCAGTACCCGAATGCGCGGCGCGGCTGCCTCGCGCATAGCGGCCAGCGAACGGCGCGCGCGCTCCTGCCCCGACTGCGGTTCGTCAGTCATTCCGGACGGGCCCCATGCTGCCAGCTCGCCGTCGGTGTGTACATGTGGGGGCTGGCGCAAGGCTAGCATACCGGCAATCACGCTCACAAGGCACATCACGATACGGTGACTTCGTCATAGAGTTCGTTGCGACTGCCGGAAACTTGAGTGCCTTGTACGGGAGGGATGCCATGATTGAAGGGCAACTGGTGCGGCTACGCGCCCGCGAACCTGGCGATGCTGAGCGGGCGTTTGGCTGGATCAACGACTGGGAGGTGGCGCGGTTCCTGCTGGTGCGCTATCCGCTGTCGCTTGCATCAGAACGGATCTGGGTAGAGGCGACGCCGGCTGCGTCCTTCGGCGGCGTGCATCTGGCGATCGACACGCTGGACGGACGGCACATCGGCAACTTGGACCTGCGAAATGTGATGCCGGAGAACCGCACCGCCGAGCTTGGCATCATGATCGGTGACAAGCAGTTCTGGGGACGCGGCTACGGTGCCGACGCCGTCCGAACCGTGGCAAGACTGGCGTTTCACCGCATGAACCTGAACCGGCTCTACCTGCACACCTATGCCTATAACGAACGAGCACAGCGTTCGTTCGCGCGTGCCGGGTTCACACTGGAGGGCAGGCTGCGCAATCATCTGTTCGTCGATGGCCGGTACTGGGATGTGTTGGTGATGGGGCTGTTGCGCGAGGAGTTCGATGCACAGGAGCAGACGGCCGGCGCGGGAGCATAGTGAAGCGGATTGGTACGCCCGCCACGCGCATCGCTACCGTCATCTGGATCCCGGACCGCAGGGCGAGACGGAGTACTACGTCGCGCTGGCCCGCGCCGCCCGCCCGCCGGCGCTGGAGTTGTTCTGCGGGACCGGACGCGTGGCACAGGCTATCGCCCTGGCGGGCATCCCGGCCACCGGTATCGACCGTTCCAGCGCGATGGTGGCGGAGGCGCGGCGGCATGCGGCGGGGCTGGAGCTCTGTCAGTTCCGCGAGGCGGATGTGCGCCGGTTCAACACGGGCGACGCGTACGGTCTGATCTGCATTCCTCATCGCTCCTTCGGCCACATGCTCACGGTGGAAGATCAGCGCGCCGTGCTGGCCTGCGCCTTCTCCCACCTGCGGCCATGCGGTCAGCTGGCGCTGAACATCGCCCACCCCGTGCCACTGACGCGGCTGCTTGGCAGCAGTGCGCCGGCCGGCCAGCCGCTGTTTTCCGAGCCGTTCCCGGGCCTGCGGATCCGGCACGTGTTCCCAGAGGAGATGCAGGCGCTACTGGCGGGGGCTGGCTTCGTCGCCCTGTCTATATCCGGCGGCTTTGACGGACGTGCGCTGGACAGCTTCAGTTCTGAGCAGGTGTGGACGGCGCGCCGCCCGGGAGGCTCAGTGCACCTCTGTCAGCGGGAACACCAGCTGCACCAGGTCGTGCCGCACCCCCGCGCGCGATACCAGCAGGTCGTCGATGGTGGCGACGCGAACGAAGCCCATCTGCTCCACCGCCTCCAGCGCGCCGGACTGGGCGCCGGCAACGACCTCTGCCTGTAGGTGTGTAAGGCCGGCCGCCGCCGCGATCTCGCTCAGTTCCAGTAGCAGCGCATAGGCTAGGCCACGGCCACGGTAGGGCGGCGCCACGACGATACGCACTTCGGCGAGGAATCGCCGGGCGCCAAACCCGCGGCGATGCAGCGACGCATCGGCGACAATCGTGTCATCGGCCATCGCCACCAGCGGCAGCACGCGGTCGTAGTCCAGCTCCGAAATCCAGCGCTGGACGACGGTGGCGTCGCTGACATCTTCGCGCAGCCACCAGCGATCGTCCTCGGGAATGCCGCGGAAGAACGCGAGCAGTGCTGCCAGGTCACCGGGGCGCAGCGGGCGAATGGAGACGGCGGAGCCATCCACCAGTGTCACGGACCTCGGGAACGCGCCGAGCAGCGAGGATGTCGGCAGCAGCTCACCCATTGAACCGTCCTCCCCGGCAGCCTGCCGGCGCTGTCCGTGTGCCTGCTATGGCCCGCCCCGCCGATTGTACCGTCCGCGTTCTGGCGCGCAACCATTGTTCGTGAAAATACGAACGGGCGCTTGACACGGTTCGCAATGCTTCCGTAACATGTGCCCGGCGTCACAAGTACCTCGATGCCGGCCCGGCAGGCGGCCGGACCGCTGGGACGGGCGGATCTCCTGCAGGCAGCGCCGTCCCCGCTGCGCCCAGCGTATGGGCGTCACCACAACTCACGCCCGCGGCAACGCGCGCTCCACCAGACCTGGAGGGCAGGACTGGCGCGCCGTGTGGACGGGTACCATGAGGAGGACCATCTTGATGCAGCTGGTGAGCGCACCCGGGAAGTGTCCGCGGTGCCGTGGCTCGATGTTGAGCGAGAGCGACCTGTACGGCTCGTACAGCAGTTGCATCTCCTGCGGGTACGTGCATGAGTGGGTATCGTCCCCCGCCATCGACCTGCCGGATGAGAGCGCTGCCCCGCGCCAGCGTCGTCGCCAGCCGTCCCACGGCAAGCTCCGGCTGTAGCCGCGTGATCACCGTCCCGCTGCCGGCCCGTGCTTGACCGGCACAGACGGCGTTGGTAGAGTGCGCCACATAACTGAATATGGCCGGTACGGATGGTGGAGAAGCCGGTGCAAATCCGGCGCTGTCCCGCAACTGTAACCCCCGCAGCCGGGGGAAGCCAGGTCGCCACACCCGTGCCAGGGTCTCTGCCTTCGAGGACAAAGGCACGGCGATCCGGCGCGATCCGCGCCTCGATACGAATCCGTGAACCCTCCACCTACGAAGGTTGGGGGGTTCATCATGTCAGCCGCGCCGCCCCAGGTTCGCTCGCGCGCTGCCGCTCGTCCGGCGGGACGCTGGTCCGCGCTCGGCCTCCTACCGGTGGCGATGGCGCTGCTGCTGCTCCTCGGCGCTGCTGCACTGCTCGTGGGGCCGGCCCCTATCCCACCGGGCACGGTGCTTCGGGTACTGCTGGCCAAGCTCACGCCGCTGGATCTCGCACCGGCGGCCGGCGCTGCCGAGCCCATCATCTGGCAGATTCGCATGCCGCGTGTGCTGCTGGCCGGGATGGCGGGGGCGGCACTGGCCCTTGCCGGGAACAGCTATCAGGGCGTATTCCGCAACCCACTGGCCGACCCCTATGTGATAGGCGTCGCCGCTGGCGCAGGGTTGGGCGCGACCATGGTGCTGGTTTCACCGCTGAGCGGATCGTGGCACGGCCTCAGTCTGGTCACGCCGGCGGCGTTCGCGGGTGCGCTAGTGGCTGTGGCGCTGGCGGTGGCCGTCGCGCGTGGGGCCGGGGCAGGCACGGGGGCTGGGCTGGTGCTGGCGGGCGTGGCGATCGCTGCTCTGGCCAACGCCGCGACCTCGTTCCTGTTTATCTTCTATGACGCGCGCATCGCTAGCGTGTTCGCCTGGCTGATGGGCGGGTTCAACGCCGCCAGCTGGGGCAAGGTCACCGTCCTGGCGCTCTATGCCGTACCAGCGGCGCTGGTGTTGTTCGCGTGCGGAAGGTTACTCAACGTCCTGCTGCTGGATGAGGAGCAGGCACGCCAGCTGGGCGTTGACGTTGAGCGTGTGAAGCTGATTGTCCTGGCGGCCGCGTCTCTGGCTGCTGCCGCCGCGGTGTCGGTGAGCGGTCTCATCGGCTTTGTCGGATTGATCGCGCCGCATTTGACGCGGATACTGGTCGGTCCCGACCATCGCCGGACGCTGCCGCTGTCCATGTTGTGCGGTGCAATGTTGCTGATCGGCGCCGATCTGGTGGCGCGCACCGCGCTGGCGCCGGCCGAAATCCCGGTGGGGGTGGTGACAGCCTTTCTGGGTGCGCCGTTCTTCATCCTCCTGATGCTACGCCGGCGAGGTGTTGCCCGATGACCGCTCCGCCGTCTGCGTTGTGCGTCGATCAGCTCCGTGCCGGTTACCGGCGGCGGCCCGTCCTCGTGGATGTCTCGTTCACGCTCAGCCCCGGACGCATTCTCGGCGTCGTGGGACCAAACGGTAGCGGCAAATCGACGCTGATTCGGGCGATTACGCGCGTGGCGCCTCTCCAAGGTGGCCAGGTGGTCATCGCCGGCCGGGACGCTACCCGAATGAAGCCGGCTGAGCTGGCACGGCTGGTGGCGGTCGTGCCGCAGCTTGGGCAGTTGCCGGAGGAGTTTACCGGGCTTGAAATGGCGCTGCTGGGCCGGACACCGCACCTGCGGTTGCTCCAGTCCGAGAGTGCGCGGGATCGGTCTATCGCCCTACAGGCTCTGGTGCAGTGCGATGCCGCCCATCTGGCGGACCGGCGCATCGGTGAGATGTCCGGGGGCGAACGTCAGCGGGTACTGGTGGCGCGGGCGCTGGCCCAAGAGCCTCAGCTGCTGCTGCTCGACGAGCCGACCTCGCACCTGGACCTCGTTCATCAAGCTGCGCTGTTCGCGCCGGTACGGTCCCGCTGCGACCATGCCGGCCTTGCGGCCCTGGTGGTGGTTCACGACCTGACGCTGGCCGCACAGTTCTGCGATGCCGTGCTGCTGCTGGCCGGGGGCCAGGTATTGGCCTTTGGGCCGCCGGCAGTCGTGCTCACCGCGCCTGTGCTGCGTGGTGCGTTCGGCGGTGACGTGGACGTCTTCCCGCATCCACGTACCGGCCGCCCGGTGGTGCTGCCGCGTGGGGATGCTGGCCCGTCAACGAGGGGAGTGTCACATGCCGGATGAACGCGCAGGCCGCACGGCGCTGGTCATCCTCAACACCGGCGACGGCAAGGGTAAGACGACCGCCGCGCTCGGCACACTGTTTCGCGCTTGGGGTCGTGGCTGGAACGTGATCATGCTGCAGTTCATCAAGTCCGAGACCGCCAACTTCGGCGAGCATCGTGCCGCCCGGCGCACGGGCTTTCCGGTGGTTCCCCTAGGGGCCGGATTCACCTGGCTGTCTAAGGACCTCGAACATGATAAGGCGCTGGCCCGCCGCTGCTGGGAGCAATGCCGCGAGCACCTGCTGTCCGGTGACTTCGACATCGTGGCGCTCGACGAGATCACCTATCCGCTGACCTACGGCTGGCTGCCCGTCGACGAGGTCATCGAAACGCTGCGTCAGCGGCCGGCGCACGTGCACGTGATCCTCACCGGCCGCGCCGCGCCCGAGCCCCTGGTCGCGTTTGCCGATCTGGTGACCGAGATGCGCGACGTCAAGCACCCGTTTCGCAGCCGCGGTGTCAAGGCACAGGCAGGAATCGAGTTCTAGATGGGGCGTCACCGGTCCACCTTGCTTGTCGAGTCGCTAACGCCGCTTCAGGTTGGCACCGCCGGCGTATGCCTGTCAGGGAACAGTGACGCGCTGCTGCTGCAAACCAGGCAACCTTGCCGGTGGCTGGCATCAACCGTGACCGGCGGCGGGATGAGCGACATGACCGCTGCCCTGTCAGTGCGCGCACCGCGCGACTTCACCTGCGCCGATCCGGCCGCTGTGCTGCGGCAGGCGGCTCGCCAAGCCGGGATCCGCGGCCGGTTCGCCGGCTTCCTCACGGCCCTCGATCTGCGGCGCGCCGCCTTGCTGGAGGACGCGGCGGCGGGCGTGCTCGTGCTCGCCACGGCCGGCGCCGGCAACGCAGCGACGCCGGGCCGCAGCCCGGTCGCCATCGCCGAACCGGGGACGATCAATATCATCGCGGTGCTGCGCGGGCGGCTGCCGGACGCAGCGCTGGTGAACGCTGCCATGGTGGTCACTGAGGCAAAATCTCTGGCGCTGTTCGAAGCCGGCATCAGATTACCGGCGGGAGATCCAGCAACCGGCACCTCAACGGACGCCGTGGCGGTGGCATGTACGATGGACGGACCGGAGTACCCCTATGCTGGTCCGGTCACGACGCTTGGCTCGGCACTGGGCAGGTTGGTGACTGAGGCCGTTCGTGTAAGTCTGGCGGGCGGCAACCTGCGTCCGCTACCGGTTACCTAAGGGTCTAGGCTGGCGAGCCTGGATTGAGTTGACAGCCGCCACCACCTCCGTTTGGAGCGAAGTCGAGTCATGACATGGACCTAATCGAAGCGACGTGCGCTGCCATCGCAGAACCAGAACCATCGGCTATACAGATGGCCGCAGCCCATCAGCAACGCCTCACCAAACCTCCGGGTAGCCTCGGGCGGCTCGAGGACCTGTCGATCTGGCTGGCGGGCGTGCGTGGCACGGCGACGCCACGGGTTGTCCAACCGGTGGTGGTGGTGGTCGCGGCGGATCACGGGGTCAGCGTCGCCGGGGTGAGCGCCTACCCGCGCGAGGTCACCGGCCAAATGCTGCGCAACTTCCTGTCAGGCGGCGCTGCGATCAATGTGCTGGGACGGGTGGCGGGTGCACGCGTGGTGATCGTTGATGCCGGGGTGCTGGAGCCGCCTGCCGCTCACGCTGCGCTCATCTCGCTGCGCGGCGGCGCCGGGACGTTTGACATCCGCTTTGGCCCAGCGATGGACCGGGCGACGGCGCGGCGCCTGGTGGAAGGCGGCATCACGCTCGCATCAACGCTTATCGCCGGCGGCGCCGATGCCATCGCGTTGGGCGATATGGGGATAGGCAACACCACCGCCTCGGCTGTACTCGTGGCGGCGGTCAGCGGTTTGCCACCGGCCGCCGTCACCGGCAGCGGAACCGGAGTCTCCGCCGAGGGTCTGCGACAGAAGGTTGAGGTCGTGTCACAGGCATTGGCGGTCAACCGTCCTGACCCAGCCGACGGGTTGCACCTCCTGTCGGCGGCTGGTGGCTTTGAGCACGCCGTCTTGGCCGGCGTCACGCTGGGGGCGGCGGCGGCGCGGGTGCCGGTCGTGCTGGATGGGTTCATCACCACCGCGGCGGCGCTGGTGGCGCGGGCGTTGTGCCCGGCAGTCGTGCCGTATCTGCTGGCATCCCATCGTTCGATGGAGCTGGCGCACGGCACTGCACTCGAAGTGCTCGGCCTGGAGCCGCTGCTTGACCTGCGGCTGCGCCTGGGCGAAGGGAGTGGCGCGGCACTGGCGCTGCCGCTCCTGTCTGCGGCGGCGCGACTGCTCACGGACATGGCGACGTTTGACGAGGCGGGCGTCTCTGACGCCGGCGAGCTGACCCACAACGAAAGCTAGGCCGCCGATGGCCGCGGCGGCGCGGGTTGTGCCAGAAGACCAGGCCGGAGTGGTATGGCGCGCTGGGATCCGTTGCTGGCGCTGGAGTTCCTGACGGTGGTACGGCTGCGGCCCTGGCGGGAGGTGCCGCCGGCTGACCTCGCTCATGCACAGGCATTCTATCCGGCAGTCGGGCTTGCACTCGGCATGGGATTGGCGGCGCTGGACGCCTTGCTTGGGTTGTGGCTTCCTCCGGCGCCGCGGGCGGCGCTGCTCGTGGCTACCCTCGCCATGCTCACGCGCGGGCTGCATCTCGACGGGCTGGCCGATAGTTGCGATGGGTTGTTCGGCGGATCAACGCCCGAACGACGGCTGGAGATCATGCGTGACCCGCGAACCGGTAGCTTTGGGGTGACGGCGCTGGTGCTCGTGCTGCTGCTGCAGTGGAGCGCCATTATCACGTTGCCGTCGCCGTGGCGTTGGGCCGGCTTGACTCTGTTTCCGGCTGCCGGCCGCTTCGGGATGGTGGTAACTGCGGCTGCAATCCCGTATGCCCGGCCGGCCGGCCTCGGCCTGGGCTTTCACCGGGCGGCGCGCGGCCTGCCGCTGGCCGTCGCGGGGCTGACGGTGGTGGGCGCAGC
>CAUJGQ010000149.1 GCA_963170165.1 Chloroflexota bacterium | reverse complement strand
CAGCAGCGCCTTGTCGCGGCCGAACCGTCGGGACTGCCCCCCAGCCATCACAGCACCGGTAATCGAGAGGGGAACCGCTTCGCGCATGGGCCGAATGCCTCACGGTGCATGGGCAGGTAGCAGGGCCGTTCAGGTAGGGACGGGGCACTTGCAGTCTAGCGCTTCTGACGTATCGCGCGCAGGGTCTCCCGTCCCGAAGGCGGCCGTGATACCGCTGCAGGTCGCCGGAGGCAGCACCTTCCCCGTCCACCCGAGCGGCGTTGTGTGCGTTGGACCAATGTCGGGGCAGCTCGCATACCAGTAGGAGAACCGCATCACAATGACGTCGGTATCACGCTGGCTGTTGCCCGGCCTGCCGGATGTGCCGGTCAGCGTGGCGTCCGGTTTGGCGTGTGCCGGCGACCGCACGGTGCCGTGAAAGGCAGGCGGTGCTGCCCTGTGCGTCCCTGTGGGGCGCAGCGCCGAGGCCCGCCGGAGAACGATGGTGAGGCGAAGGGGGGCATCGGGGCAACGAGGAGGGAGCGCAGGGCGACGGCCGGCAGCAGTATGCGCTGTCGCGGCGGGGACATCCGGCCGTTAGCAACCTGGATCTTACGGCTTGACAATGGTTACCGGCTGCATCCGCGTACCGTCCACGCCGATGGAGGACGGTGGAGCCGTAGTGGCAACCAGAAGTAGAACTGCTACGAGCCCGGCTGCGTCTCTGCGGTTCCGGAGCGCGTAGCAGTCACCGGTAGCTTCTTCGGCTGGGGCTGTCACCAGATGCCCAGCATCATCTTGACGTCTTCGGATGCGTGGATACGCGGGTCCCACTTCGGCGTCCACACCAGCTTGACATCGACCGACTTCACGCCATCCAGGTCCGACAGTGCGCGCTGTACCTCGCTATGGATCACCGGGCCGAGCGGGCAGCCGGGACTAGTCAACGTCATCGTGACCTCAACGTTGCCGTTGTCCTGTTGTTCGACACCGTAGATCAAACCGAGCTCCGTGATGCTCATCCGCAGCTCGGGGTCTTCGACGGTGTTGAGCCGTTCCATGATCTGCTCGTTGGTGGCCACTCGCTCCTCCTGGCGGATGGGGCAGGCGGCGCGCCATACCCCGGCCGCTCGACGTTAGCTTTCGGTGGTGACGGTCACGGGGCTACCATCGCGTTCCTTGATCGCCTCAGCCAGCACCTTCCACGGCAGCAGCGCGCACTTTACCCGGGCGTGGAACTTCGCCACACCTTGCAGCGCCGCCAGGTCGCCCAGTTCCTCTGCTGGTTCAGCCCCGTCGGTCATCATCGACTCGAACTCGTGTCGCATGCGCTCAGCGGAAGAGAGGTCATGCAGCTTGATCGCTTCGGTCATCAGCGAGGCCGATGATTGGCTGATGGCACAGCCGCTGCCCTTGAACCCCGTCGCGGTGATCTGCTCGCCGGCCAGCTTCAGGCTGAGCCGGATCTGATCGCCGCACACCGGGTTTACACCTTCAGCGCTGATGTCCGGGTGGTCCAGCAGTCCGCGGTTGCGGGGCCGGCGATAGTGGTCGAGGATGATCTCGCGGTAGATGTCATCCAGGTCGCCGTCGGATGCGGGTTGACGGTCGCTCATCTCGGCACTCCGCTGCCGCTGTGCGCGCCGGTCACGCCGAAGAACCGTCCGGTGCGGCCGAGCGCGTCCACCAGGGCGTCAATGTCGTCGCGGTCATTGTAGATGTACAGGCTGGCGCGGGTGGTCGCGCCAACATCGAGGTTCAGCGCCCGGTGTAGTGGCTGGGTGCAGTGGTGACCAGCGCGCACCGCGACGCCGTACTGGTCCAGCACCTGAGCGATATCGTGCGGATGTAATCCGGCATAGCCAAAGGTGATGATGCCGCCCCGCTGCTCCGGTTGCGCCGGCCCGAAGATGTGCGTCTCCGGAAGGGCGGCCAGCTGTTCCAACGCGTACCGGGTCAGCGCCACCTCGTGAGCACGCACGTTGCCCATGCCCAGGTCGAGCAGGTAGTCGATAGCAGCGCCGAACGCCACGACATCTGCGATGTTTGGTGTTCCCGCCTCGAACTTCTGCGGTGTCTCGGCCCAGGTGGAGTGCTCGATCTCCACGGTGGCGATCATCGAGCCGCCGCCCTGGTATGGGTCCATCGCATCGAGCAGCCCCCGCCGTCCCCAGAGCACGCCTACCCCGGTAGGGCCGAGCATCTTGTGGGCGGAGAAGGCCAAGAAGTCGGCGTCAAGCTCACGGACATCCGTAGGCAGGTGCGGCACGCTCTGGGCGCCGTCCACCAGCACCAGCGCGCCGGCGTCGTGCGCCAGCCGCGTCAGTTCTTCGACCGGGTTGATGGTGCCCAGCACGTTCGACATGTGCACGACCGCGAGCAGGCGCGCCTTGCCAGAGCCGAGCACCTGCCGGGCGTTGTCCATGTCGAGCGTGCCGTCAGCCAGGAACGGGATCGCGCGGACCCGGGCGCCGGTGGCGGCGGCGGCCAGTTGCCAGGGCACAAGATTAGAGTGATGCTCCATCGCCGTAACGACGATCTCGTCTCCGGGCCGCAGATTGCGCCGTGCCCAGCCGGAGGCGACCAGGTTGATCGACTCGGTGGTGTTGCGCGTGAAGACGATCTCGGCCGCGCTGTGGGCGTTGATGAAGGCAGCCACCTTGGCGCGGACATCCTCGTATAGCTCAGTTGCCTCGTCTGAGAGCGTGTGGACGCCGCGATGCACGTTGGCGTTGTGCAGTGAGTAGAACCGGGTCAGCGCCTCAATCACCTGGACAGGCTTCTGTGTCGTGGCGCCGTTGTCCAGGTACACCAGCCGCCGGCCGTGCACCTGCCGGTTGAGAATGGGAAAGTCCGCGCGAATTCGAGCAACGTCGAGCATGGGTGCGCTCATCTCTTGACGGCCGTGCGTGGGACACGCGCGACCCTAGTCCAGTTCATCCGGGTCCAGCCAGACGGCGCCGTTCGCGACCTCAACGGGATACGTCGCCACCGGAATGATTGCCGGGAGGCGCGTCGCCCGGCCGGTGCGCACGTCAAAGCGGGCGCCGTGCCGGGGGCACTCCACCTCGCACCCGGACAGCTTGCCCTGGTCGAGTGGCCCGCCGTCATGGGTGCATATATCCGCGATCAGATAGAACTGGCCATCAGCGTTGCACAACGCGAGGCGGTGTTCGCCGACCACGACCGACCGCACCGTGCCGGCGGCCACATCTTCGACCGCGGCGATGCGCACTCGAGCGGCCATCGTTATCCAGCTCCCGCTTCCCGTTCGATGCCAAGTTTCCGGAGTACGGCGGCGCCAACGATCTCCCGAACGGATGGATCGGTGATGCGGCCCGTCACCTCACCCAGGAAACCCTCCACCAGCAACTGCTCGGCTTGAGGGCGGGGCAGGCCACGGCACTCCAGGTAGAACAACTGCTCCGGGTCGACCGGGCCGGCGGAGGCGCCATGCGCGCAACGGGCTACTTCTGATGTGAGGATCTCCAGCACCGGGTCGGCGTTGGCCTTGGCGCGATCCGACAACAACAGGTTGCGGTCTTCCTGGTTGGCATCTGCCATTCGCGCACCCAGCCCAACCCGGGTCAGTCCATAGTACGAGGACTGCGCCCGATCCTTGAGCGCTGCCTTGACCAGCAGGTCCGAGACGGTGTGATCGCCGATATGGTCCTGGGTCGTGATGACATCGAAGTACTGGCGGCCCGTACCATACGCGACGCCGAAGATCTCCGAGGTGGCTCCCGCGCCGCGGATGCTGGCCTCGACCCAGCCCTTGTAGACACTGCCGCCCAACGCCGCCGTTACCTGCGTCACGCGTGCGTTGCGGCCCAACTCGGCGCGCTGGTGATAGACCTCCTGAACGCCGGTGCCCCACTCCTGGATCGTGTGATAACGCAGGCGCGCCTCGTCGGCGAGCACGAGCTCCGCAACCGAAGCGACAAAGACGCCTGCCTCTCCGCCCCGCTGTTCGACTACCAGCGACGCCTCGGCGCCGCGGTCAAGCACGACCAGCACCCGCGGTAACAACCCGATGCCGTCGCCTTCAGCGGTCAGCAGCACATGCAACGGGTGTTCGACCTTGATGTCTTTGGGAACGTAGAGGAAGACCCCCTCGCGCCACAACGCGCTGTTGAGCGCCGGAAAGATCCCTTCATCCGGCGTGATCACCGCGCCGAGCCACCGCTGCATGAGCGCCGGAGACTCCTGAGCAGCCCGCGCTAATGTTCCAAACACGACCCCTTGCTCTGCGACAACCGGGCTGAGATGGGTGGAGACTGCCTGATCGTTCAGAACGTGCATCCATCCCGCACTGGCGGCATCTATGGGAGCCGGTGTCGAAGGCGCCGTCGGGGCCGGGGCGCGCAGACCCTCGACGTTCAGGCGGGCGGGATCAAAGTACTTCCATGCCCGCTCATAGGTGCTGGGGAACGGCAGCCGGTCTGCCAGCTCCCAGGCCGCCAGCCGCCGCTCGGCCAGCCAGCCTGGCTCGCCGTGAAGGGACGACAGCGCTGCGACCGCCTCTCGGTCAAAGGCGCCGGCCGTCACGCGCCGGGCAGTCAACGATTGGGTCATGGTCATGCCTCACAGCGGCCCGCGGCCGTCCGGTGATTTCCGGCGCTAGCCCACCGAGCCTTCCATCTGTAGCTCAATCAGCCGGTTCAGCTCGACGGCGTACTCCATCGGCAGCTCCTTGACGATCGGCTCAACGAAGCCATTGACAATCATCTTGGCAGCCTCAGCCTCGGGCAGGCCGCGGGACATCAGGTAGAACAGTTGCTCCTCACCCAGCTTTCCCACCGTGGCCTCATGGCCGATGGTGACGCGGTCAGCATCAATCTCCATCGTGGGGTAGGTGTCAGAGCGGCTGTCTTCGTCAATCATCAGCGCGTCACAGCGCACGTTGCTGACCGCGTCGTCACAGCCGGGGTAGACCTTCACCAGGCCGCGGTAGGAAGTGCGACCGCCGCCCTTGGAAATGGACTTCGAGATGATCGTCGAGGTGGTGTTCGGTGCGCCGTGTACGACCTTGCCGCCGGCGTCTTGGTGCTGGCCAGGACCGGCGAACGCGAGCGACAAGATCTCGGCATGGGCGCCCGGCTCGGTCATGTAAACCGACGGGTACTTCATCGTCAGCTTGGAGCCGAGATTGCCGTCTACCCACTCCATCACCGCGTCCTTGCGGGCGACAGCCCGCTTGGTGACGAGGTTGTAGACGTTGTTTGACCAGTTCTGAATGGTGGTGTACCGGCAGCGGGCGCCTTCCTTGACGATGATCTCCACCACCGCCGAGTGCAGCGAGCTGGTCGAGTAGATGGGCGCCGTGCAGCCTTCCACGTAGTGCACATAGCTGCCCGGCTCACAGATGATCAGCGTGCGCTCGAACTGGCCCATGCTCTCGGTGTTGATGCGGAAGTACGCCTGCAGCGGAATTTCGACCTTCACCCCGGCCGGGACGTACACAAACGACCCACCGGACCATACCGCCGAGTTAAGTGCTGCGAACTTGTTGTCGGCCGCTGGGATCACCGTTCCGAAGTGCTCGCGCACAATCTCCGGGTAGTCACGCAGGCCACCATCCATATCCAGGAAGATCACGCCCTGCTTGGCCAGATCCTCGCGAATGTTGTGGTAGACGACTTCGGAGTCGTACTGCGCGCCGACGCCGGCCAGGAACTTCTTCTCCGCCTCCGGAATGCCGAGCTTGTCGAACGTGTTCTTGATGTACTCGGGTACATCGTCCCAGTCGCGGGCGTTGCGATCGGCGGCGCGGACGTAGTAGTGAATCGACTGGAAATCGATGCCGTCCAGCGCCCCTTCAGCGGCCCAACGCGGCATCTCCTTCTGTTCGAAGAGGTCGTATGCCTGCAACCGGAAGGCGCGCATCCACGCCGGCTCGCCCTTCATGTCGGAGATCTGCGCGACGATTTCGCGGTTGAGTCCGGGCTTGGCCTTGAATACCGCCGCCACGTCGTCGTGGAAGCCGTACTTGTAGTCGCCAACGATGCTGGCTGCCTGAGTGGTCATCGCTCTCTCCTCGCAAGCGGTGTCGCAGACACCACGGTCCAGCGGTGGTGAGCCGGGCAGGCTAGGTGGCGGCGGCGTGTAGCGCCTCGGCGGTGTCGCCCTCGCCCGCGGTCAGCCCGAGCTCGGCCATGATGCGCTCATAGCCATGGTTCTCCACCTCCATGGCCAGCTCGCGACCGCCGGTCTTGACGATGCGGCCCCTGACCAGCACATGGGCGACGTCCGGTTGAATCAGGTTGAGGATGCGGTAGTAGTGGGTGATGAGCAGGATGCCCGGCTTTGGCTCCTGTGCTGCCACCTGGTTCACCCCCTCGGCAACGACGCGCAGTGCGTCGACGTCGAGGCCGGAATCGGTCTCATCGAGGATGGCGATTGAAGGCTTGAACAACTGCAGTTGCAGGATCTCGGCCCGCTTCTTTTCACCGCCGGAGAAGCCTTCGTTGACGTACCGGCGGGCAAACTGCTGGTCCATCTTGAGCTGCTTCATGGTGTCCATCAGGCGCGTGCGGAACTCGCGCACCGGCAGGTCGCGGCCCTCACGGGCGTTGAGCGCGTGGCGCAAGAAGTTGACCATGGTCACGCCGGGGATGGCGGTGGGGTACTGGAACGACAGGAACATCCCCGCCCGCGCCCGCTGGTCGGCAGTCCACTCCAGCACACTCTCACCTTCAAACCGGATGTCGCCGGCGGTGACGGTGTATTTCGGGTGGCCCATCAGGGTGTTGGCCAGAGTGCTCTTGCCGGAGCCGTTTGGCCCCATCAGCGCGTGAATCTCACCCTTGTTCACGATCAGATCGACGCCGTTGAGGATCGGCTTGCCGGCTACCTCGACGTGGAGATCGCGGACTTCCAGCGTTGGGCTTGCGTTCGTCATAGTGCTGTCCCTGTCGCGTAGTTCGGTGTTGCGCGCCGGCGCCGTGCCGCGCGAGGTTTGCGGGCTATGGTAGAACCACCAGCAGTTCTCGATTGTCTGCCGGGCGAATGACGTACTCGCAGCAGCTGGCGCCCTCGACCATGCGACCCGTCTGCTGCACATCCTCTCCCAAGAGCGCCGCGATGGCCCGCCGCTCTGAGTCGCACAACTCGCTGGCGGCCAGCGCCGCCCTACGGTGCGGGCAGGTGCTGTTGAACAAGACGATGCTGCCGTCGCGGCGCTGCTCCCAGCCGTCGAGGATCCCTTCCTCGCGCATCGCGTCAATCAACGAGCGGACACGCTCCTCGACCGTTGCGCCGCGCACCCGATCGCGGTAGTCCTCTGTCAAGTGCTCGGACAGCCGGTCGAGCAGCGCCTCGAGGAGCGCACGCTTGCCGTCGCCGGCCGGCATCGCGGCGGCGTCTTGAATCAGCCGCTCCAGCAACCGGGCGTATCCCGCTGCCGCGGACTCCTTGGCACGGTCCGTCAGCCGGTAGGCGAAGTACGGCCGGCCGGTTACCTGCTTGACGGCGCGGTACTCGACCAGACCCTCGCCCGCCAGGATCTCTAAATGCCGGCGCAGCGCGGGCGGGGCGATGTCCAGCTCCTGTGCCAGCCGCGCTACCGGCAGCTCACCGTGGCGGCGCAGCAGATCGACGATGCGCTCGCGCGTGCCCTTCATAGCCTGCTCCCGGTGGCGGTGATCTGTTGCCACATTTCAGCACATCTCGTGCTTTGTGTCAATTAATGTTACTAAAGCTGTTGAATGCGCTGCGTGCTATGGTGTAGTCGCGGCCCGACGGCCGTCCATTCGAAGTATGGTTCTGCGGGCCGCGCTCACCTACCATGGACAGGCCATGAGCGAAGAGTCCCAGGCACCCGCCCGCCGCCCGCTCATCGTCGCCGTGGACGACGAGCCCGACATTCTGCGCGTCCTGGAGCTGGCGCTGAGTGATGACGGCTTTGACGTTGTTCCTGTCAGCCGCAGCACCCAGGCCATCGCTACCATCCGCGAGCGCCGTCCCAACTTGGTGTTGCTCGACCTGATGATGCCGGAGAAGGGCGGCTTCGAGATCCTGGACGAGCTACGCGCCTTCTCCGCAGTGCCGGTGATCATCCTCACCGCCCGCGGCTCCAACCGCGATACGGTGATGGGATTGGAGCGCGGCGCCGATGACTACCTGTCCAAGCCCTTTAACCTTGGCGAACTAGCGGCCCGGGTGCGGGCCGTGCTGCGCCGTGCGCGTCCGGAGGCGCCCGCGGCAATGGGCACGACCGAGATCGGTGGTCTGCGGATCGACTTCGTCAAGCGGGTTGTCACCGCCCACGGCCAGGTTCTGCATCTCACTCGCAACGAATGGCGGCTGCTCGAGCAGTTCGCCCGCAACCCGGGCCGCATTATCAGCCACGAGGAACTGCTGTCCCGCGCCTGGGGGCCGGAGTTCGCCCAAGACGTTGACTACCTGCGTGTGTGGCTGTCCCGCCTGCGCCGCAAGCTGACCGATGCGGGCATTGATCCCAACCTAATCCGTACCGCTTCGGGTATGGGCTACGCCTTCGGTCTCGATGAAGCGGCCGAGGCCGGCTCGAACACCGGTTGACCGTTTCGCCGGGGGCGATGACGGTCACGGCGCCGGCCGCTCTCCGAGTTCTGCGACCGCTGACCCGTTCACCTCCCAGATGGTGATGCCCGGCCCGCGGTAGACGGTATGGCCTACCTCATCGAACTTGGGCAGCCCGGCCCTGCCATACCGCTCCAGCTCCAACCGCCCGACGACGACGTAATCAACGCGGTAATGGCGCAGCAGGGCGGCCGCTTCGGCGGCATCAGGCGTCTCGTACATACGGCGAATGTCCGCGGCGATCTGGTTGGCGCGGACGATGCCACCCTGATAGTCGCGC
>CAUJGQ010000148.1 GCA_963170165.1 Chloroflexota bacterium | reverse complement strand
GAAGAACAGCGCCGTGGCGGCGCGCGTGCCGGTGACGCCATTGGCCCGTAGTTCGGCGTTGAACAGGTCGCGCGCCTGCTGGTTGTTGCGGCGGCGGTAGTGGACGATGCCCGCCGTCAGCCCGTCCACCGGCCGGCCAGCCTCGGCGGCCAGGGTCAGCGCCCGCTCGGCCTCTGGCGTGTGCGGATAGCGGGCGGCCAGCGCCGTCCACGCCTCCGCCGCCGCGTCCAGGTCGCCCAGCGCCGCCGCGGCAGCGCCGGCGCCGGTGCGGGCCGCCACCCCCTCGGAGGTCCACACGGCGGCATCGAGCAAGGCGCGATACCGGGCCAGCGCCCGGTCGTGCCGCCCGAGCCCCGCTTCAATCTGCCCGGCCAGCCGCAGTCCCTGCCGCCGGGCCAGCGCCGGGACACCCTCGGCCAGCACCGGCTCCAGCTCCGCCAGCGCTGCATCGCTCTGGCCATCGGCAGACAGCAGCCGGGCGCGTGCCACCCGCGCGTAGGCCGCTGCCGGGCTGCCCAGGTCGATGGCGCGCTGATAGGCGGCCAGCGCCCCCTCGCGCTCCCCCCGCTGCGCCAGGACGCTCCCGCGCAGGTACCAACCGCGGGTGAGAGCGGCGGCGTTCCCCGGTGCGGCGGTGAGGGTATCGAGCGTGGCCAGGGCGTCGGTCAGCCGGTCGAGCGCGTCCAGCAGGCGCGCCAGCTCGAAGCGGGCCGTCAGCCCCAGGTCGCTACCGTCTAAGGCCGCCTCGCTGTAGGGAGCGATGGCCGCTTCCCACTCGCCGCCGCGCCACAGCCGCCGTCCCTCGGCCAGCGCCTGGGCGGCCGTGCGTGGCTGGACCACCGCCAGCACCGCGGCCGGGTCTATGCCGGAGCAGGCGCCGGCGGCAGCGGCAGCGGCCACCGTCCCAGCGGTGAGGAGAAAGCGGCGGCGGGAGAAGGGCATGGCGGGCCGTCCCAGGGAGAACTGCAATCGCCCTCACCGTAGCGCACACCACCGTGCCCCTACAAGGTAACGCGCATCACGAATAGCTCGCGTGCGTTATGCCGGCGCACACGCTCCCGCATCTCCCGGCACGGCGCGGTACCATATGGCGCAGTGCACGGGAGCCCCTTGCCCCGCGGGCGCCAGGGAGGAGCCGGCCCTCCCTGCCCCGCTGGCATTCCCCCTGCTAGGGAGATGACGAAAGGGCCGGCATCCCGCTGACCGGAGGATGACGAGCAGGGGGCACAATGGCGCCCGGCTCGTTAGACCCCCGAGCAGGGGGGCACGACGGCGCGCCTCTCGTTAAACCCCTAGCAGGGGGCACGACGGCGCACCGCTCATTAAACCCCCTAGCAGGGGGTCGCGAGCCGCGCGAGCGGGGGGTCTTGGCAGCGAGGGGGAGCCGGTGGATGCGCAGGCGAACCCCGCCCGCACGCGGGCGCGGGGGCCGGGGGGTGAGGGTCCGCCATCATCTCCCCACCCGGTGTAGACCGCGATAGGAGGAGCGGCGATGGACGTAGCGAGCTTTGCCGAGCTGGAACCGGAGTTCCTGGCGCGGGTACGGCGGATTGTCTGGTGCAGCGTGGCCACCGTCGATGCGCGGGGCCGGCCGCGCTCGCGCATCCTGCACCCGATCTGGGAGGGTAGTACCGGCTGGGTCGCCACCCGGCGCCACTCGTTCAAGGGCCGCCACCTGGCCCGCAACCCGCATGTCTCGCTGTGCTACTGGGACCCGCAGCACGAGCAGATCTACGCGGAATGCCGGGCCGAGTGGGACGACGACCCCGAGACCAAGCGCCGCATCTGGGAGTTGTTCCGGCGCACGCCGCCGCCGCTGGGCTGGGACCCCGGCCTGCTGTGGTCATCCCCCGCTGACCCGGAGTACGGCCTGTTGAAGCTGACGCCGTGGCGGGTGGAGCTGTCTGCCCTGGGCGAGGTGATGGCGGGCAAGCCGGCGCGCGTGTGGCGCCACCCAGCGTAGGCGGCGCTTGCAGAAGTGGCCACGCTGCCCGATGCTGAGAGCCACACCCCAACACAGCAGCGGGCGGCGAGCGCCCGTGACCGCGGGAGGGAGTAGCGGCCATGCCCGTGTTTGGGCGCTACGAGTACGACCCCGGCAACCGCGTGGGCCGGGGCGGGTTTGCCACCGTCTACCGCGCTTGGGATCCCCTGCTCAAGCGCCAGGTGGCCGTCAAGGCGCTGTCGGTGGACTACGCCGAAGACCCCGATCTGCGCCGCCGCTTCCTGGGCGAGGCCCAGTCGCTGGCCGGGCTCCAGCATCCCAACCTCGTCACCGTCTACGACGTGGGCGAAACCCCCGAGCGGCCGTGGTTTGCCATGGAGCTGATCGAGGGGCAGACGCTGGCCCAGCGGCTGGCCGATGGTGTGCCCCGCAGCCTAGACGAGACCATCAACACCATCAGTGCGCTGGCCGGGGCGCTGGACCTGCTGCACGCCAGCGGCCTCGTCCATCGCGACGTCAAAGCCGCCAATGTGATGATCGCCGAGGGGCGGCGGCCGGGCGCCGTGGTGCTGATGGACCTGGGCATCGCCCGGGCGATTGATGGCTCCGGCCACACCTCCGCCAGCGTGGTGATGCTCTCGCCGGAGAGTGCCGCGCCGGAGCAGATCCGCGGCGAGCGGGCGGGCCCGCAGGCCGATATCTACGGGCTGGGCGTGCTGGCCTTCCACATGCTGGCCGGGCGGCCCCCGTTCACCGGCGAGCCCGCCGCGCTGCTGCACGCCCATGTCTATGACGCGCCGCCGCCGCTGTGGGAGCTACGCCCCGGCCTGCCCAACGGCATCTACGCCGCCATCCAGGAGGCGCTGGCGAAGAAGCCCGAGCACCGCCCCAATAGCGCCGGCCGCTTTGCCGCCCTGCTCCGCGCCGCCGCCGGCATGGAAGCGCCGCTGCCGCCGGTGCACGAGCAGCCCACCGTGCGCAGCAACAACATGCCGGCGCCGCCCTCCGGCCCGCAGCCGGTGTACGGCGCGCCCGCCCAGCCCTCCCCGCCGTATGGGGTCGCGCCGCAGCCCTCCCCGCCGTATGGGGTTCCGGCGCAGCCCTCCGGCCCGCAGCCGGCGTACGGCGCACCGGCGCAGCCGTATGGGGGCCCGGCGCAGCCCGCTGGCCCCTGGCAGCAGCCCGCGCCCGCCCGCCCGCCCGGCGGCGGCAATACCGGCATCAAGATCGGCGCGGGCCTGGGCGCGGCCGCCGGGCTGCTGCTGCTGATTCTGTACCTCAGTGGCGTCTTCGATGATGACAAAAAACAGGTCATCGTCACCACCACACCGTCGCCCACTGATGTCGTCATCACGCAGACGCCCAGCACCACCCCCCCGCCGACGCGGCCACCGACCCAACCACCGACCCAGCCGCCGACCGTCCCGCCCACGGCGCCGCCGACGGTCGCGGCCGGCAGCCTGATCGGCGCGGATAACTTCTCCGATAGCGGCCGTGGCCTGCTGCCTGCCTCCTCGACGAGCCCCGCCATCCGCCTGGCGTACGCGAACGGCGAGTACGTCGTTGCCAAGACCGACCCGGCCTCCGACTCCATTGCCGTGGCGTATCTCGCGCAGAAGTACGGCGATATCACCGTCGCCTTCGATGGACGGCTGGTGGGGGAGCTGGACGGCCGGTTCATCGCGGTCATGTGCCGCCGGGGCGAGGGGGACAAGAGCAGCGGCTACCGGCTGACGCTGGAGCCTGCGGCCGGCTCCTTCAGCCTGGCGCGCTGGGATGACGGCACCGAGACGGCGCTGATCCGCACCCAGACCAGCGCCGCCATCAAGAAAGACACCGCCACCAACCGCATCGCGCTGTCCTGCGCCGGCTCCACCATTGCCGCCAGCATCAACGGCGTGCTGGTGGGCTCGGTGCAGGACACGCGCTACACCACTGGCGATGTCTGGCTGGGGGCGGCGCCGTACCTCAACCGGCTGCCCGGCACCAGCGAGGCGCGGATCACCAACCTGGTGCTGACGCGGCCACCCTCCGGCTCGCGCACGCCGGTGCTATTCCAGGAGAACTTCAACGACGCCAACCGCGGCTTGTTCGTCATCCGGTCCGATGAACCGTCCAAGTACACGTTCGCCTATGACAACGGCGAGTACGCCATCCGCGTGGTGGACCCGTCGTTTGACCGGCTGCCCCTCACCAATCTGCCGGGAGAGTACACCAATGCCACGCTCTCCATCGATACGCGTCTGGTGGGCGATACCGCGGATCGCTACATCGCGCTCGCCTGCCGCGCCGGCAGCAACGGCCACTACCGCCTGATCATCGAGCCCAACCGCGGCATCTTCCGGCTGATCCGGCGCACCGGCGACAGCGAGGCGGTCGACCTGGTGCCGGAGAAGGAATCGCCCGCCATCCGCCGCGGCAACGGCGCCAACCACGTGGACTTCACCTGCAACGCCAGCACGATCACCATCGCCATCAACGGCACCGAGGTGGCCTCGGTGCAAGACAGCACCCACACCAGCGGCGGTATGTGGATCGCCGGTGGTGTCTATACCGGCAAGCGCCAGACCAGCGATGTCCGCTTCGATAACCTGGTGGCCACGCAACGATAAAACGGAGGGGGGCGAACCCGCCCCCCTCGCTCCCCCTGCCTACGCCGGCGCGAACTGTTTCATGGCCGCCGCCATCTCCTCCGGCGTCACCACGCGGGTGTTCTGGGCAAACATGATCTCGTAGCCGTCGGGGTGGCGAGCCGTGAAGGTGCGGTCACCCCAGAACTGGTCGGTTGGCGGCTGGCTGATCGCGACGCCACCGGCCACGGCCTGATCGTGCAGGGCATCGACGCTTTCCTGCAGGGTGATATACAGGGTCATCCCGCCGCCACCGGCGAGGCGGCCCATCTCCGGCGCGGCCGGGCCGAGCATGATCCGCACGGCCGGGCCGCGCCCTACCTCGGCGTGCATCAGGCTGCCGTCTGGCATGGCCATCTCCACCATCGTCACAAAGCCGAGCTTGCCGAACCACGCCAGCGTTGCCTGCGGGTCGGTGACGGTCAGGCTGGGCGTCATCGCGGGCATCGGCGGGAATTCCTGCTGCGTCACGGTTGCTCCTCCCCTGGATGCGTGTGGCACGCGCCGGCCTGGACGCACGGGGGCCGTGCCTGCACCGCCCGCGCGTTATGTTAGAATACATGTTCTAACAGGGGTGACCGTATCGCGCTGCTGTTGCCAGCATCCTGTCAGCAGCGGTGCGGTGTCGGTGGGGCTGCACCATCGATCAGGGGGTTTCGGCTTCGGCCCGCTCCCAGCCCAGGTTGAGCACGAAGGCGCCGGCGGCCAGCGGCAGCAGCACCGCTAGCGATAGGAGGAGCCAGGTCATCACCGGCAACAGCGCCAGCAGCACGGTGGCCACGGCCAGCGTGGCCGGGGCGGCCGCCAGCCAGGGCAGCAGGCGGGCCATGCGTGGCAGGTGGGGGAGCAGGCCGGCCACCAGCCGGCTGGGGCGGGGATCGGGGTACAGTTCTGGACAGACGTTCCGGGACATCAACGCTTCCTCAAACCGCCCCACCACGCCCGGCCAGTGTACGGGCCGGGATGGGGGTTCGTGGGCGAGCGTTATGCGATCCTGCTTATTGGCCGTGGCAGTGGTTAGGCCGTCACTCAGGCCACCGCCTCCGCCGCTGCCAGCCGGCCGCGCAGCCGCCCCAGCGCCAGCCGCAGCCGGCTCTTGACGGTGCCCAGCGGCACACCCAGCCGCCGCGCGATCTCCGGGTAAGGCAGCTCGGCGAAGTAAGCCAGCTCCACCGCCGCGCGCTGCTCCGGCGGCAGCGTGGCCACGGCGGTGCGCAGCGCGCGGCTCTCCAGCAGGCTCAGCGCGCGGGCCGCTGGATCGTCTGGCGCGGCCAGGGGCAGGTTGTCGATGCTGGAGGTGCGGGGGCGGGCCTGGCGGGCGCGCAGCACATCGATGGCGCGGTGGCGCACCCCGGCCAGCAGCCAGGAGCGCACGCTGCCCCGCTCCGGTTGGTAGCCGGCGGCCCGCCGCCACACCGAGAGCCACACCTCCTGCACCACCTCCTCCGCCGTCTCCGGGTCGCCCACCACCCGGTAGGCCAGCGCGTACGCCGCCCGCCCGTGCCGGTCATACAGCTCGGCAAGCGCTTCCTCCTCTCCGCCCTGTATCCGCGCTATGGCCGCCACATCGGCATCCGCATCGATGGTCACGTTCACCCTGCACTCCCGCTGCGCGCGTCATTCCACCGCCGGCCGCGAGGATGAGGATGCCAGCGCGCCCCACCCCGCACATGCGGGACAGGCCGCAACTTTTGCCGGTCACTGCTGCCGCTCAACCAGACGAAGTAGGGGGAATCCCCGAGAGAATCGGGAACCGGGGAGGATGGCCCATCACCCCCCGCTTGGGGGGCAACGAGGAGTGAAGACCGACCGCGGGGGGCCGTGCATGCAAACGCACCCCCTCGCCCGCCGTACGGGTGAGGGGGTGCGACAGGTGAGCGCCCTGCGCGTCACGAGCCGGCTGGCCGTGCGGGTCACCCCGCTACTGCGCCGTCCACCGATGCCCGGCCCGCGGGTTCACCCGTACACAGCGGGGTCGGAGGCGTGGCGGGCGGCGTCGCTGGGGTTGTAGGAGTCGGTGACGACTTGCGGGCAGCGCAGGCAGGCCTCGCGGCCTTCCTGGTTGAACCAGCGGCACTCGTGGCGAATGCGGCAGGCGGGCAACACATCCACCACCGCGGGCAGCTCAGCGGTGACGCGCGCCGCCAGCCGGCAGCGGGCGCCGTCGTAGTGCCGGCAGTCGTTGGTGCCGCAGGCGGCGGTGAACCGCAGTACTTCCGTGGCCGTTACCGGCCCCTGGAATAGCGGCAGCGCCTGCGCCGTCGGGATCAGCTCCTGCAAGTAGCCGGCTCGGGGCTCGCGGGCCGTGCCGCCCACCACGGCAAAGACGCGGCTACCGGGCATCTCCGGCCGGGAACTTGGGCACAGTCGCGTCTCAGACGGGGGATTGGCGTCGTGTGGCGGCATACGGCCCTCCTTGCTCCGCGCTAGCGCTGCAGCCCGCCGGTGGCGATACCGCCAAGGTTGGTGGTGAACCCACCCGGGCCCGTCGGGTCAATGATGATGCCGATGATCCAGGGCGGGCGCGGCGTCAGCCGGCCAAGGTTGAGCGCTGCCTGCTGGCCCACCTGCGGGCCGGCGTAGCCGGAGGTGTCCCCCTGCGCCTCCATGGCGCGCATCACCCCGGCAGCCACGGCCTGGATGAAGTCCTCCAGGCTGACGCTGGCGGCGCGCTGCGCTCCACCCTGCTCCATGTTCTCAGACGTCATTGGCCGTTCTCCTCCCAATTGCATGTGTGACAGCCCACCGAGCGTACGCGCGCCCGGCGGGCTGTTCTGTCGCCGATGTTCCATTATGCGGCATCCGTCAATACGTTGGCGGATGAAGTGTGATTAATTGGTGCGGAAGATCGGGCCGCCCGGCTCCGGCAGCCGCCCCACCGGCAGCACCGGCGTGGGGGTGAAGATCGTGCCGCCCTGCAGCAGGTGGTGCCGCAGGAGGTGGTGGTAGCTGGGGGCCCACGGGTTTAGCCACAGATGTCCCGCCACATCGTCCGCCGTCTCCTCGTGCCGCTCGTTCATCTCAATCGCCATGGGTACGCCTCCTTTGTCTGGCCGGTCCTTCCGGTACCCTTAGCTTCGCCTGGCCGGCCCGCCGCCGCTGTGCGCCCGCGGACGGCGCCGCTGTCATCCGCACAACACCCCTGCTATCCTGCCCGCGGGAGCCGCCCATGACCCGCGCCTATGACGCCCTCCACTGGCTGCGCGACCTGCGTGATGACGAGCTGGTTGTAGCCGAACAGACGCTACCCGCCACGGCCGAGGCGGTGATTGTGGGCGGCGGCTACATGGGCGGGGCCACCGCCCTGTGGCTGGCACGGGCGGGGATGGCCGCCGTGCTGCTGGAGCGGCGTGGCATCTCTACCGGCGCTTCCGGCCGCAACGCCGGCTTCATCGCCCCCGGGCTGGACCGCCCCTTCAGCGCTGCCGTCGCGCAGCTGGGCCAGGCCAGCGCGCTGGAGCGGCTGCAGTACACCCGCCGCGGCCGTGATCTGGCGCTGGCCGTGATCACCGAGTTGGGCATCGACTGCGAGCTGGAGGACTGTGGCGGGCTGACACTGGCCTCCTCCGACGCCGAGTGGCAGGTGCTGCGGGACAGCGGCGCAGCACTGCGGGCGGCCGGTATCCCCGTGGAGACGCTGGAGCGCGACGATCTGGCCGCGCACCTGCACGTGCCCGTGCCGGCCGTCTTCCGGGGTGCGCTGTTCAACCCGGAGACGCTGCTTGTCAGCCCCGCCAAGATCAACCGCGCGGTCATCGGCGAGGCGGAGCGGTTGGGGGCACGGGTGTACACCGGCACGGAGGTGACGGCGCTGGTGGAGCAGCCGGATGGCCGCCTGCGCGTGGAGAGCAGCCGTGGCGCCATCCTCACCCGGCGCGTGGTGCTGGCTACCAACGCCTGGACACCGCTCCTGGCCGGCTACTTGCAGGGGCGCATCCGGCCGGTGCGCGGGCAGATGCTGGTCACCGAGCCGGCGCCCCGGGCCTTCCGCCGGGGGATGAGCACCAACCACGGCTACGAGTACTGGAGCCAGCGCCATGACGGCCGCATCATCCTCGGCGGCGCCCGCTGGGCCGTGCCGGATCGGGACGAAGGCTACTACGCCGAGGAGGTCAACCCCACCATCCAGGCGGCGTTGGCGCGGTTCCTGTTCGAGACCTTCCCCTCCCTGGCCGGGACCGCCATCGCCACTCGCTGGGCCGGGATCATGGGCTTCTCGCGTGATGGCTATCCGTTCATCGGCCCGCTGCCGGGGCGGCCCGGTATCTGGGTGGTGGCGGGGTTCACCGGCCACGGCGGCCCCTACTCCGCCATCGCCGGGCGCACCATCGCGGAGCTGCTCACCCGCGGGCGCAGCGACGAGCCGGTTCACCATTTCGCGCTCGACCGGGCGCTGCCGGAGGGTTGAGCCGGGTGGAGCCGCGCGGCCCGAGCGAGGACGCCCCGCAGCCGAGCGTAGACCCCGGCCCGGCGCTGCTGGCCCGCGCCGAACAGGCGCTGCGCCTTGACCCCGCCTGGCGGCTGGCAGAAGGCCGGGCCCTGACCTGGTGGGGGCACCACCTCGCCCAGCGCCTCACCGCCGCGCCGCCGCAGACGGCCGCCGGGCGCGAGGTGGTGGCGGTACGCATCACCACCGATGTCCTGCGCGCCCTGCCGGAAGGGGCAGACACCGATGAGGCGGTGGAAAACCTCAACCGTCAGGCGCACCTGTCCGCCTGGGTGCACGACCGGGCCGCGGCGACGTTGGTGCTGACGAGCAGCGTCTATGTCCACGCCGGCAACGCCCCCTGGCTGGGGCTGCTGCTGGTGCAGGCCGCGGCCATCCAGGCAGCCGATGCCCACGCCAAGGCGACCTGGTTACCCGGCGCGCTGGGGGCAGAAGCTGCCGCTTCGCAGCACCCGGCCAGCGGCCCCCGTGCCGAGGCCTCGGACATGCTCAACGTGATGCACGACCTGTACGCCGCCACCACCGGCCCCACACCGTTCGATGCGGCGTTGTTCGCCGGGCTGGTGGCGATGGCGCCCGCCCCCTGGCTGCGCGTCACGGCGGCCCCCTCCAGCGCCGGGCTCGATGCTACCCTGCCCGACGGCGGACGGCTGACGCTGCGCGGCAACGCCCGCCATGCGACGCTCGGACCGGGGGCGGCGCTGCACCTGGCGTTGCCGCTGCCGGCCGGGATGCGCGCCCGGGCTGCTGCCGCCCGCCTGCGCGCCGCCGAGGCGGAAGCGTGGACGGGCTTCAACCTGCTCGGCTCCTGGTGCGAGACCGAGGACCTGCCGGAGCTGGAGTTCCGCACCTTCCTGCCCGCCCGCATCCACTGGCCCGGCCTGCTGGACAGCTTCATCTGGACAGCCGCCGCCCGTGCCCGCTGGGCCGCCGCCCTGCTGAGCTGATTGGCCGGCGCCAGCGGCGGCGCAGGGGCGCACCCCCGGCTGCAGGTCGCGAGCCGCTGCCAGGGGGGGTCTTGGCAGCGCCCACGAGCGGGCTGCCACCCCCACCCCCATCAGCCGCCAGCATAGGCCGCCAGGTGCTCGCCGGTGAGGGTGGAGCGGGCCGCCACCAGCGCGGCAGGCGTGCCCTCGAAGACGACCCGCCCGCCATCGTGGCCCGCGCCGGGGCCGAGGTCGATGATCCAGTCGGCCCGCGCCATCACCGCGAGGTGGTGCTCGATCACGATCACCGACCGGCCGGCGTCTACCAGCTCGTCCAGGAGGGCGAGGAGCTGGGCGACATCGGCCGGGTGCAGGCCGGTGGTCGGCTCATCCAGGACGTAGATGGCGCCCTTGGCGGCCATGTGCGTGGCCAGCTTGAGCCGCTGGCGCTCGCCGCCGGACAGCGTGGTGAGCGGCTGGCCCAGGGCGAGGTAGCCGAGCCCGACGGCGGCCAGCCGGGAGAGGATGGCGCCGGCCGCCGGGGTCTTCGCCGGGCCGGTGCGGAAGAACGCCGCCGCCTCGGTCACCGGCATCGCCAGCACCTCGCTGATATCCTTGCCGCCCAGCTTGTAGCCGAGTACCGAGGCCTGGAATCGCTTGCCCGCGCATTCCTCGCAGGTGGTTTCCACACCGGCCATCATCCCCAGGTCGGTATCGATCACGCCGGCGCCGTTGCAGGTGGGGCAGGCGCCCTCGGAGTTGGCGCTGAACAGCGCGGGCTTGACCCCGTTCGCCTTGGCGAAGGCGCTGCGGATCGGGTCGAGCAGCCCGGTGTATGTCGCCGGGTTGCTGCGGCGCGAGCCGCGGATCGGCGCCTGGTCCACGCTGATCACGCCCGCGCCCGCGGGGATGGAGCCGTGGATCAGCGAGCTCTTGCCGGAGCCGGCCACGCCGGTGACCGCCACCAGCACGCCCAGCGGGATATCGACATCGACGTGACGCAGGTTATTGGCCGTCGCGCCGCGGATGGCCAGTGTACCGGACGGCGTGCGCACCACCGGCTTGAGCGTGGCGCGGTCATCCAGGTGGCGGCCGGTGAGGGTGTCGCCGGCGCGCAGCCCCGCAACGCTGCCCGCGTAGCAGACGGCGCCGCCCGCCGTACCCGCGCCGGGGCCGAGGTCAATCACGTGGTCGGCGATGGCGATCGTCTCCGGCTCGTGCTCGATGACGAGCACCGTGTTGCCCTTATCGCGTAGCCGCAGCAGCAGGCGGTTCATCCGCTGGACATCATGCGGATGCAGACCGGCGGTGGGCTCGTCAAAGACGTAGGTGATATCGGTCAGCGACGAGCCGAGGTGGCGGATCATCTTGGTGCGCTGCGCTTCACCGCCGGAAAGCGTCCCTGCCGGCCGGTCTAGCGACAGGTAGCCGAGGCCGATCTCGACGAAGGCGTCGAGGGTGCGCCGCAGGGTGGCGAGCAGCGGCGCTACCGACGGCTCGTCCAGGCCGCGCACCCATGCTGCCAGGTCGCTGACCTGCATCGCGCAGACATCGGCGATGTTGAGGCCCCGGATCTTCGATGACCGGGCGGCCGCGCTCAGCCGGGTGCCGCCGCAGTCCGGGCAGGCGGTGAAGGTGACGGCCCGCTCGACGAAGGCGCGGATGTGCGGCTGCAGCGCCTCGACATCCTTGGAGAGCATCGACTTCTGGATGGTCGGGATCAGCCCGGCGTAGGTCAGGTTGATGCCATCGACCTTGATCTTGACCGGCTCCTTGTACAGCAGGTCGTGCAGCTCGCGCTTGGTGAAGTCGCTGATCGGTTTGTCCGGGTCGAAGAAGCCGCAACCGCGCAGGATGCGGCCGTACCAGCCGTCCATGCTGTAGCCGGGGATGGTGAGCGCGCCCTCGTTGAGCGATTTGCGGTCGTCGTACAGCGCGGTGCGGTCGAAGTCGGTGACGGAGCCCATGCCCTCGCAGCGCGGGCACATGCCGCCGGTGAGGGAGAAGGTCTTGGCCACGGTCTGGCCGGCGCCCCGCTCGACGGTGATCGCGCCGGAGGCCCGCACCGAGGGGACGTTGAAGGAGAAGGCCTG
>CAUJGQ010000147.1 GCA_963170165.1 Chloroflexota bacterium | reverse complement strand
CTATGAGGGCTGGATGAGCTGGCTGCGGAACAAGAACCCGGCCTACAAGGCCGGCGACGAGTGGGGCTGCACCGGCGCCTGGAAGTCCGGCAACTGGTACGACGGTGACCCCGTGGTCAGCCTGTCTGTCAAGCAGCCCGGCGCCATCTGGTACATCGCCAAGGTCAAGTCCCACGTCACCAACAAGACCTGGCTGACCAAGGGATTCTAACTGGGGAGACGTCATCACGTCCCACCAGGGTGAGGCGGTGCCCGCACGGCGGGGCCGCCTCCCGCGTTTGTCAGCGTGCGCGTGGTTCGGTTACGTCATCCGCCGCCGGTACTGGATCGCCTCGGCAAGATGGGCGGCGCTGATGCGGTCCTTCCCCGCCAGATCCGCCACGGTGCGGGCAATCTTGAGCGTGCGATGAAAAGCCCGGGCGGACAGGCTGAACTGCTGCATCGCCAGGCGCATCAACTGGCCGGCTTCATCATCCAGGTGCGCCTGGCAGTGGGTACGCACCTCGGTTGCCGTCATCTCGGCGTTGGTGCTCGTCCGCCCGTGACCAAAGCGTGCCGCCTGGACAGATCGGGCTTCCTCCACCCGCGCTCGCACCGTCGACGAGGACTCGCCGGGCCGCATGTCGGCCAGCTTCTCATACTCAACCCGTGGCACATCGACGAAGATATCGATGCGGTCCAGCAGCGGCCCAGAGAGGCGGCGCTGGTAGCGGTTCGTCGCCGCGGGGGGACAGGTGCAGGCGCGAACAGCATCGCCGGCATAGCCGCAGGGACAGGGGTTCATCGCTCCCACCAGCATGAAGTTGGCCGGAAAGACCACGGTGCCGCGCGCCCGCGAGATACTGACAATCCGGTCCTCCAAAGGCTGGCGCAGCACCTCCAGCACCGTCTGCCCAAACTCTGGCAGCTCGTCCAAGAACAGCACACCGCGGTGAGCCAATGAAATTTCTCCCGGTCGCGGCTGTGAGCCGCCGCCCACCAGACCGGCATGGGAGATAGTGTGGTGGGGCGCACGGAAGGGTCGTTGGCGGACCAGCGGGCTCTTGCCCGCCAGCCGGCCGGCCACGCTGCAGACCTTGGTGACCTCCAGGCTCTCGGCCGGTGTCAGCCGGGGCAGGATTCCCGGCAAGGCACGCGCCATCAGTGTCTTGCCGGAGCCTGGCGGCCCGCTCATCAGCAGATTGTGGCCGCCAGCCGCCGCCACCTCCAGCGCCCGTTTGACATGCTCCTGGCCCCGAATGTCCTGGAAGTCAGTGCCATCAAAGTCTCGTTCGTCGCCCTCATCCGCCGGGACAGGCCGTTGGGCAGAGATGGGCCGGTCGCCGGAGAGATGCAGCGCCAGTGCCCTCAGGCTGGGCACCGGGATCACGGTCACGCCTTCAACCAGCGCGGCCTCCGCGGCATCCTCTTCTGGTGCATACACGGTCGTGATGCCCCGCTCCCGTGCCAGCGCCGTCATCGGCAGCACACCTTGGGTATGACGCACGGCGCCATCGAGCGACAGCTCGCCCAGGAAGACCGCCGCACCCGTATCGGCCACAAGCTGGCCACTGGACATCAGCAGTGCTACGGCGATGGCCAGGTCGTACGTTGGTCCTTCCTTGCGCAGGTCGGCGGGCGCCAGGTTAACGACGATGCGCTCAGCCTTCACCTGTCCGCCGGAGTTGCGGATGGCGGTCCGCACACGGTCCTTCGCCTCTTGGACGGCTGTGTCCGGCAGACCGACGATGGTGAATGATGGCAACTGCCCGCGCGAGCTGTCGACCTCAACCTCGACCAGCTCACCGTCGAGCCCCACCAACGCGCAACTGAGCACCTTGGCCAGCGCCATCGTCCCACCACCTTCGGGCATCGGGGGGATGATACCACGGCGGTGACAGCGGACCGACACAAACACAAACGGTACAGCGGCGGCGACCTCAACGACCGGTGACGGCAACCAGTGCCTGGCCGCCAGGGCGCGCACCGAAGGAGGGAACCAGGTCACGCGCGGCCGCCACGGAATCGAGCGCATGGTCCGGCGCGGGATGGTGTGCTCCCCACCCTCCCGCGGCGTAGGCGCCCTGGCGTACCCATACCGTAGTCACACGGTCGCCCAATTGCCGCTTGAACGCGGCCAGCAGATGCGGCTTATCGTCGAAGAAGGCGTAGTGATCGGCCGGGTAACGCAGGCAGATGTCGGTAATATGGTCCTCTTTGTGCGTAAAGATGAGAACGTTACCGTGCACCAGGCCGGCAATGCCAGCATCGGTGATCTTCTTGCCCTGAAACCAGGGGTCACCATCAGTGACGACCACCAGCCGGCCGTACGCCGCCAGCGCACGCAGCGCGGGGCGCACCCCTGCGAACACCCGCCGTCGGTATGGGTAGCGCATCATGTAGTCGGTCAGTGTGGCAAACACGTCTTCGGCGGCGTGCGCCTCGCGCTGCAGGCGCTGAAACACCACCGGATAGCTGACCACATTCAATTCTGCCCGCACATCCTCGTAGATGGCGGCAAACCGCTCCCGCAGCGCCGGCCCGTAGCGCGATGCGATCAGGGTGACCAGGTCGGCCTTGATGGCGTCGCTGTCGATAAGGGTGTTGTCGGCATCGAGTAGGATGACCAGCGGGTCACGGTGGGTCATGCCACTCCTCGGCAGGCGAACGTTCCCGCACCGTGCACCACCTCCCGCGTTCGCGGCTATGCCGGGCGGCCGCCGTCGCGGCTACGGGCTACGGAGAGCACCCCACGCACCGACTCCAGCCGGTGCAGCACCCGCGTGAGCTGCTCAAGTCCGGTCGTGCTGATGGTGAGATGGACGGTGATGGTGTGGTCGTTGTGATGGCTCTCGGTGCGGACACCGCTGATGTTGATGCGATCCTCGGTAATGACCGCGCTGAGGTCGCGCAACAGGCCCAGACGGTCCCATGCCTCAACCCTCACGGCCACCGGGTAATGCTGCGTATGCGATCCCCACGACACCTCAACCAGCCGCTCCGGCTCCGGCGTCTTGCGGATGTTGGAGCAATCGGCCCGGTGCACGGAGACGCCGCGGCTGCGGGTGACAAAGCCGACGATATCATCGCCGGGCACCGGACGGCAGCACTGTGCCAGCTGGGTGAGCAGGTCACCGGTACCCAGCACCTGGATGCCGGTGACCGGCGCCGGCGCCAGCGGCGGAGCGCCATGGGCGGGAACGGTCGGAGCTAGCTCGTGGCCGTGCTGCTGTTCCAGCAGTGGCGCCAGCCGGGTGGCGATGCGGTCGGTGGGGATGCCGCCGTACCCGACCGCCGCCAACAGGTCATCCAGCGATTCCTGCTTGAACAGGCGCAGCAACTCGTCCTGCCACTCCGACGGGTTGAGGTTCAACCGCCGGAGTTCCTTGTCGAGCAGTTCCCGGCCACGCTCGATGTTCTCAGCCCGCTCCTGGCGCTTGAACCACTGGCGGATCTTCTCGCGGGCGTGGCCGGTCTTGATGTAGCCGAGGTTGGTGTTGAGCCAATCCCGAGTCGGGCCACGCGGCGTCTTCGTGGGGATGATCTCGACGATATCACCGGTCTGCAGAGTGTAGTTCAGCGCCACCAGCTTCTTGTTGACTTTTGCGCCGATACAGCGATGGCCCAGATCGGTGTGAATGCGGTAGGCGAAGTCCAGTGGTGTAGCGCCGGCCGGCAGGTCCTTAATCTCGCCGCGTGGGGTGTAGACGAACACCTGATCGCGGAAGATGTCAGTCTTGATCGTATCAACGAAGTCCTCAGAAGAGGACGAAGCCAGTTCACGCTGCCAGTCCAGCAGATTGCGCAGCCACGCCATCCGCTCGTTATCCCGGCTGTCCTTCTTCGAGCCTTCCTTGTAGCGCCAGTGAGCGGCGACGCCGTACTCCGCGACCCGATGCATCTCATGCGTGCGGATCTGAACCTCCAGCGGCCGCGCGCCCAGGCACATCACGGATGTGTGCAGCGATTGGTAGCCCGTTTCTCGCGGGGAGTAAATGTAGTCGTCGAACGTGCCGTGAATCGGGTGCCACAGTCCATGCACGATGCCCAGTGCTGCGTAGCAGGCAGGCACGTCGTTGACCAGCACGCGCAGCGCGAGCAGATCGTAGATCTGATCGAACGTCTTACCGTCGCGAGCGTAGCGGTCCATCTTCTGGTAGATGGAGTAGATATGCTTGGCCCGGCCCTTGACGTCGGCTTTGAGCCCGTTTCGGGCCAGCTCCTCGGACAGGATCTCCTCCACCTCTGCGACGTAGCGCTCGCGTGAGGTGCGCTTCGCGGCGACGAGCTGGGCGATCTCCCGGTACTTGGCCGGCTGTAAGTGACGAAAGGCGAGATCTTCAAGCTCCCACTTGATCTGCCAGATGCCCATCCGCCCCGCCAAGGGAGCGAAGATGTCCATCGTCTCCATCGCGATCCGCCGGCGCTTCTCCTCCGCCAGGGCGTCCAGCGTGCGCATGTTGTGCAGCCGGTCGGTCAGCTTGATGATGACGACGCGCACGTCTTCAGCCATCGCCAGGAACATCTTGCGCAGGTTTTCGGCCTGCAGACCGTCAGCGCCGGGGGCACGCCAGTCGACATGCTCCAGCTTGGTGGCGCCATCGACCAGGCTGGCGACCTCCAGGTTGAACTCTCGCTGAAGGTCCTCGACCTCGACGCCGCAATCCTCCAGCACATCATGCAGCAGCGTGGCCGCGACCGTGTTGGCATCCAACCACAGCGCGGCGACCACCTCGGCGGCGGCAAGCGGGTGTGTGATGTACGGGTCGCCGGATTTTCGGAATTGGCCTTGGTGTGCGCGCTCCGCAAAGCGGTAGGCGCGCTCCACCATCTCGACGCGATCCGGCGGCAGGTATTCGCGCACCTTCGACATCAGTGTGTCGGTGCTCTTAGGAGCGGTCGTGGTCATGGGGACTCCTGCCGCCTCAGCCTGCCTACAGCTTACTGTACTGCGGTCAGCGATGGCGATGGTTTGCGGCCGGAGTGCTGACCGTTGCGAACGCCGCCGTGCTATACTCTGGCAGCAGCCCGTGCCGGTCTGCCCTGCCCCCGGTTTGGCCGGGGGTTTCGTGTGTGGAGCGCACTGCCATGTGGGAACGACTGGACGCAATCGAACGCCGGTTTGATGAACTCACCGCCGAGATGGCCAAGCCTGAGGTCGCCGCCGACTATGTCCGGTTCGCCGAGCTCGACAAGGAGCGGGCCGGCATCGAGGATGTGGTAACGCTCTACCGCGAGTACCGGCGCATCCACGTCCAGGCCGGCGAGGCTCGGGCAATGATGCAGGAGTCGGACGACCGTGAGCTGCGCGACCTGGCTCGAGAGGAGCTGGACAGCGCCACGGCCCTGCTCACCCAACTTGAAGAGAAGATCAAGCGGGAGTTGCTGCCCAAAGACCCACGCGACGAGAAGAACGTGATCGTCGAGATTCGCGCTGGCACCGGCGGCGATGAGGCCGGCCTGTTCGCCTCTGACCTGTTCCGGATGTACACCCGCTACGCCGAACGCCACAACTGGAAGGCCGACGTGCTGTCGCTCTCCGAGGGGACGATGGGCGGCTTCAAGGAAGTGATCGTCGAGCTGCGCGGGCGCGGCGCCTACTCGCGCCTCAAGTACGAAAGCGGCGTCCACCGGGTGCAGCGCGTCCCCGCCACCGAGGCCCAGGGCCGGATCCACACATCCACGGCGACGGTGGCGGTGCTGCCGGAGGCGGAGGACGTCGAGGTGCAGGTCGCCGAGAAGGACCTGCGCATCGACATCTTCCATTCCGGCGGCGCCGGTGGCCAGAACGTCAACAAGGTCGCCACCGCCGTGCGCATCACTCATCTGCCCACCACCATCGTCGTCGTCTGCCAGGACGAGCGCTCGCAGCTCAAGAACCGCGAGAAGGCGATGAAGGTGCTGAAGACCCGGCTGCTGGACCTGGAGCGCAGCAAGCAGGAGGAGGAGATCACCTCTGCCCGCAGCGCCCAGGTCGGCACCGGCGCCCGCTCCGAGAAGATCCGCACCTATAACTTCCCGCAGGACCGGCTGACGGACCACCGCATCGGGCTGACCGTGCATAACCTGCCCGGCATTCTCGACGGCGAGATCGACGCCATCATCGACGCGGTCGCCACCTCGATTCAGGCCGAGCAGCTCGCCGGAGCCGAGGCATGACGGAGCACCCCGCCTCGGTCGCCAATCTGCTGCGTCGCGGGGTAGCAACGCTGCGGGCGGCCGGCATCGAGGATCCGGAGCTGGAGGCCGAGGTGCTGCTACGGCATGCGCTCGGCCTGACCCGCGCTCACCTCTTCGCCCGGCTGCCCGCCGACGTCGACGAGGGCGGCGAGAGCCGGTATCGAGAGTGCCTGCGCCGGCGGCTGATGCGCGTGCCCGTTGCTTACATCACCGGCCACCGCGAGTTTTATGACCTCGACCTGGCCGTCGCTCCCGGTGTCCTTATTCCTCGGCCGGAAACCGAACATGTCGTGGAGACGGTGCTGCGGCTCGGCCGGCAGATGCTGGAGGGCGGGCGGCCGGTCACCTGCGTGGACGCCGGTACAGGTTCTGGCGCCATCGCCCTGGCCATCGCCCGTCATCTGCCCGCTGCCCGGGTGCTGGCCACCGACCAATCCGAGGCGGCGCTGGCGATGGCCGGTTTCAACGCCAAGCGGCTGCGGCTGGCCGGCCGCATCACTTTCCTGCTGGGCGACCTGCTCCAGCCGTTGATGGAGCCGGTCGATATCATCGCCGCCAATCTGCCCTATATCCCTACCGCCACCATCGACGGCCTGCAGCCGGAAGTGCGGGACCACGAGCCGCGGATGGCGCTGGACGGTGGCTCGGACGGCCTGCGCGTCATCGCCCGCCTGCTCGGTCAGGCGCCGCGCCATCTGCGTGACGAGGGAGCGATCGTGCTGGAAATCGGCCACGACCAGGCGGCAGCCCTCGAGCACGAGGCCGCCGGCCTGCTGCCCGGCGCCGCCGTCACCTTCGAGCCGGACCTGGCGGGCTTCCCACGGGTGGCAGTGGTGCAGGTGTGATCACGCCGGGCGATACAGGACCCCCACCCGGCTTCGCCGGGAGCCCCCCGAGTTCGCAGGGCGCCGGTCTTGCCTCCCCTGCGCGAGTAGGGGAGGTGACGCGCAGGGCCGGAGGGGTCCGGCAGGCAGCCAAGGCTTGCACTCGGACGGTGCGGGCCGTAGCATCAGCGGCACTCGCGGCAGGGGCACGGCGAGCCGATGAGGCGCGATGCGGACCTACACCAGGGCGCTAGTGTCGCGGGCACGTGACATGCGGCGTGTGATGACCGAGGCTGAGCGGCGATTGTGGCTCGGCTATCTGCGCTCGGCGCCGGGGCGCTTCCGCCGACAGCGGCCCATTGGCCCGTACATCGTCGACTTCTACAGCGCGGCGCGGCGGCTCGTCATCGAGGTCGACGGCGACACGCACGCCCTGCCGCATGCGGTGAGCTACGACGAGCAGCGCACCGCCTTCATGCTGGGCCTCGGCCTGCGCGTCGTCCGTATCCACAACGACGATGTGCTGACCAACCTGGCCGGTGTCGCCGAGTTGCTCGCTGCCACCGCGCCCGTGTGACGCAGCCAAGCGTCGTCCCTGCCGCCCCTGCGGCAGTAGGGGAGGTGGCCCGTAGGGCCGGAGGGGTCCGGGGAGGCCAGGACCCCCCAGTCCCTTCGGGACAGCCCCCCTACTCGCGCAGGGGGGCCAAGCGCGTACCCCGGCCTTCCCTGCGCAGGGGGGCCGAGGATAGCGTATGCCGAGGGGCTACCCGCGCGGCAGTCCCAGGCCGCGGGTGGCGATGATGTTGCGCTGAATCTCGTTCGAGCCGGAGTAGATGGTCGAAGGCACCGAGGACATATAGCTCTCGGGCATCTCCCCCTCGAACAGCGCCCGCGGCTCTTCCGGCAGCAGCTGTCCGGGCAGGCCGAGCATGTTCACGCCGAAGCGGTAGATGCGCTGCCCCAGCTCCGACTGGAAGATCTTGATCACCGACGCCTCGTAGTTCGGGTGCTGGCCCTTGCTCTGCATATCGCCGATGCGATAGCCGAGGTACTTGGCGACGTTGTTCTCGATCACCAGGTTGGCGAGGCCGGCGCGGTACTTGTCGCGCTTGGCGGCGGACTGATCCTGCAGCCAGCCGGCCAGCCGCTCCAGCGTATGGCGGTGGGCGGCGGTGGTGCCGATGCCGCTGCGCTCGAAGTCGAGCAGCGTCATGCCCACATACCAGCCGCGGTTCTCCTCACCGACGAGGTTGCGGCGGGGAATGCGGACATCCTCGAAGAACACTTCGTTGAAGTGGTGGCGGTTGTGCATGTTGATCAGCGGTCGCACCTGCACACCGGGCGTGTTCTTGATATCCAGTAGCAAGAAGGAGATGCCGCGATGCTTGGGGGCATCCGGGTCGGTGCGGGCCAGCAAGAACATCCAGTTGGCGCGGTGTCCGCCGGAGGTCCAGATCTTCTGGCCATTGACGACGTAGTCGTCGCCGTCGCGGACGGCACGGGTCTGGAGCGATGCCAGGTCGGAGCCGGCGCCCGGCTCGGAATAGCCCTGGCACCAGATCGCCTCGCCGGAGTTGATGCGGGGCAGGTGCTCGGCCTTCTGCTCGTCGTTGCCATGGATAATCAGCGTCGGGCCGATCATACCCACGCCGAAGCCGCGGGTGCCGGTATCCGGGGCGCCGTAGTAGCCGAACTCCTCATTGAACACCATCTGCTCATAGATGGTGGCGCCCAGCCCGCCATACTCCTTCGGCCAGGCCGGTGCAATCCAGCCACGCCGGCCCAGCTCGGCGTTGAACTTCTTCGCCGCCTCGAACGCCTCGTCGTCGGTGCGGGCATCTTTGGATGCATCACGGGCCGGCAGGTGTTCCAGCAGGAAGGACCGCACCTGCTGGCGCAGCGCCTCTTCTCGTTCCCCAAATTTGAGGTCCATGTCACTCCATCTCTATCTGCAGCGTGGATGCCTCTACGCCGCGATCATACGGCGCAATGCACGTTAGCGCACGCGTGATTGCGCCCGTGCTACGACTTACTCATCCGCCAGCGCTAGAAGAACCCAGAGCTATCCATCACCTCAACGGAGTGCGGCTGGCCCTCTTTCTGCCCGGCCGACGTGACGCGGATCATGCGTGCCTGCCGCAGCGACGGGATGTCCACCGCGCCGCAATAGCCCATACCCGACCGTAGACCGCCGACCAGTTGGGTGATCAGCCGCTCCAACGGACCGCGATACGGGACACGCGCCTCGACACCCTCGGGCACCAGTTTACCCGCGTCGGTAACGTGCTCTTGCCGGTAGCGGTCGCGCGAGTAGCCGCGGCCCATCATCGCCCGGAGGGAGCCCATGCCCCGGTACTCCTTGTAGCCCTCGCCCCGTTCGAAGATCACGTCCCCGGGGCTCTCATCGGTGCCGGCCAGCAAGCTGCCAAGCATCACCACCGCCGCGCCGGCTGCCAGTGCCTTGGGGATGTCGCCGGAGTGGCGAATGCCGCCGTCGCCAATGACGGACACGCCGGTACCGTCCAGCGCCGCCGCTGCCTCTGAGATGGCGGAGAGCTGCGGCATGCCTACGCCGGACACGACTCGGGTCGTGCAGATGGAGCCGGGCCCGACACCGACCTTCACCGCCTGCGCACCGGCCTCGGCGAGCGCGCGAGCGCCGTCCCCGGTGGCGACATTGCCCGCGATGATCGCCGCGCGGGTGCGATCACGCAGGATGCGTACCGTCTCGACGACTGCGCGGGCGTGGCCGTGCGCCGTGTCCACCACCAACGCATCGACACCGGCGTCCTCCAGCATCTCGGCACGGCGAATCGCCTCGTCGCCGACACCAACGGCGGCGGCCACCTGCAGCCGGCCCTGAGCGTCCTGGGTGGCCTCTGGGTAGCGGGCGCGCTTACCCAGGTCCTTGACGGTGATCAGGCCACGCAGCACGCCGGCGTCATCGACAATCGGCAGCTTCTCGATGCGGTGATGGCGAAAGATCTCCTGCGCCTCGTCCAGACTGGTGCCTTCCCGCGCGGTCACCAGCCCCTCCTGGGTCATGATCTCGCGCACCGACCGCTCGTTGCGCTCCTCGAAGCGGATGTCACGGTTGGTGACGATACCGACCAGCCGGCCGCTGTCATCGGTCACGGGCAGGCCAGAGACGTGAAACCGCTCCATCAGCACGCGGGCGTCACCAACGGTGGCATCGGGCGGGATATGAACGGGCGCGGTGATCATCCCGGCCTGCGAGCGCTTCACCCGGTCCACCTCGGCGGCCTGCTCCTCAGGCGACAAATTCCGGTGGATGACGCCAATGCCACCAAGGCGGGCGAGCATGATCGCCATACGCGACTCGGTTACCGTATCCATCGCCGCCGACAAGATCGGGATGTTGAGCTTGATGTTGGAGGTGAGACGCGTGGCGGTGTTGACGTCACGCGGAAGCACTTCTGAGAAGGCAGGCACAAGCAGGACATCATCGAAGGTGAGCCCTTCGGGCAACTGGGCTACACGGCACATTGGCTTGCACTCTCCTGGCACTGCACACAGACGGGCCGGCGCCCCGTGGTACCGCTGGATACACAACGCCGCCGTGGCTGGTGGGCCCGGCGGCGTGCTGGATGGTGGCAGGTGGACCGGCGACTGGCACTCCAAGACGCCCGGTCTCCTCCGCGGGCCCCCGAGCCCGAGGTTGCGCGGAATCCTTGCCGGCGCGGTTGCGGCACCGCCATCATCCTATCCACATGTGCCCGCGGGTGCGTGCGCCGTGCACGCCGGCCCGCCGCTGCGGTACAGGGGGTATTTGTGGGATCATAGCAGACGGGGCACCGGCGGGCCAACGCCCACCTGACGCCACGAGGCTACACGTGGGCACGCTGTTCGTGGTGGCAACGCCAATCGGCAACCTAGAGGACGTCTCGTTGCGGGCCCTGCGGGTGCTACGCGAGGCGCCGCTAATCGCCGCCGAGGACACCCGCACCACCCGCCGCCTGCTCGACCGCCACGGAATTAGCAGCCGGCTGATGGCGTACACCGACCACAACAAGCGCATGCGTATCCCGGCACTGCTTGCCCACTTGGAGCACGCGGACCTCGCGCTGGTGTCGGAGGCCGGCACTCCGGCGATCAGTGACCCAGGTGAGGACCTCGTGGCTGCCGCCGCCGCTGCTGGCCACGCCGTCGTTTCGGTGCCAGGGGCGTCTGCAGTGCTGGCGGCGCTGGTTGCATCCGGGCTACCTTCCCGCACCTTTCTCTATCTGGGGTTCTTGCCCCGCACCTCTGCTGAGCGACGCCGGCTGTTCGCCTCCGTCGCCCAGCTCCCTCACACGCTGGTGGTGTATGAGTCGCCTCATCGGGTGCGCGCCGCCCTGGCGGATGCGCTGGCCGCACTCGGTGACCGTCCCGCCGCCATCTGCCGCGAGCTGACGAAGGTACACGAGGAGGTGCTGCGTACCAGCTTGGCCGGCGCCCTGGCACAGGTCACGGCGCCGCGCGGAGAGTTCACGCTTGTCATCGGCGGCGCCCCGGCTCTGCCGAGGCCCGCGGCCGGCCATGTCGATGGGGTACCGGAACGGCTTGCCCAGTTGGTTGCAGACGGACACAGCGTCCGCGATGCGGTTGCACAGGTGGCCGCCGCCACCGGGCTACCCAAGCGGCAGGTGTATGACACGTGGCTGAAGCGTAGCCGTCCGTAGCAGCGCCGCGCGGCGCTCGTGATACGATACCGGCAACCCTCGTTGCTCCAGGTGTGTCGCGTGGCAGAGACGATTCTCATCGGCGTGGCCTGGCCGTACGCCAACGGGCCGATTCATCAGGGCCAGATGGCCGGGGCCTACCTACCGCCGGATATCTTTGCCCGTTATCACCGTGCCGCTGGCAACCAGGTGCTGATGGTGTCCGGCTCCGACACGCACGGCACACCGATCACCGTTCGCGCCGAACGCGAAGGCCGCTCTCCGGAGGCGGTGGTAGAGGAGTTCCATCAAAGCTTCCTCGATACCTGGCGGATGGCGGGGATTTCGTTTGACCTATTCACCCGCACCGATACGGCCAACCACACCGAGGTAGCCCAGGACTTCTTTCGGCGGCTGGTGGAGCGCGGCTACCTGGAAGAAGGCATCCAGACGCTGCTGTGGTGCGAGACCGACCAGCGGTTTCTGCTTGACCGTTATGTCGAGGGCATCTGCCCCAACTGCGGCTACGACGGCGCCCGCGGCGATCAGTGTGACAACTGCGGCAAGCTGCTTGATCCCACCGATCTCGTCCGTCCCCGCTGCCGCTTCTGTGGCAATCCACCCGTGCCACGCGACTCGCGCCACTTCTTCCTGCGTTTTTCCAAGCTACAAGAGCCGCTGCTACGCTGGCTGGAGACCGATAAGGACCACTGGCGCAAGCCGGTGCTGAACTTTAGCCTGGCTGAGCTGCGCAAGGGGCTACCTGACCGGGCGATGACGCGCGACATCGAGTGGGGCATCGAGGTGCCGGTTGAGGGCTACGAGCGCAAGCGCATCTACGTCTGGTTTGAGGCCGTCATCGGCTACTTCTCCGCCGCCGTCGAGTGGGCCGCGCGCAGCGGCTCGCCCGACGCCTGGAAGTTGTGGTGGGAAAACCCCGAGGCCAAGAGCTACTACTTCATCGGCAAGGACAACATTACCTTCCACACCATCGTCTGGCCGGGTCTGCTGATGGCGTACGGCGGCCTCAACCTGCCGTTCGATGTGCCCGCCAACCAGTACGTGAACATGGGTGGCCAGAAGGCCTCCACCAGCCGCAACATGGCGGTATGGATGCCGGACTACCTTACCCGCTACGACCCGGACCCGTTGCGATACTACCTGGCCGCCACCATGCCGGAGACGCAGGACTCCGAGTTCTCCTGGGCCGAGTACGTCCGCCGCAACAACGACGAGCTGGTCGCGACGTGGGGAAACCTGGTGAACCGGACGCTAACGTTCACCTTCCGCAACTTCGACGGCAAGGTGCCCGATCCCGGCGAGCTGACCGAGGCGGACCGCGACATCCTGGCGCGCGCTGAGGCGACGCTTGACGACGTCGGTGAGCAGATCCGCTGGTGCCGTTTCCGCGCCGGTCTCAATGCCGCGATGGATATGGCCCGCGACGCCAATCAATACCTGGAGCAGACCTCGCCCTGGAAGACGATCAAGACCGACCGCGGGCAGGCGGCGCGGGCGTTGTACACGGTTATCGGCGTGATTGGGGCGCTGCGCACAGCGTTGTATCCCTATCTCCCTTTCACCTGCCAGCAGCTGCACGGGTTCCTCGGCGAAACCGGCACTATCGAGGAGATGGGCTGGCGGTTTGCGCTGCCCGAACCCGGCCGCCCCATGCAGGCGCCACAGCCGCTCTACAGGAAGCTCGAGCCTGCGCTGATCGCGGAAGAAGAGGCCCGGCTCGGCACATGAGCGACCTCACCGACACGCACTGCCATCCGTGGTCTACCGCCTTCAATGCCGATCGCGCCCAGGTGCTGACGCGCGCGCATGCGGCCGGCGTCACCACGCTCGTCGTCGTAGGTTGCGACCCTACCAGCAACCGTGCTTCGCTGGAGCTGGCGCGTGAGAACTCGCGGTACTGGGCAACCGCCGGATTCCATCCCCACGATGCCAAGGACATCACCGGCGCTGACTGGGACGAACTGGAACGGGCGGCCGGCGTGCCCGAAGTAGTGGCGCTGGGAGAGATGGGGCTCGACTTCTTCCGCAATATCTCCCCACCAGATGTGCAGCGCGCCGTCTTTGAGCGCCAGCTTGAGCTGTGCACAGCGCTCGACCTGCCCGCTGTCATCCACTCGCGTGAGGCGGCGATGGAGACGTGGGAGATGATAGAGGGCTGGGCACGGCAGCGCCGGCGGGCCGGCAGCTCGGCGCCCTTCGGCGTCATGCATTGCTACGCGTATGATGCCATGATGGCGGAGCGCTACATCGAGGCCGGGTTGATGATCTCCATCCCCGGTACGGTTACGTACCCTAACAACAGCCGCGGGCGGGAAGTTGCGGCCGTGGTGTCGGAGCATGCGCTGGTGCTAGAGACCGATTGCCCGTATCTCACCCCTCAATCCAGGCGGGGAAAGCGTAACGAGCCGGCGTTGTTGCGGGAGACAGCGGAGCAGGTGGCCACACTGCGCGGCATGACCTTCGAGCAGCTCGCGTCGGTGACAACCGCGAACGCCCGCCGCTTGTTTCGACTAGACGCGGCGGAGGCACGGCGGGCAGCTCAGCGGTCGCAGATCACCAGGGAGGGCGCTTAGGGATGGTGGCGCAGACGTCGCTGTTTGGCCCAGTACAGGATGACATGGTGCTGGTTGAGGCAGCGTTGGACCGGGTACGCGCCGTCGAGTACCCGCCGCTCGCCAAGATGCTGGACCATGTGCTCGGAGCCAGTGGCAAACGCATGCGGCCCGCCATCACGCTGCTGGCGGGCTCGTTCCACACGTATGACGTCGCCGTGCTTGTGCCGCTCGCGACGTCCATTGAGGTGCTGCACACGGCCACGCTGGTGCACGATGATGTCATCGATCAGGCGGGTACCCGGCGGGGCAGGGCGACGGCCAACGCCCTATTCAACAACGCTCCCAGCGTGTTTCTCGGCGACTTCATGTTCGCCCACTCGGCCGAGCTGGTCGCACGCACCGGGAATATTCGGGTGATTCGGCTGTTCGCCCAGACCCTGATGCGCATGGCCACCGGCGAATTGCAGCAGGATATCAGCGCCTACGACCCGAGCAAGCGTATCTCTGACTACCTCGCGCGCATCGCCGGCAAGACCGCATCGTTGTTTGCCGCCGCCAGTGAGGGTGGTGCTATCGTCTCCGGGGCGCCGGAGGAGTGGATCGGAGCGCTGCGCGAGTACGGGTTCAGCCTGGGCATGGCGTTCCAGGTGATGGATGACATCCTGGATTTCACCGCCGACGAGTCCGTCTTGGGCAAACCCGCCGGCAACGACCTCAAAGAAGGAACACTGACTCTGCCGTCGCTGCTGCTGCTGGAGGACGATAGCTCGGCCAGAAACCCGGTCCGGCGGCTGTTCGCGGCCCGCCGCAATCGTGACCAGCGACTGGACGAGGCGTTGACGGCCATCCGCGAGTCAGACGTGCTCCCACGTGCCCGCAGGCGGGCAGAGGAGTTTGCCGCCACCGCCCGCGCATCGCTGGCGCCACTGCCGGATACCGTGGCACGGGCGGCGCTTACCGGCTTGGTCGACTATGTGCTGGAGCGCGATCACTAAGCTGCCTGGCCGGGCGCTGGAGCGCACGCGCGGCGGCCCAGCGCGGGCCTGTTACACGTCCGCGGGCGTAGGGTTGCTCGCCTGGCGCCGCTCATACGCCTGAATGGCTGCATGGCGCTCGACCTCAGCGGCGACCTGCGCCTTGGCTTCTTCGCGGCGCTGATCGCGCTGGGCTTCCAGGTCGCCCTTGAGCAGCTGCGGCGCGGGCTCCGGCTTATTGATCTCGGGATGCTCATTCGGGCGAACGGCGCCCGTGACGGGGTTCTTCACTTCCTTACCAAGGTGCCAGTACGTGCCCTTGTCGGGGATCCGGCGCGGGTAGCCATCGCGAAAGGTGAACGCGGAAAACGAGGTCGGCATGATGCGCTGGCTCTCACCATTGCAGACCGGGCACGGCGACGGCTCCGACGCCTGGCGCATATTGCGCAGCGCTTCAAAGATGCCGTTGCAGGGATCGCAGTAGTACTCGTAGACGGGCATAGGGCAACCTCAAGCGCACGATTCGCCGAAATGCACGGGGCAACCGTCACCGGCGCCCTCAGGATAACACGCCGCTCGGGCGGGCGCGGGGCGCGTCTCGCCGGGTAGCATGCATGAAATCCAGCGATTGGAGATCGCGGTCGAGGTGGACACGGATAGCGGCGCGCAGATGCTGTTCCAGCTCCACCACCAGGTCACGCCCGAGCCGTAGGGATGTGGCCTCTGCGAACTGTCCGCGCGCCAGCAGGCGCAACACCTTGAGCGCGTTGACCGACAGCGGCCGCAAGCCCGACTGAGCGGGGTTGCAGGCCGGGCATACCGCACCGCCGGCGACCGGGCTGAAGGCGTTGACGACCGGCGCCAGCGGCACCGCACACTGCACGCATCGCTGTAGCTCCGGCAGATAGCCGGTATGACGGAGCAGGCCAAGTTCGAACGCGCGGAGCGAAAGATCAACATCCTGGCCGGCGGCCAGCCGCCGCAGTGTCTCAATCAACAGCAGATAGAGCTGAGGCAGCTCCGCGCGCTCGACCGTGAAGCGGTCAACTAGCTCAACCGTATACAGCGCCGGCGCCAGCAGGCGCATCTCCTCGCGCACCGGCAGGAACGCTTCCAGCCCTTCTGCCTGCGTGATGATGTCAAGGTTGCGGCCGCGAGCCACTTGCAGCGCAACGCGCTCCAGCACTTCCACATGCCCGGCCTTCCGGCTGCCCGGGCGGCGCACGCCCTTGGCCACGGCGTCGAATTTGCCCTGGTCCAGGCTGAACAGCGTCAGGATGCGATCTGCTTCACCAAGGTTGCGATGACGGATGACGACCGCCTCAGTGCGGTAAATGCGTCCATTCATGGGCAGCACCTCGAACGGTGCGCGGCCCGCCGCCGCCTGGGCGACTCCACCGGTCCGGCCCAGATCAGACCGGCTGGCGGCCCTCGAGCGCGCGGGTGAGGGTCATCTCGTCCGCGTATTCCAGATCAGAGCCGGTAGACAGGCCGCGGGCCAGCCGCGTGACGCGCACCGCCGGGGCGTCCCGATGGATGCGGCGCTCCAGGGTCATCAACGTCACGTCACCCTCGAGCGTGGGATTCATCGCCAGAATCACCTCAGTGACACCGCCTGCCCGCACCCTGCCCAGCAACTCGGCGACTTTGATGTCGTCTTCGGTAATGCCATTAAGTGGGGAGATGACGCCATGGAGCACGTGGTAGACGCCCTTGAAGCTGCGCGTGCGCTCCAATGCCAGGATATCCAGTGGCTCTTCCACCACGCAGATGGCAGCGTGGTCCCTGGCAGTACTGGCACAGATGGAGCACGGGTCTTCATCAGTGATGTTCTGGCACACGGAGCAGAAGATGATTCGTTCCTTGACATCGAGGATGGCCTGCGCCAGGGCACGCGCATCGTCTGGCGGGGTGCGGAGAACATGGTAAGCCAGCCGCTGCGCGCTCTTCGGCCCGATGCCCGGCAGCTTATTGAATTCGTCAATCAGCTTCTCTACCGGCGCGGCTGCTATCGCTCCCCGCTCTGCCACGGACGCACTCCTCCGCTGTGTAGAACAAGTGTACCACGGCTTCACCGGCAGCGGTGGGCGGCCGCTGGATCACATGCCGGGCAGCTTCAGGCCGCCTGCCAGCGGGCCCATGGTCTCGGTGCGCTTCGCCTCTAGCTTATCGATGCACTCGTTGAAGGCCGCCATCACCAGGTCTTGCAGCATCTCAACGTCTTCCGCATCGACCACTGCCGGTGCAATGGTGATGGACTGCACCTTGTGATTGCCCAGGAGCACCACCTTCACCGCGCCGCCGCCTGCTGAGGCTTCCACGGTGGCAGCCTCAAACTCGGCCTGCGCCTTCATCATCTGGTTCTGGAGTTCCTGAGCCTGCTTGAGTAAATCCGGTCCAAATCCGCCGAAACCACCGCCGCCGCCACCACCACTACCGCCATGCCGGCGCTGATGCCTGTTCATCTCCGCCTCCTAGATACTGCTATCCAGCACCGTTCCACCCAGCGCCTTCGCCTCTTCTAACAGATGGCTGGTGCGCGCCGGCGACGCCTTCAGCCGGTCGACAACGCCAGCTCTATGCTCACACGATACGTCGAGAGCAACGCCGAACACCTGCTCCACGGCGCGGCTGAGATGGCGATGGGCATCGGTGCCCTTGGCGAGCTTGTCAACCATGTAGGCATATTGGAAGCCAAATGTGATCACCCGATCGTTGATGGCGATCACATCGCAACCGCTATTCAG
>CAUJGQ010000146.1 GCA_963170165.1 Chloroflexota bacterium | reverse complement strand
CGAACTGACGGCGAACACCGCCCATGCGCAACAGTGGCACTATGCCAAGGTGATGGAAACGCTGTTCCGCTCCCACCGTGGCCGTACCTTCGCCGGCCTCGTCCGCCATGTGCGCGAGTCGGAGGGGACGAGGGAATAGGGCACAGACAGGCGACAGGGACCAGGGCAGGTATGGGGGCCACCTGCTCCAACCAATAGCGCGGCTGATCCACATTCTTGAATCTGACGTCGGTATGCCAGCAACTCCCGGACAGCCGGCACACCAGCGCCCGCAGGTTCACCGCAATCGATCATTCGTCCTATGCGTTGGAACAGCTGCCACGCGGGGCCGCCCTGGACGATCTGGCGGCCCGCCGTCGTGATCCCCCCTGCGCCGTAGGCGATGCCCGCCGTGCAGGGGGTCCGGCTCCCCCCAATCCGGTGATGCCGTCTGCGCTGCACACGCGCTGCAATGGGGGTATGGACCTGTGGCCGGACGCGGATGAGCGGGCGGAGATCGGACGGCTGGCGGATGCCGGGCTAACGGCACTGGCGCTGGTGTTCCTCGGGCTGCTGCTGGCCGAGCTGGTATATGCGCCCGGCGGCGCGCTCGGCCGCTGGGTCGAGCTGGCGGGCTGGCTGATCTGGGTGGTGTTCGCCGCTGACTTCGTCATGCGCCTGGCGCTGGCGCCCTCCAAGCGCGGCTACCTGCGGCGAAACTGGCCGGCAGCGCTGGCGGTGGTGTTGCCGGCATTCCGCGTGGTTCGTGCCTTCCGGGCGGTGCGGGCAGTCCGCTCGCTGCGGTTGGTGCGGCTGCTGACAGGGACAAGCCGCGGGGCGCGGGCGTTGCGGCGGGTGGCCGGGTTCGGCGGCGCGGGCTATGTCGCGCTGCTGACGCTGGTGGTGTGGCTGCTGGCCGCCGCCGGTATCGCCTGGCTGGAGCGCGGCCAGCCCCGCGCCACCATCGACGGCTTCGGCGCCGGGCTGTGGTGGGCCGCCACCACCATCATCCAGCAGGGCAGCGAGAGCCACCCCACCACCGTCGAGGGGCGGGTGCTGGGCGTGCTGGTGATGATCTACAGCCTGGCCATCTCCGGCTACATCACCGCGCTGCTGGCCGCCCTGCTCCTGGGCCGCCGCGACCAGGCCACCCGCGACGAGAACGCCGCCCTGCGCGAGGAGCTACGCCGGCTGCGGGGGACGAGGGAGTAGGGGAGAGGGCTGCGCTCGGGCTGACCGCTAACCGCCGATCGCTGATAATGTCCGGGCAAGTATGCAGCGAGGCCACACGCATGGACCGGGGCCCCGGCGTCTCTCCCGCGCCCCGCTCCGCGCCGGCCGCTGCCGATCCGCTGTGGACGCGCGCCTATGTGCTGACGGTCGCCTCACTGCACCTGTTCTTCCTGGCATGGGCGCTGTTGTTCGCCACGCTGCCGCTGTATCTGGAGGAGGCGCCCAAGTGGCAGGTGGGCTGGGTGGTCAGTGGGGCCTTCGGCGTCGCCTCGCTGCTGGTACGGCCGCTCTCCGGGCGCGTCTCCGACCGCTGGGGACGGCGGCCGGTGATGCTGGCCGGTGCGGCGCTGACCGCGGTAACGCTGGCGGCGCACGCGCTCTCGCCCGATCCCTGGCTGCTCACCGGTGTGCGGCTGCTCAACGGCGCCGGCATGTGCCTGTACACCACCGCCGCCATGGCGCAACTGGCCGATGTGTTGCCGCCCGCCCGCCGCGGTGAGGGGATGGGCTGGTACGGCGTGATATACACCACCACCAATGTGTATGGCCCCGGCCTGGGGCTCGCCAGCGCCGAGGCGTTGGGGATTCGCCCGTTCTTCCTGGTGGCGGGGCTGGCGGCGGCGGGCGCGGCGCTGCTGGCGCTGCCGCTGCGCGATACCCCCCGGCCCCAGACCGCCGGTACCGGACGCGGGCAGCTGGTCAGCCGGGCGGCGCTGCTGCCGACCAGCGTCTTCCTCGCGCTGACGGTGACCTTCAGCGTGCTGCCCGCCTTTCTGGCGTTGTATGTCAAGCAAGACGGCCTGGGGAGCGCAGGAGTGTTCTTCTTCCTGCTGGGGGTCGCGCTGGTGCCGGCGCGCTGGCTGGGTGGCACGGTGGCCGACCGGCTGGGCCGGGCCGCGGTGATCTATCCCGGGCTGGCGCTGGCAGCGGTGGGGATGGCGCTGCTGGCGCTGGCAGGCAGCGCCCCGCCGCTCTACGCCGCCGCGTTGGTCTTTGGCGCGGGATTCGGCCTGGGCCACACCGGGCTGACGATCCTCACGGTAGACCGGGCGCGGCCGGAGGAGCGGGGCGCGGCGATGGCCACCTTCGCGCTGGCGTGGGATGCCGGCACGCTGGGCTCGTTTGCCCTTGGCTTTGTCGGCGATGCCACCGGCCTGGCAGCGCTGTTCGGCGCGGCGGCGGTGCTGCCGCTGCTCGCCCTGGCCGGCTTTTGGGCCGCGGGTAGGGGGCGCCCCATCGGATCATAAGCGCGCGGGAGCCGGTCCTTGTTCCCGTTACGCCCCCGCTTCCTGCTCCGTGTCCGCCCGCGTCGCCGCATCCAGCACCTCCGGCGGCAGCAGGCGCAGGGTGGCCCAGATCAGCGCGGGCAGCAGCACCAGCTTCTCCATGCGCTGCAGCGGGCCGAGCCGTGCCGGGCTGAGGCGCAGCGGCAGCAGGGCATAGGCGGCGCTGAAGAACAGCAGGAACCGGGCGGCGTCCGGCGTGCGCGTGTCGCGCAGTACCCGCCAGGTCACCTGGAGCCGGCCCGGTAGCGACAGCGCCAGCACGCGGCGGACGGCGTCGCGCTGCTCCGGCGGCACCGCCACATCGGCCGCCCGCTCTGCCTGGCCCACCAGCCGGCCGGCCAGCCGCGCCAGCGTCTCTGCGGTGCTGCTCATCCTGCCACGCTCCTTTCCCCGCCGGCAGGTGGCGCTTCGCGTCCCGGGCGGGCGCTGGTGGCCGGCGCCAGGTCCAGGCCGATCAGCTCCATCAATTTGAGCGCGTTGGTGGAGGTGGCGATGCCGGGGCGCAGCGTGTAATCGAACGTCATCGCCGCGCGGCCACCACCTGCCCCGCGCGAGATCGTCTCGGCGAAGTGCACGGGGATGGCGCTGGCGGCCAGCGGTCCTTCATCGGCCAGCGCCAGATCGTGGCTGGAAACGGCGCCCAACGCACCCTGGGTCACCAGGTGGGCGATGATCCGGCGGGCGGCGATCTGGCGTTCGGCGGTGTTCGTCCCTTGCAGGATCTCGTCGAGCAGATAGAGGAAGCGGCGGCCGTCATGGATGCGGCGCGCCTCCCGCGCAGCCTCCACCACCGCCTTTAGCCGCTCCAGCTCGGCCATGAAGTAGGACACACCGTGCTCCAGCGAGTCCTGGACGCGCATACTCGTCCACAGCGTCAGCGGCGGCATCTGCAGGCTGAGGGCGCACACCGGCCCGCCCGCGCCGGCCAGCACAGCATTGACGCCGATGGCGCGCAGCAGGGTGCTCTTGCCGCTCATGTTGGAGCCGGTGACCAGCAGGAATGTCCCCGCCGGGCCAACCGTCACATCGTTGTCGACCCGCAAGCGGTCCGGCAGCAGCGGGTGGCCGAGACCGCGGGCGGTAAGCGCTTCGGTGTGCTCATCAATATCGGGGAAGGCCCAGGCCGGGTGGTCATGCGTCAGGCGGGCGAGGGCGGCCAGCGCCTCTACCTCACCCAGCAGCGTCAGCCAGCGCCGCGCCCGCCGCCCGACACTGCGCTGCCAGCGCTCCAGCAGCCACAGCACGTGGATATCCCACAAGGTGGTGAGCTGCATCACGGCGTACAGCATGGCTGACGAGGGGATGGACAGCGCCGCCAGCCGGTGCAGCCGCCGCACCTGGTCGGCGGCGCTGTGACCTTCGACCGTCAGCTCGCCTTGCAGCGTCGTCAGCGGCGGGGAGGTGAAGGGCTGCTCCTGAATCAGCCGCAGCAGCAGGCTGTAATCGAGGAAGGCCTCCTGCTGGTCGTTGACGTGGGTGAGGATGTCGTGCGCCCGGCTGCCGGCAAGCTTCCACAGCACGCCATTCGCCAGCAGGAACAGCAGCCATACGGGATAGTGGATAACGTCCATCACCTGGAGCAGGGCGAACATCATCGCCAGGATGGGGCTGAGCCGCGCCGACCATACCAGGCTGCCCTGACCGGCGAGAAAGCGTTCCCCCTCCGCCCAGCGCAGGAATGGGTCGGGGTCGGGGCGGGCGTCTCCGACGCGGGCGCCGCGCAGCTGCAACTCATCGCGCGGCTCCACCAGCGGCGCCAGCTCGGCCACCGCCTGCTGGCGGGCGCGCACCGTCTCCGCGCTGGCGGGAGCGGCCAGCCACTCCGCCAGCGCCCGCTCGCCCATGCTGGTGCGCACCGTCTCCAGCAGGTGGAACAGTGAGGCACGGCCGAAGATATCGAGGTCGGCGGCGTAGGGGTGGCCGGGCGCGGCACGGTAGCGATGGCGCAGGGTGATACCGTCCCAGGTGCGGAACAGGCGGGCGAGCGCTTCCTCGTTGATGCGCAGCAGCTCAACGCTGCGCCACCGCCGCCGGCCAAGCGCGCCGTGGCGCACCGCCAGCACGACGAAGGCCAGCCCGCCGGCCGGGGCCATCGCTACCAGCAGCGCCGAGGACAGCGCCAGCCCCACAACCAGCGCCAGCACCGCCCCCACAAACACGAACAGGCGCAGATTGGCCACCCGGCTCCACTGCTCCGTCAGCCGGTCGCGCTCGGCGGCGAAGTGCGCGCAGCGGGCGCGGTACAACGCCTCGGGCGAGGCGGCCGTCACCGGGGGCTCGGGCAGCGGCTCGGGAGTGCGGGCGGTCGTGGCTGCCACCGGGCGGCGCTCCCTTCGGTCGCGTGGCAGCCGGCGGCCGGGGCGCGGGCTGGACCATTGCGCGCTGTCCGCGGACAGCGTACCAGCCCGGCCCTCTCGCCGTCGCGCCGCTTGTGGGGAAGTGCACGGGCCAGGAGGTCGGAGAAGCCTGGCGGTATCGCAGACGCCCCCTCCCGGCAATGGAGAGGGGGCCGGGGGAGAGGTCTCCTAGCTGACGGCGATCTCCGCGCCGGTCTTGGGGTCGCGCTCGAACGGGCCCTTCAGGTCCAGGCTGCCGGCGATCTCGCGCACGGCCGGGATGACCTCCTCGCCCATCAGCCGCAGCGAGCGCATGGCGTCGTCGTGGGTCATGGCGCCGTCGCCATCCCAGAAGAAGATGGAGCCGGGGCGCAGGTACTCCAGCACGTGCCGCACCTTCGGGATGACCGTCTTGGGCGTGCCCGTGATGATGCTCATCTTGTCGACCTGGTTCTCGTAGGTGCCGTTGTAGTCGGCCGGCATCTGCGCGGCCCGCCCGCGCGAGGCAGCGGCAGCGAACACCTGCGAGGTGGGCAGCAGCGCGTCGCGCTGGGTGAGGCCGGGCAGGTTCTGGATGAACGGCCGGATGATGCCCTGATTGCCCTCCAGGAAGGGGTTGCTCGGCCCCTCGACGTACTTGCGCGCCGTGGCGTCGGCCAGCTCCTCCGTCTCGTCCACATGCACCTTGAACAGGTAGCCGGTGTGCTGCGTGCCGGCCTCGTAGCCGTTCTCGCGCGCCTGCTGGCGATAGTAGTCGTACGACTCGCGGGTCGGCTCCAGCTCGGTGGCGAGCATCAGGTAGGGGTAGCGATGCTTGGCCGCCCAGGCGACGGTGTTGCGGCTCATCACGCCGGGAATCCAGATGGGCGGGTGGGGCTGCTGATAGGGCCGCGCCCAGGGATTGACGTAGCGGTACTGGTAATGCTCGCCCTCCCAGCGGAAGGGGCCGGGCGTCGTCCAGGTCTTGACGATGAAGTCGTGCGCCTCCTGGAAGCGCTCCCAGTTGAAGGGCGGCTGGGCGTTGTGCGCCACCGACTCGCGCCCCGTGCCGCGCACCCAGCCGGTGACCAGCCGCCCGCGCGAGATCATGTCGATCATCGCCAGCTCCTCCGCCAGGAAGAGCGGGTCATCCCAGATGGGCAGCACGTTGCCCAGCAGCACGATCTTGGCGCGGGTGGTGATGCGCGCCAGGATGGCGGCCTCGACGTTCATCACGCCGCCCATACAGAAGGGGGTGCTGTGGTGCTCGTTCAGCATCAGGCCGTCGAAGCCCATCTGCTCGGCGTATAGCTTCTCGTCGAAGTAGCGGTGATACAGCTCGGCCCCCAGCTTGGGGTCGTAGCTGGCGTTGCTCATGCCCAGGTCTTCGATGGGCTTGCC
>CAUJGQ010000145.1 GCA_963170165.1 Chloroflexota bacterium | reverse complement strand
CGCGCGCCCGCAGTGGGGGCTGGACCGCGCCGACCTGGTCTACGAGCTGTTGGTGGAAGGTGGCATCACCCGCTTCATGGCGGTCTTTCACCGCCAGGAGGCGGACCGCATCGGGCCGGTTCGTTCCGTGCGCACGCCGTATTTGTGGTTGGTATCGGAGATTGATGCCGTGCTGGCGCACGTCGGTGCGGCGGACACTACGGGCGCAACCGACGCCGCCTCACAGATGCGGATGTGGAGCATCCGGCGGCTGGAGGAGGTGACCGCGCCGGCGGTGTTCTGGCGTGACCGCTCCCGCCCGGCGCCGCACAACGCCGTCACCAGCACCTTTGACCTACGGGCTGCCGCGGAGGAATGGGGCTGGCCGGGACCGGCGGCGGTCGCACCCTGGCTGTATAAAGACGACCACGAGGCGCTCAACCTCCCAACTGCGGCGCCGGCCCGCATCACCTACGGGTTCGCCGTCGGTGATCTCCCCGCGCAGGCGCCGTTCTGGGTCGATTGGCGCTACGATGCCGGCCCCAACGCCTACCGGCGTCTGATGGGCGGCGCCAGCCACCGCGACGGCATCACCGGCGTGCCGCTCACCGCCCGTAACGTGATCGTTCAGTTTGACAGCGCGGAGATCATCAACCATGAGGGGCACGTGCTGTACGCCAGCATGGGCGAAGGGCCGGCATACATCTTCCTCGATGGGGAAATGATCGAGGGCGTGTGGACAAAGCGCTGGCGGGAGGACCGTACCCGCTTCTGGAACCCGAACGGCGAGGAAGTGCGCTTCAACCGTGGCAACACCTGGGTATCGGTGCTGCCCTACGGCTCGCCGTTCGGTTGGGAGTGACGGCCGGCGCCGCTAGGCCAGCTTGCCGATGATCTGCTTGAGCGCGTCCTCACGCGCGTGCAACTCCTGCCGCGCCTCGTACCGCTCCGTCTTGCCGATTTCCATGCGCAGTTCACCGAGGTAGGTGGTCAGCACCTCCCGCAGCACCGCCGCTTCCTCTGCCGTCAGCGTTAGGGTCATGGCTGCCCCTCCCCATGTGCGCACCCGTGCGCGGCTACCCGCCTGCTGCCCGCCGGAGCGCCTCCGCCGCCTGAGCAATCGCCTGCCTGCCCTGCGGCAGCATGCCGCCCAGTTGCCAAAAGCCGTGCACCATGCCATCGTAGCGCGTCTGCGCCACCGCCACCCCGGCTTCCTTCAGCCGGGCAGCGTACGCCTCGCCCTCATCCCGCAGCGGGTCAAACTCCGCCGTGATCACCAGCGCTGGTGGCAGGCCGCTCAGGTGCTCGGCGCGCAATGGCGAGGCGTACGGCTGGGCGCCGTCTGCCGCGCTGTGCAGGTAATGGTTCCAGAACCACTCCATGCTTGCCCGCGTCAGCAGGTAGCCGTCGGCGTTGTCCCGGTAGGACACCGTGCCGAAGTCGTGATCGGTGACGGGATAGACCAAGAGCTGAAAGCTGGGCAGCGGGTCACCGTGGTCGCGCATCATCTGGCAGACCACTGCCGCCAGGTTACCGCCGGCGCTGTCTCCGCCAACCGCGACGCGGTGTCCGTCAATCCCGAATTCCTCAGGATGCGCCATCACGTACTCGGTGACCGCTAGGCAGTCCTCCGCCGCCGCCGGGTACTTGTGCTCGGGCGCCAGCCGGTATTCCACAGCGATCACGACGTGCCCAGAAGCATTGGCCAGCGCCCGGCACTGGCGATCATGGCTGTTCAGGCTGCCGATCACCCAGCCGCCACCGTGGAAGTGCACCAGCGCGGGCAGGGGCCCGTCTCCGGCGGGCGTGTACACGCGCACGGGGATATCGCCCGCCGGTCCGGGTAGCGCCCGATCCTCCACACGCGCCAGCGATTCCTCCGGCCCGCCCAACTCCGCCATCGCCTCGTAGGTTGCTCGTCCTTCCGCCGGCGACAACTCGCTCATCGGTGGCCGGCCGGCGGCGGCCATCTGGTCCAGCAGCATCTTGGCGATGGGATCAAGCGGCATGAAACGGATCCTCCCCTACCCGGCGGGCGGTGCGCGGCCCGGCCGGCTCTCGCCAGAGAGCGTATCCCTCCGGCCGGATTGGGGGTAGCTCTCCCTTGCTGCGCGGAGCGGCTATCATCCTGTCATTGCCGATGGAGCGTGAGCGATGAGCGGCCCCAGTGTGCTGACCGACGTGCGTGACGGTGTGCTGACTGTGACGATCAACCGGCCGGAGCGGCTGAACGCCGCCGACCGCGCCACCGCTGCCGCTGTGCGCGATGCCCTGCTGCCCGCCAAGGAGGATGACGGCATCCGCGCCGTGGTGCTCACCGGCACGGGCCGCGGCTTTTGCACCGGCGCGGAACTGGGCGCAGCCGGGCCCCAGCCGCTGATGAGCCGCACGGTCAAGCAGACGCCGCTGTACGAGTACGGCCAGGTAACCCAACTGATTGACACCCTGGACAAGCCGGTGATCGCCGCCGTCAACGGCATGGCGGTGGGCGCCGGGCTGAGCTGGGCCACTGCCTGTGACCGGCGGATTGCTGCCGAGTCGGCCCGCTTTGCCGCTATCTTCGTGCGCCGCGGGCTGGCGCCGGATGCCGGGATCTCCTACTTCCTGCCCCGGCTGGTCGGCCGCTCCACCGCCACCCACCTGCTGATCAGCGGCGAGATCATCGACGCGCAGCAGGCGCTGGCCGCGGGCCTGGCCGATGAGGTCGTGCCTGATGGCGAGCTGCCCGCCCGCGCCCATGCGTACGCCGCCGCACTGGCCGCGGGCGCCTCGGTGGCCGTCAATCTGGCCCGCCGCGCCGCCCGCACCTCCTTCGAGCGTACCCTCAGCTCCGCGCTGGAGTACGAGACCTGGGCGCAAAGCATTGCCCAGTCCACGGAGGACGTCCGCGAAGGTATCAACGCCTTCCTTGAGAAGCGCACGCCGCGGTTCAAGGGGCAGTAGGCAGAGGTGGCCGGCCCGGCTCCCGGCCACCTCATATCCCGGTCAGGCAATCCCAGCCAGCCGCTGGCCGGCTTGCAATACATCGGGGACACGGGCGCGGTCCGGAACCTCGGTGTAAATGCGCATCAGCGGCTCGGTGCCGGAGAAGCGGATCAGCAGCCAGCCGCCGCCCTCTAGGTTGAACAGGTAGCCGTCAAGTGTACTTGTGCTCGTCACCGGGTAGCCGGCGATCTGCTCCGGGCGAGCAGCGCTGACGGCGGCGATAATACCCGCCTTCTGCGCCTCTTGCAGCTGGACGTCGATGCGGTGGTAGTGGTGCTCCCCCACCTTGGCGTACAGCTCTCGCAACAACTGGGTGGGCGTCTTTCCGGTACGCGCCACCAGATCGAGGAAGTACAGGCCGGCGATGATGCCATCGCGCTCGGGGATGTGGCCGCGAATGGCGTAGCCGCCTGACTCTTCTCCGCCCAACAGCGCATCCGTCTCCAGCATCTTCGGGCCGACATACTTGAAGCCGACAGCGGTCTCGTGCACGGGCACGCCGTAGATTTCCCCCAGCCGGTCAACCATGCGCGTGGTGGTGAGGGCACGGACAATCGCGCCACGCTCGCCGCGCACCTCAAGCAGGTAGTAGGCCAGCAGCGCGAACGTCTGCAACTGATCAACAAAGACGCCGTGCTCGTCCATCACGCCCAGCCGGTCGGCGTCGCCGTCGGTGGCGATGCCAACGTCATACGCGGTGGTGCGGCCGCTGCTGGCGGGCCGGCGCATCATCACTTCGAAGTCCTGCAAGTTGCGCTGAATCGGCTCGGGCGCGCCGATGCCGGGGAACAGCGGGTTGTGCACGGCGTGCAACTCCTCGACGGTGGTCGCACCGCCAGAGAGTAGTTCCGCAAAGTAGCCCTGGCCGGCGCCGTACATCGAATCCACGGCCATGCACAGCCCGGCGTCGCGGATACGCTGCACATCCACCAGCTCTGCCAGCCGGCGGAGGTACGGGCCGCGCGGGTCGAACCGGCGCAGCAGCCCGCGACGCCCGGCCTCGGCCAGCGGCAGCCGGGGCGGCTCACCGGCGGCCAGGATGGCATCCAGCGGCGCTTCCAGCTCGGCCACCACTTCTGGGGAGGCGGAGCCGGCGTACTCGGGCTTGTACTTGACGCCGTTCCACGAGGCCGGATTATGGGAGGAGGTGACCACCGCCGCCCCGCCTGCCTGGTGGGTGATGATGGCATACGAGATGGCGGGCGTGGGGGCGAAGGTGTCCGCCAGCAGCACCGGCACACCGGCCGCCGTCACTACTTCGGCGATGGCCTCAGCGAAGCGGTCGGAGGCGTAGCGGGTATCGTAGCCCACCACCAAGCCACGCTCGGCCATGCCGGTCTGCTTGAGGTAGCGGGCGATGGAGGCCGCCAGCGCCCGAACGTTGGCGAAGGTGAAGTCCTCCGCAATTAGCGCCCGCCAGCCGTCCGTGCCGAACTTGATCGGGTGTGGCATGCCGTCCTCCGTGGATGGGCCCGCCGCCGTCATGACGGTGGTCGCCCCTTGTCCGGATTGTTCCATGCCTGCCCGCCGCGGGAAAGCCAGGGCGCGGGCGCTCGTTGCTTGCCGCCGGCCATGCTACGCTGGCAGACGTGGAACCGATTGAGATGTATCTGCTGTATGCCGAGGACGGTGTGCGGCTTGACTATGCCGGCGGGGACAGTGAGGAGTTTGAGCGGCGGTCGTGCCTGCTCAGCGCTGGCCATGCGGGGGCCCTCACCGGCCGCCGCCGGGTGGGGCCGGAGCGCTGGCACGTGCGCGCCTTCTTCCGCGCGCGCCCCACGGACGACTTCATCGCCCGGCGCCGGCACGCGTTCCCATTCGGGTTTGGCTGGCAGGATGCGCCGCAGGATGAGGCGCGCTAGAACGGCACGGGCACGGGCGGCTGTGCCGGCCAGCGCCCGGCCCAGCGCGAGACGGCTTCCACCACCTCGACCAGGTCGCGCCCCTTGACGGTGAGCTCGTAGGTGACACGCACCGGCGTGTCCGGAATGACCGTGCGAACAACGACGCCCTCGGCCTCGAGTTCCTTGAGGCGCTCGGACAACATCCGGTCGCTCAGGCCGGGGATGGCAGCGGTCAGATCGGAGAAGCGGGTGATGCCGCTGAGCATCGCGCGGAGTATGGCGCCGGACCACCGGCGGCCGATAAGCTCCACCGCATGATGGTAATTGGGGCAGAACGCACTGACCGGCGATTCCATCGGAGGGCCCTCCACCCTCTATCTTACTCCGGGTAAGCCCCTTGACAAGACAGGTCATGCCCGCGCGAGCGCCGGCTGCGGGACAGCCATCGCGGCCGCTATCCCCTGCCGCAGACCGCGCAGCATCAGCTCGAGCGACATACTCGGCGTGGTCAGTGGCTTGTCGATGGTCTGCTCGGGTAGATAGGGCACATGCACAAACCCGGCGCAGATATGCAGCCGCCGCAGGGCGATGTGGTGCAACACGCCGTAGCTGACGTGATTGCACAGATAGGTGCCGGCCGTGTTCGAGATGGCGGCGGGCACACCGGCCGCGGTCATGCGCCGGACCATGTCCCGCACCGGCAGGGTCGAGAAGTGCGCCGCCGGGCCGCCCGGGACGATGGGCTCTTCAACGGGGTGGTGCCCGGCGTTATCGGGTATCCGAAAGTCATCGATGTTCAGCGCTACCCGCTCCGGTGTCAGGCGGGTCCGGCCGCCGCCTTCGCCGAGCATCACCACCAGATCGGGCCGCTGCCGCTCGATCGCTTCTACAGCCAGATCAATACTGCGATAGCGCGCCACGGGCAACACCAGGAAGGACGCCACGGCGCCGTCAAAATCCTCCCGCGCCAGCGCCGCCGCCGCCAGTGCCGATGGGTTGACCCGTTCGCCGCCAAACGGCTCGAACCCGGTGATCAGCATCCGCATCGCTTACCTCCGGCTGCCCGTCTCCTCCCCTGGCCGCGAGTGGCGTCATGCTACCATAGCCGTACCGTTGCGGTGAGGCACAAACGCATGACCATTCCCTCACAGGATGCGGCCGGCTCAGCCGCCTCGCTCGGGCTAGGCCGGCAGGACGAGATGTATCGCGTGCTGACCGTGCTCAGCACCGAGCAGTTTGGCGTGCTGGCCACCGCCACCACGGAGCAACTGCATACATCAACGATCTTGTTCGCGGTCACGAATGCGTGGGAGATAGTGTTTGCCATTCGCCCGGTCACACTCAAGGCGCGGCTGGCGGCGGAATGGCCGCGCGCCGCCTTCCAGGTGGACAACCGGAGCGTGGTGACCAGCGACCGTCAGGCGTTCGTACGGCTGGAGTTTCTGGGGGCGTTGCGGCTGGTGGCCGCTGATGACCCGCGCCGGCCGGACTATCACGACATATTCGCCGCCAAGTTCCCGTTCGGTGCGACACTGCTGGCTGATCCGGAGATCGCCCTGTACGTGCTGACGCCGGAGCGGCTGCGCGTAGCGATCGGAGCCGGGCCGCCGCAGGACGTCGACGTCCCGGCGCCACCCGCGCCGGAGGTCGCCGAACCAGAGGCGTGACGGACGCCTACGCGGCCCGCTCCTGAGGGCACACCCAGATGAACCCGGCCACATCGCTGCTGATGGTGGTCTGGCTGCCGCCGATGTCGACGGTGAAGGTATCGCGCAGGGGACCGCGGTCGGTGACGGTCACCACCACGCCCGGGCGAAAGTTCTTCTGCTCCAAGAACACCATCAGCTCGTGGTTGTCCTCGGCCAGCTCGGAGATGCGCTGAATCTCTGCCTGGCAGCCCGGATCAATATCGCGCAGCCGCACGCGCCGGGCGATGACGGCCGGGTCCAGCTCGACAATCGGGTTGCCGTGCGGGCACGAGTCCGGGCAGCCCATCGACCGCCACAGCCGGTCAGCCACGACATCGGAGATGGCGTGCTCCAGCTTGTGTGCCTCCTCGTGCGCCGTCGCCCAATCCAGCTGCAGCACATCCGTCAACCAGCGCTCGACCATCCGATGGCGGCGCATCAGGTTGAGGGCGATGTCCCGGCCACGTTCGGACAGCCCAATCTCGCGGCCGTCACCATGGACTAGGTAGCCGTCACGTTCCATACGCTTGACGGTCTCGGTAACCGTTGGTGCGGAGACCTCCATCCGCTCGGCGATGCGTGCCGGGATACAACGAATCCCTTCGTCGCGCAGGGTCTGGATGGCGATCAGATAGTTCTCGATGGGGATGGTAGGCATCGGGTGGCCCTCCGTCCCAGGGAGCGGGACAACTCCAGTATAGCAGAGCACGGCTGCATGCCGAATGGCGTGGTTTAGCCTCTGCTAATATCTGGTATTCAATGGAGCGCCGGTACGCGGGACAGGGGCGGGAGAGCCGGGGGAAGGCGGGCCGCCCCTGCTAGTCTGCAGCGGCGAAGGTGGCCGCACGTGTCCGCAACACGTTCAGGTGCTCAAGCTCGTGCTCGAGCAGGCGGCGTAACACCTTGCGCAGGGTCCAGCCTTCCTCGGGGTTGTCGCTGGGGCGGTCGGTGGGGACATACACCAGGTCGCGCTGGCGGGGGGAAAGGCGCAGCACTGCCTCCACCGCGCGGGCACGGCTGTCGATCAGTTGTTCCAGCACATCGGCGTCCGGTTCCGGCTCGGTGATGCGCTGGCCAAGCCGGGAGAGGCACCACACCTCCATGGTGGCCAGGTGCAGCAGCGCGCCGCGGATATTGGTGTGCGTGTCATCGGGCATGGTCAGGAAGGCCGGCGGCTGGGAGCGCACCAAGTCCAGCACATCGGCGCGGGCATATGCCATCCGGCGCAGGTAGGTGCGTAGTTCCGCGTCGCCGAGCGGCACACGGTCGACGGAGAACAGCGCGTTGGCGCCGCGTAGTTGCCAGGGCCGGCAGCCGTGCACCACCTCGCTGATGACGATCTCGATGATGCCGTCGTCGGGCAGCGGATCCCCGTGGGCGCCACACCAATCGAGATAGGCGCGGACGGCATGGGGCAGTGCGGCGATGGCGCTAGCGCGGCCGGCGCCCCATGCCGTACACCCGGCGATATCCGGCACATGGGCCAGGCACGCGCCGGACTCGTCCTCTTCTAGGTAGGCGTGGTAGATCATGCTGCGCCACGGGGGTGCGCGGTGCGGGGCGAGACCGTCGCCGCGCCCCCGCTGCCCGCTGCCTGATTACCGCTTGGTGTACTGCGGCGCCTTGCGCGCGCGCTTGAGCCCGTACTTCTTGCGCTCCTTCATGCGGGCGTCGCGGGTGAGCAGGCCGAGCTTCTTGAGCTGCGGCTTCATCCCCGGGTCGGCTTCCACGAGGGCGCGCGAGATGCCATGGGCGATGGCGCCGGCCCAGCCGGAAATGCCGCCACCGATGGCCTTCACCTGCACGTTGAACTTGCCGGCGGTGCCGGTGGCGCGCAACGGCTGGAGTACCTGGAGCTGATGGGACGGGCGGGGAAGCACGTCCTCCAGCGGCTTACCGTTGACGACAAACGCCCCGCCGCCCGGATAGAGCCGGACGCGGGCGATGGCCGTCTTGCGGCGGCCGGTGGCCTGGAAGTAATGCTGTTGCGTCACGCCTTCGCCTCCGTCTTGTCCGCGCCGTAGCCGGCCACCTGCGCCTGATGGGGATGCTCCGGGCCGGCATACACCTTGAGTTGGGTGAAGATCCGGCGGCCCAGGCGATTGTGTGGCAGCATGCCCTTTACCGCCCGCTCTACGACTTTGCGTGGGTCCTTCTGCATCTGCTGGCGCCAGGTGATCTGGCGCAGGCCACCGGGCCACTGGGTGTGGCGGTAGTAGATCTTGTCGTCCTTCTTCGCGCCCGTCACCTCGACCTTGTCGGCGTTGACGATGATCACGAAGTCACCGATGGCGAGGTGTGGGGCGAATTGCGGCTTGTGCTTGCCACGCAAGAGCGTGGCCGCCTCGGTCGCCAGCCGGCCCAGGGGCCGCCCCGTCGCGTCGATCACATGCCAGCGCCGCTCGACCTCGGCCGGCTTGGGGCTATACGTCTTCATCCTGCTTCACCTTCTCGATGTGCGCCTGCCAATCCGGCCCGGCCGGCGCAGCGCGGTAGGCAACCGATACCAGCGTCAACCCTTGTGGCGGCGCCGCTGGTCCTGCGCGCCCGGCGCGCGGGCCGGCCAGCCACTCCGCGAACACCTCGGGGGCGAGCCGCCCCCGGCCGATTTCCACCAGTGCTCCCACGGTCCGGCGTACCTGGTGTGGCAGGAAGGCGTTTGCCTCCAACCACACGCCGATGCCCTCACCCTGGTGTTGCTCCAGCCAGGCCCGCTCCATCCGACGGATGGTGCTGCGGCCCGGCCCGGGCAGGCCGCCAAAGGCGGCGAAGTCGTGCTCCCCCGGCAGCACTGCCAGCGCCTGCGCCATCGCGGTAGTATCCAGCGATACCGGCACGTGCCAGGCGCTCCGCCGCCACAGTGGCCGGCGGGTGCTGCCTGCCAGGATGCAGTAACGGTAGAGCCGCCGCACCGCGTGCCGCCGCGGGTCAAACCCTTCGTCTACCTCCGCCGCCGCCCGCACCGCGATATCCGGCGGGAGCAGCGCATTCAACGCCCGGACATACGTGGCGGGCCCGTGCCGCGCCGCAGTGGTGAAGGCCGCCACCTGGCCGCTGGCATGGACACCGGCATCGGTCCGGCCGGCCAGCGCTGCCCGTACCGGCGCTCCGATGAGCGCCGCCAGCGCCCGTTCCAGCTCGCCCTGAATGCTGGGGGCGTTGCGCTGGAGTTGGGAGCCGCCGTAGGCCGCGCCGTCGTACTCCAGCAGCAGCGCTACCCGCACTGAATTACACCAGCTCCAGCACCGCCATGTCCGCGCCGTCGCCCAGCCGCTTTCCCGTCTTGATGATACGGGTGTAGCCGCCGGGCCGGCTCTGATAGCGCGGAGCCACGTCTGAGAACAGCTTGTCCACCACATCCTTGTCCGGCAGGAAGGCCAGCGCCTGCCGGCGGGCGTGGACGGTGCCTTTCTTGCCGAGGGTGATGAGCTTCTCGGCCATGGGGCGCACTTCCTTGGCCCGCGGCGTGGTGGTTTGGATCTTCTCGTGGATGATCAGCGAGCGCACCAGCCCGCGGAACAGGGCCTTCCGCTGGTTGGTGGGCATATCGAATTTTCGGCCAGAAACACCGTGCCGCATGGCAGTCTCTCCGCTCTCCGCGATCCGCGTCCGGCCCGCTCGCCTCACCGAGCCACTGCGGGGCGGCTGCGCGTGTTATTCGTCGTCGCCCTCATCGCGCGCGCCCAACAGTCCGCGCTGCGGGCGTGTGCTGAGCGCCTTCATCAGCGCCGCTCCCAGCGAACCGAGATCATCGCTGCTCTCGTCGCCGTTGTCCATCTCCAGATCGTCTTCCTCATCCTGGTCAAAGCGGTCCGACACCGGGCCTGCCAGCGAGGCATCGAGGAAGCCCATCTCGATCAGCTTGTCCTTGAGCTCGTCATAGGACTTGCGGCCGAAGTTGCGCAGCGCCAGCAACTCGTCTTCGCTTTTCTCCAGCACCTGGCCGACAGTCATCAGGCCGCTACGCTTGAGGCAGTTGTACGCGCGCACCGACAGGTTGAGTTCCTCGATGGGCGTGTTGTAGCGGTCCTGCGACAGGTTGGCGCCGGAGCCGAGGCCGCGCTCCACCGGCGCGGGTACGGGCCGGCCGAGGTGGGCGAAGAAGTTGAACTGCTCGATCAGCTCCTTGGCCGCCTCTGAGACGGCATCGATACCGTTGATGGTGCCGTCGGTCCAGACCTCGAGCACCAGCCGGTCGAAGTTGGTGGCGCTGCCCACGCGCGTGCGCTCGACGTGATAGTTGACGCGCCGCACGGGCGAGAAGACGGCGTCCACCGGGATCAGCCCGATGGGAGCGGTGGCGCTGCCGGCGCCCGCCGGCTGATAGCCACGGCCGCGCTCGACCGACAGCTCGACGGTGAGCCGTGCATCCGGCGATTCCAGCGTAGCCAGGTAGAGATCGGGGTTGACGATCTCGTAGTCCGCGGTGGGCACGATTTGGGCGGCGGTCACCGGGCCTTCACCCTGGGCTTCCAGGTACAGCTTGCCCGGGCGGTCTGACAGGCCGCGCAGGCGGATGTCTTTGAGGTTGAGGAGGAACTCGATTGTGTCCTCCTTCATGTTCGGGATCGTGGAGAACTCGTGCTCCACCTCATCAATGCGCACCGATGTCACGGCGGCTCCGGGCAGATGGCTGAGTAGCACCCGCCGCAGCGCGTTGCCCAGCGTGATGCCAAAGCCGCCCGGAAGCGGCTCGGCGACGAGCTTGGCATACGTGGGCTCGCCCACGGCAATCTCCAACGACGGACTGGTGAGCTGGGTCGTCAACGACGTCCTCCCTGTTGAGCGGGACCCGGCGGGCCGGGAACGCCGGCCGGCGCCCGCCCCACAACCAACAAACCTTCTACCCGGCGCTAGCGCGAGTAGAACTCGACGATCACGCTCTCGTTGAACGTCCTATCGCCATCGGCCCGGTTGGGCAGATCCAGCACCCGGCCGCTCATCGCCGCCACATCGCGCGACAGCCACTGGGGCGGCTGGGCGGCGTTGCGCATGGCTTCCGTGAGGATCTTGAAGTACTCGGTCTTTCGCCCCCGGTCGGTGAAGCCGATGATGTCGCCCTTGCGCACCCGCGCCGAGGGGATGTTCGTCTTGCGGCCGTTAAGGGTGATGTGTCCGTGGTTCACCACCTGGCGCGCCTGATCCCGCGAGTCGGCAAAGCCGAGGCGGTGGACGACGTTGTCGAGCCGCGTCTCGAGAATGCGGACGAGGTTGTCGCCCGTGACACCGGGGCGGCGGGCCGCCTCTTCGTAGTAGCTGCGGAATTGCCGCTCCAGCACACCGTAGGCGTAGCGGGCCTTCTGCTTCTCCCGCAACTGCAAGCCGCGGTCCGAGACCTTGCGCCGCCGGCCCTTGGGGGAGTCACCCGGCGGGTTGGGGCGCTTCTCGATGGTGCAGTTGGACATGCACTTTGCGCCCTTCAGGAACAGCTTCTCGCCCTGCCGCCGGCAGATGCGGCAATCCGGGCCGTTGTATCGAGCCATGTGCGAACTCCGTTCGCGAGGGTTAGGGAGAGGGGTCCGGGGCGCCGGCGGATTGGCCGCAACCCCTAACCCCCAACCCCTAACCCTCGTCCGTTACACCCGGCGGCGCTTGGGCGGCCGGCAACCATTGTGGGGAATGGGCGTGACATCGCGGATGGAGAGGATCTGGATGCCGCTCGCCTGCAGCGCGCGCACCGCCGCCTCCCGTCCGGAGCCCGGCCCCTTGACGTAGACATCCACCTGGCGCAACCCGTGTTCCATCGCGGAGCGAGCCGCTCGCTCGGCCGCGATCTGGGCGGCATATGGCGTGCTCTTACGCGAGCCGCGGAAGCCAGAGCCGCCGGCGCTGCCCCAAGAAAGGGCATTGCCGTTCGGGTCCGTGAGCGTCACCAGCGTGTTGTTGAAGGTGGAGAGCACATACGCCCGTCCACGCGGCACGCTCTTGCGCTCCCGCCGCCCGCGTACCCGCTGCTTGCCCCGTCGCTGTTGTTCGGCCATTGTCTCCAGCTTTCAGCTATCAGCCGCCAGCTTTCAGCTTTCTGCCTCTGGCGAGGCTTGTTCGAACAGGGTCGCTGCCGGATCCGGCAGGAAACTGACCGCTGAACGCTGAGCGCTGACCGCTCCCACTTACTTCTTCGCCGTGCTCTTGCGCTTGCCGGCCACCGTGCGGCGGGCGCCGCGCTTGGTGCGGGCGTTGGTCTTCGTGCGCTGTCCGTGCACCGGCAGGTTGCGCCGGTGGCGCAGCCCCCGGTAACTATTGATCTCAATCAGCCGCTGGATGTTCTGCCGTACCTCACGCCGCAAGTCACCCTCGACCACGAAGTCACGGTCGATGATCTCGCGCAGCCGGTTGACCTCGTCGTCCGTCAGGTCACGCACGCGCGTGGCGGGGTTGACCTGCGCCTGGCCGATGATCTTGACGGCGTTATTGGGGCCGATGCCGTAGATGTAGCGGAGGGATACGTCCACCCGCTTGTCCCGTGGGATGTCAACGCCCGCGATACGCGCCATAGCTCTCGCTCCGCTTCCCTAGCCCTGCCGCTGCTTGTGCTTCGGCACTTCGCAGATCACCATCACCCGGCCGTGCCGGCGGATGATCTTGCACTTCTCGCATCGCGGCTTCACCGAAGCCGACACTTTCATGACTTCGCTCCCTATTGGGGCGAACCGCCCCACCCCCATCGGGGGCCTCGTCTCCTGCCTCGCCGCACCTATAGCAGCGTCAGTATCTCCGGGCCGTCCGGGGTGATGGCGATCGTGTGCTCGAAGTGGGCCGACAGGCTGCCATCCGCGGTCCAGACGGTCCAGCCGTCGGCGTCCTCGCGGGTTTCGCCCGTTCCCTGGTTGAGCATTGGCTCAATCGCGATCACCATTCCCGGCTTCAGCGGCTTGCCCTTACCCGGCTCGCCGTAGTTGGGCACGCTTGGGTCCTCGTGCATCGAGCGGCCGACACCATGCCCCACGTACTTCCGCACGACGCCGTAGCCATGTTGCTTGGCCAAGCTCTCCACCGCGTGGCCGACATCGCCCAGCCGGTTACCGGCCGTGGCCGCCTGGATGGCACGCGCCAGCGATTCACGCGTGACATCGATCAGGTGCTGCGCCTCCGGACGGACCGTGCCACACGGCACCGTCACCGCCGTGTCGCCCACATATCCTTTGTAAATCGTGCCCAGGTCCATGCTGACGATGTCACCCTCGGCCAGTTCGCGGTTGCCGGGGATGCCATGGACGATCTGAGCGTTGATGCTGACGCACACGGTGGACGGGTACGGCGGCACATCCGAGCGCGGCTGATAGTTCAGGAACGGCGATTCGACGCCGCGCTTCTTGAACTCCTTCCGGACGATCCGGTCCAGCTCCAGCACATTGAGGCCGGGGCGGACAGCATCAGCCAGGATCTGCAGCACCTCTGCGGCATGGCGGCCCGCCTCCCGCATGATGCGAATTTCATCCCGCGACTTCAGCACGATCCCCATCTGCCCGTTCCTGTCCCCGTCCGCGCCCCGCCTACGCCCGAAGACAGGCCATGAGATCGCGCCCCACATCGTCAAAGCCCTGTGCGCCGTTGACCTCGCACACCTTGCCCTGCGCGCGGTAGTAGTCGATCAGCGGTGCGGTCAGCTTGAAGTATTCCTCCAGCCGGCGCTGCGCCGTCTCGACGGTGTCATCCGGGCGCTGGTACAACTCGCCGCCACACAGGTCACACACCCCCGCCTTCACCGGCGGCCGGTTGCGCTCGTGGAAGACGTGCGCGCCGTCGTTTCGGCAGATCCACCGGCCGGAGAGGCGGCCCACCAGCTCTTCGGCGGGCACGTTGATGTAAATCACCTTGTCGATCACCGCCGACTTGGCGGCCAGAGCGGCATCGAGCGCCTTGGCCTGCTCCAGCGTCCGCGGGAAGCCGTCCAACAGCGCGCCGCTTTCTCGTTCCAGCCGTGCCAGCATCACCGAGATGACGACGTCATCCGGCACGAGCAGGCCCTTGTCGTAGTAGGAGCGCACCAGCTCTGCCAGTTCGCTCTGCTCCTGACGGATAGCACGCAAGACGTCGCCCGAGGCGACGTGCGCAAGCTGCATCTCACGGGTAATGCGCTCGGCCTGCGTGCCCTTCCCCGCCCCGGGCGCGCCCAGCAACAGTACGTACAACGGCCAGGACCTCCGCACGGCTCAATTGTTTATTCTTCCAGAAACACACCGGGAAGGGAAGCACCGAACCTGCGCCTGTCAATCCCCTCCCGGCACGATCACCGGATAAACCCTTCGTAGTTGCGCATCAATAGCTGCGCCTCGATCTGGCGCATGGTGTCCAGCACCACACCGACGACGATGAGGAGACCGGTGCTGGATAGCGTCAGCGCCTGCACGTTGGTCAGCCGCGTGGCCAGGAACGGCACAATCGCCATGATCCCCAGGAAGACTGCACCGGCCCAGGTAATGCGGATCAAGACGCGCGTGATGTAGTCCGATGTCGGCCGCCCCGGGCGAATGCCAGGGATGAAGCCGCCGGACTTCTGGAGGTTTTCCGCCAGGTTCTGCTGCTGGTACACCACCAGCGAGTAGAAGAAGGTGAACGCCACCGTCAATACGAATACGCCGAGCTGGTACGGCACCCCGCGTGGGTCCGACACGTCCGCCATGAACTTCGACACATCGCGGATGAAGCCGGAGCTGGACGACTGGAAGGTCGTTGCCAGGAAGCTGGGGAAGATCATGATCGTGAAGGCGAACAGCAGCGGGATCATGCCGGCAGAGTTGACCTTCAGCGGGATATGGCTGGTGCCGGACTGGCGATACATCCGCCCCTGGCGGAAGACCGACCGCGCGTACTGCACCGGAATCTTGCGCTGCGCCTCCTGGAAGATGACGATCGCGGCCAGCATCACCAGGCCGATCAGCGCCAGCAGGACGATGCCGGTAATGCCGCCCGTGGCGCCGCCGGCGTTGAAGATGCCCTGCCCCAGATACTGCGGGATACCTGCCACGATACCGGCCAGGATCAGCAACGACACGCCGTTGCCGATACCCTGCTCGGTGATCAGCTCGCCCAGCCACACCAGGAACATCGTGCCCGCGGTGATGGAGGCGACCATGGCGATGGTCGGCATCAGGTGATCCGGCGCCAGCGAGATGTCCTGGACGGCGCCGGTCTGCTCGAGGATGAGCAACTGCGCATAGCCCTGAAAGACGGCAACGGGCACCGTCAGGTAGTGGGTGTACAGCTGGCTGCGGGTGCGCCCCGCCTCGCCTTCCTTCTGCAGCGCGGCCAGCCGCGGAATCAGCGGTGTGATCAGCTGCATGACAATCGAGGCCGTGATGTAGGGGTAGACGCCCAGCGCCGCCACCGAGAGGTTGCGCAGCGCGCCGCCGGAGAAGATGTTGAAGTAGCCGAGCAACGCGCTGTCATCCACCGCGTTGCGGAGCAGCTCGCGGTTGACGTTGGGCAGCGGCACATGCGCGATGAAGCGGAAGATCACCAGCATTGCCAGGGTGAACATCAGCTTCTGGCGCAGGTCCGGCTGCTTGAAGGCGTCCATTGCCGCCTGAAGCAGCCGCGGCCGGTTGGTCGTCTGTTGTCGTTCGAACGCCATCACGAACCCCGATCCGTCGCGGGCGGCTGCCGTACGGCACTCCAGCCCGCCGGTCGTTGCCGGGCTGCTGCGCCCGGCCTGCGTGTGTTACTCGTCCGTGCTCCCGGTCGCGGCGGCTTCGGCCGCACGCTTGCCGGGGTTGAGCTCGATCACGGTGCCACCAGCCGCTTCAATCTTCTGGCGGGCGGCAGCGGTGAAGCGGTGGGCGCGCACCGTTAGCGGCCGGCTGACGGTGCCGGTAGACAGCACCTTCACCGGGCGCTGCGGGCGCTTGACCACGCCGCTGGCGACCAGCAGCTCGGGGTTGATCTCGGCATCGCCGGAGAAGCGCTCCAGGTCACCGATCTTGACTTCCTCATACTCCACGCGGAAGGGGTTTGTGAAGCCGCGGCGGGCCAGCTTGCGGATCAGCGGCCACTGGCCGCCCTCAAAGCCCACGTATGGCTGCTTCTTGCCGCTCCGCGCCTGCTGGCCCTTGAGTCCCTTGCCGGCGTAGGTACCCTGACCGCTGGCGTTCCCGCGGCCGATGCGCTTTTTCGGGTGTTTGGCGCCGCGCGGCGGCCGCAACTGTCCCAGATGCATGATCGCTGCTCCCCGGGCGCACACGCGCCCGCCTGGCGCTACTCCTGGACTTCCTCCACCATCACGAGGTGGCGCACTTTGTGCACCATGCCGCGGATGCTGGCGGTGTCCTCATGGACCACTGACTGGCGGATACGGCGCAGGCCCAGGCTCTTGACCGTCAGCTTCTGGTCGTGCGCGTAGCCGATGGAACTCTTGGTGTACGTGATCTTGAGCTTGGCCATGCCGTGTTACTCCTCGGTGGCCGGTGGCGGCGCGGTGTCCTCGGCGGCCTGAGGCGCCTGCGGCTCTGGTGCCGAGGGCACTGGCATGGACGGCGCCTCGGCCTCGACCGGCGGGCTCACGCCTTCAGCGGCCTCGGGGCGAGCGGCACGCTCGGGCCGCGGACCCGTTCGCTGCTCCTTGGGCACGCGCCGTTCTGGGCGCGGCTCGCGAATCTCCTCGGTGGGGGCGGCCTGCGCCAGGCGGCGGCGCTCCCGCTCCTGCTCGGGGTGGCGCAACATCTCCAGCCCTACGATCGTGGCCCGGACCACGTTGACGGCGTTGGAGGAGCCGAGCGACTTGGCGACGACGTCATGGATACCGGCCTGCTCCAGCACGGCGCGCACACCGCCGCCGGCAATGACGCCAGTGCCGGGAGGCGCCGGCTTGATCAGCACGCGCGCCGCTCCAAACTCGGCGATCACCGGGTGGGGAATCGTGCTGCCCTGCATCGGCACGTGGATGAGGTGCTTCTTGGCGTAGGTCGCCCCCTTGCGGATGGCATCCGGCACCTCGTTCGCCTTGCCCATGCCGGCGCCCACCCGCCCCTTGCCGTCGCCGACGACGACGATGGCGGAGAAGCTGAAGCGGCGGCCACCCTTGACGACCTTCGCCACGCGGTTGATGTTGACGACGCGCTCGGACATCTCATCCCGTTCGCGGTCGCGGTCACGCTCGCGGCGGCCTTCCCGTTGTGAAACCATACCGTGTACCCGTTTCTCTGCTCAGCCGGGCGGCCGGGGCGCATACCCCGCCCCGCGCCGGGCGCCCGCTGCTAGAAGTCGAGACCGGCCTCGCGCGCCGCATCCGCCAGCGCCTTTACCCGGCCGTGATACCGGTTGCCACCGCGGTCAAACACCACGCGGGCCACGCCGGCCGCTTTTGCCCGCTCACCCACCAGGGTGCCAACCCGCTTCGCCCGCTCGCTCTTGGTGCCGGTCAGGTCGCGCAGATCCTTATCCAGCGTGGAAGCAGCGGCGAGCGTATGGCCGCGCTCGTCATCGATCACCTGCGCATAGATGTGTTCCAGCGACCGGAACACGGCCAGGCGCGGGCGCTCCGGAGTGCCGTTCACCTTCTTGCGGATGTGCAGGTGCCGGCGCTGCCGGGCGGCCTGCGGGGTCTTGCGTCGCTTCTGGCGCATCGTGTCTGCTCCTCACCCCGTCCGCACGCCGAGTACGTGGGCGCCGGGTGGCTGTTCCCTTCAGGCAGCCGTGTTCCGGCCACCGGTGCTTACTTCTTACCGGCCTTGCCGCCCTTGCCGGCCTTGCCTGCCTTGCGGCGGACGACCTCGCCCGCGTAGCGGATGCCCTTGCCCTTGTACGGTTCCGGGGCGCGCACCTCGCGGATATTGGCGGCAGTCTGGCCTACCAGTTCCTTATCGATGCCGGTCACGTGGATGCGGTTGGTGCCCTCCACGTTGAACTCGATCCCGGGTGGCGGGGCCACCTCCACCGGGCGGGAGTAACCAACGGCGAGCACCACGTTGCTGCCGCTCTTCTGAGCACGATAGCCGACGCCCTGGATCTCCAGCGTCTTGGTAAAGCCGGTGGAGACGCCGACGACCATATTGGACAGCAGCGTCCGCGTCAGTCCGTGCATCGCCTTGTGGCGCTTTTCGTCGCTGGGCCGGGTCACGACAACCTGGCCGCTATCCTGGACAATGCGAATGTCCGGGTCGAACTCGCGGGAGAGCTGGCCCTTCGGGCCTTTGACGGTGACGGTACGGCCGTCGATCTGGATATTGACCCCGGACGCGACCGGGATCGGCTGCTTGCCGATACGCGACATGCTGGGCCTCCCCCTTGCTTACCACACGTAGCAGAGGACCTCGCCACCAACGTTGCGGCGGCGGGCCTCGTGACCGGTCATCACGCCCTGGGGCGTGGAGAGGATGGCGATCCCAAGCCCGCCGAAGACGCGGGGAATCTCACGCTTCTGCGTGTAGACGCGCAGGCCCGGCTTGCTCACGCGTTGCAGCCCGTTCAGCACCGGCTCGCGCTTGCCGGAGTAGCTGAGCTGTACGCGGATCGTCTTCTTCGGGCCCTGTTCCGCAACGACCTCGTAGCCCTTGATGAACCCCTCGCTCTTGAGCACGTCCGCAATCGAGACCTTGATCCGGGATGCCGGGATCTGCACGTAGTCGTGGCGCGCCGCCACGGCGTTGCGGATGCGCGTCAGCATGTCAGCGATCGGGTCAGTCATGTTCATCGTGGAACGCCTCCAATCCGGAAGCAGTCAGCGTGTGCCGGGGCGGCTGCCCCCCGCTCTTGCATCCGGCGCCCGCCTGCTGCAGCGGGCCGCTAGTCCTGTCCGCGGTCTACCGGCAGCTCCCGCTACCAGCTCGACTTCTTGACGCCGGGCAACTGGCCCACATGCGCCATCTCGCGGAAGCAGATGCGGCACAGGCCGAAGTGGCGGATGTAGCCGCGGGGCCGGCCACAGCGCTTGCAGCGGTTATGCTGGCGCACCGCGTACTTGGGCTTGCGCTGCGACTTGACAATCATCGAGAGTTTGGCCATTGCTCGCTCCGCTTATGTGCGCTGGGATCGTGCCCCACGCTGCGCCGTCCGTTAGCTCGCCCGCGCCCCCGCGGCCCGCGGCTTCTGGAACGGCACGCCCATCAGGTCCAGCAGGCGGCGTGCCTCCTCGTCCGTGCGGGCGCTGGTTGCCATGGTGATCTGCATGCCGCGGATCCGGTCGATCTTGTCGTACTCGATCTCCGGGAAGATGAGCTGCTCGCGGATGCCCATCGAGTAGTTGCCACGCCCGTCAAAGGCGTTAACCGGCATCCCCTGGAAGTCCCGAATGCGCGCCAGTGAGACGTTGAGCAGCCGGTCCAGGAACTCGTACATCCGCTCGCCGCGCAGCGTCACCATCACGCCGATGGGCATGCCCTGACGGATCTTGAAGTTGGCGATGGACTTCTTTGCCCGGGTGATGACGGGCTTCTGGCCGGTGATGGCGGTGATATCGGCTACGGCAGAATCCAGCGCTTTGGCGTTCTGGATCGCCTCGCCCAGGCCGATGTTCACCACGACCTTGGTCACACGCGGCACGCGCATGACGTTGTTGAACCCGAACTCCTTCTGGAGGGCGGGCACAATTTCGTTCCGGTACTTCTCAAGCAGTCGTGATGCCATGTGGCGCCCTCCGGGCGCGGGGCCGGGGAGCGAGCTGGGGATCGGGGGTGATGACCCCCAACGCCCTCCCCGGCCCCTGGTCCCTTACTCGATATCTTCTTTGCACTTCTTGCAGAAGCGCCGTTTCTTGCCGTCGGCCTGCACATGGATACCCAGCCGGGCGGCCGTGTTGCAGTTGGGGCAGACCACCATCAGGTTGGCGAGCTGAATCGGCGCTTCCATCTCCACGATGCCGCCGGTTTGCTGCGCCGTGCGCGGGCGCTGGTGCTTCTTGACGATATTGACACCGGCCACGAGCGCACGCCCCTCTTTGGGCAACACCCGTCGCACCTGTCCCTGCTTGCCCTTGTCTTTGCCCGTCATCACGAGCACGTTGTCATTCTTCTTGATCTTGTTCACAGGACCCCTCCGGGGTCTGACAGCCGCCGCGCCTCGTCCCGGCTGCCGGTTACCCCGTTACACCACCTCAGGCGCGAGCGAGACGATCTTCATGAAGTTCTTCTCGCGCAGCTCGCGGGCCACCGGGCCAAAGATGCGGGTGCCACGCGGGTTCATGTCGTTGTTGACAATCACGGCCGCGTTCTCGTCGAAGCGGATGTACGAGCCGTCCGGCCGGCCGTACTGCTTAGCGGTGCGCACCACCACCGCCTTGACGACGTCGCCCTTCTTCACGTTGGAGTTGGGCTGGGCCGCCTTGACGGAGCAGATGATGATATCGCCCACGCGCGCGTAACGGCGGCGTGTGCCGCCCGGCACGAGAATGCACATCAGCTGGCGGGCGCCGGTGTTGTCGGCCACCTTGAGGCGCGTGTACTGCTGGATCATTCCGCCGCCTCCCGGCCCGCACCGATGGTCTGCTCGATCTCGACACCGATGGCGCTGGGCTGCACGTCGGCCACCAGGTGATGCTGCAAGATCTCCACCACCCGCCACCGCTTCTCCTTAGAGATCGGCCGGGTTTCGACCATCCGCACGCGGTCGCCCAGCTTGCAGACGTTGTTCGGGTCGTGGGCCTTGTAGCGCGTGGTGTGGCGCATGGTCTTCTTGTACAGCCGGTGCCGTTTGGTGGTCTCCACCGCCACCACCACCGTTTTGTCCATCTTGTCGCTAACGACCGTGCCGATGAGCGTCTTCTGGTTGGGACGCATCGGTGTAACTTGCTGGACCATTGGTTACCCCCGCGTGATCCCGAGCCGCCGCTCAGTCTGAATGGTCTTGATGCGTGCGATGCGCCGCCGCGCCCGGCCCAGCGCCTGGTGCTGCTCCAGCTGGCGGGTGGCATGGCGCATGCGCAGGTTGAACAGGTTCTTGTATGCCTCGTCCATCTCGGTGACGAGCTGGTCGTCGGTCATCTCCCGCAGATCCGCCACGGGATACTGCTTGTCCGCCATGTTATGCGCCCTCCTCGGGGCCGGCGCTGGCCACCACGTCGTGCTCGCGCACCACGATGCGGCACTCGATCGGCAGCTTGTGCGACGCCAGCCGCAGCGCCTCGCGCGCGATGTCCTCGCGTACGCCTGCCAGCTCAAAGAGCATCCGCCCGGGCTTGACCACTGCCACCCAGTGATCGGGCGCGCCCTTGCCGGAGCCCATACGCGTCTCTGCGGGCTTGGCCGTCACCGGCTTGTCCGGGAAGATGCGGATCCACACCTTGCCGCCGCGCTTCATATGGTGCGTCATCGAGCGGCGGGCGGCCTCGATCTGCCGCGAGTCGATCCACGCCGCTTCCAGCGCTTGCAGGCCGTACTCACCGAACGAGACGTTGGTGCCGTCGTTGGCGGGGCCACGCCGGTGGCCGCGATGGACCTTCCTGTACTTCACACGCTTCGGCTGAAGCATCTCGGACTCCTGCTCTGGTTCGGCCCGCTCCCCCCAACCTCATCGGGGCCGTCCGTGGTGTGCTGGTTACCCCTGTCGGGGTCGGGGGGCAGACGCGCGGGCTACCCTTCTGCCGGTGGCGGGCTGACGGGCGCCGGCCGTGGGGCGGGCGGCTCCACGGCGCGGGCCATTGTGCCGGTATCGCCCGTGGCCATCCCACCGGCGGCCACCGGCGCGGGCTGTGCCGGCACCGCGCCCACCTGGCGGCGCTTGGGCGGCGGCAGAATCTCGCCCTTGTAGATCCACACTTTGACGCCGATGCGGCCGAAGGTGGTGTGCGCCTCAGCGACGCCGTAATCGATGTCCGCGCGCAGGGTGTGGAGCGGCACGCGGCCGTCCATCTCCGTCTCCTTGCGGCTCATCTCTGCACCGCCCAGCCGGCCGGCCACGCGCACCTTGACACCCTTGGCGCCGCGCTGCATGGTCCGCTGCACGGACTGCTTGAGGGCGCGGCGGAAAGCGACGCGGCGCTGCAGCTGCTCGGCAATAGAGCGGGCCACCAGGTTGGCGTCGAGCTCGGGCACGCGGATCTCCTGGATGTTGACGCGCACCCGTCGCCGGGTGAGCTTCTCCAGCGAGCCGCGCAGCCGCTCCACCTTTTCACCGCCACGGCCGATGACGATACCCGGCTTGGCGGTGTGAATCGTCACCGCTACCTGGTTGGCGCTGCGGTCGATATCGACCTTGGAGATGCTGGCATCACCAAGTTGTTGCTGGATCAGCCCTCGGATGCGGACGTCCTCGTGCAGCAGCTCCGTGTAGTTGCGGTCGGAGTACCACTTGCTCTGCCAGTCGTAGATGACGCCGATCCGAAAGCCCGTGGGATGGATCTTGTGGCCCATTCCTGTCCTCCGGGACTAAGGGCCGGGGACCGGGGAGTGAGCCAGCCGGCCCCATCCCCGCTCCTCGGTCCTCAGTCCACCGTCTCCCTATTCCCGATCCCCGACCACGATGGTCACATGGCTCGTCCGGCGCACAATCGGGCTCACGCGGCCGCGCGAACGTGGCTTGAAACGCTTGAGGCTCGGGCCCGGACCAGCCCAGCACGCCACAACCCGCAGGTTATGGGTGGACATGTTCAGGTTGTTCTCCGCGTTGGCGGCGGCTGACTTGACGATCTTGGCCACGTCGCGCGCCACCGGCATATCGGAGAACTGGAGCAGCGTCATCGCCTCGGTCACCTGCTTGCCGCGGAGCTCATCCAGCAGCAAGCGCACCTTGCGGGGCGACACACGCATCATCATCGCGGTAGCTTTTGCCTGCATGCCTGCCTCCGCCTACCGCCGGCCCATTTTGGCGGCGCGCTCGGCCTTGCTGGTGTGGCCGCGAAACAGGCGGGTGGGGGCGAACTCGCCCAGCTTGTGGCCCACCATGTTCTCGGTGATCAGAATCGGCACATGCCGCCGGCCGTCATGTACCCCAAAGGTCAGGCCCACCATCTCGGGCATCACGGTGGAGGCACGCGACCAGGTGCGGATGACCGTCCGCTGGCCGCTGCGCACCACCGCCTGAACCTTCTTCTCCAGCTTCGGGTCGACAAACGGACCCTTCTTCGTTGATCGTGACACAGAGGACCTCCGACCGTTGTCCGGTCAGCTGAGCGTTCCCGCTACTTCGTGCGCCGCCGCACGATGTACTGGTCCGTCTTCTTGTTGTTGCGCGTGCGATAGCCAAGGGTCGGCTTACCCCACTTCGACTTCGGGCTGGGCAGGCCGATGGGGGCCTTGCCCTCGCCACCGCCGTGGGGGTGGTCGCGCGGGTTCATTGCCGAGCCGCGCACCGTTGGCCGCCAGCCACGGTGGCGGTTGCGTCCGGCCTTACCCAGGTTGAGCTGGTTGTGCTCGACATTGCCCACCTGGCCGATGGTGGCGGAGCACTCGGAGCGCACCCGCCGCATCTCACCCGAAGGCAGGCGCAGCAGGCTGTAATCGCCTTCCTTCGCTACCAGCTGGGCGGAGGCGCCGGCGCTGCGCACGATCTGGCCACCGCGGCCGATGGTCAGCTCCACGTTGTGGATGACGGTGCCGGTGGGGATGTTGCGCAATGGCAGCGCATTGCCCGCCCGGATTTCGGCTGCGGGGCCGGACTGGAGCGTGTCGCCCACCTTCACGCCCGCCGGCGCCAGGATGTAGCGCTTTTCACCGTCGGTGTACTCGAGCAGGGCGATGCGCGCCGAGCGGTTCGGATCGTACTCAATCGCGCTGACCTGGGCGGCCACACCGTGCTTATCGCGCTTGAAGTCGATGATGCGCAGCTTGCGCTTCTCACCGCCGCCGCGGTGGCGGGTGGTGATCTTGCCCTGGGTGTTGCGGCCACCGGTCCGCTTGAGCGTGACCGTCAGGGACTTCTCCGGCTTCTTCTTCGTCAGCTCCTCGAACGTGTAGCCCGAGGCGCCGCGCCGGCCGGGGGAGGTGGGCTTGAACTGTCGTACCGGCATACCTGCTATCCTCTTGCGCGTCGCCCCTCAGCGGGGGCTGCGGGCATCTCGCGCATTACGCCCGCTGGTGGTGGCTGGTACCTGCGCCCCCTCTCGCCCGCCCTGCGGGTCCGGGCGCTGGGGGTGCGGCGCCTGCCTCACCTACACACCTTCGAAGAACTCGATGCGCTGCCCCTCGCTGATGGTCACGACCGCCTTCTTCCACTCGGCGGTCTGGCCCTTGGAGCGGCCCACGCGCCGGGTCTTGCCTGGCATCACCATGGTGTTGACCTTGAGCACGGTCACATCGAAGGCCAGCTCCACCGCCTCTTTGATCTGCAGCTTGTTGGCGTCCTTCCGCACTTGGAAGGCGTACTTGTTCTGCTCGGAGAGCATCGTGCCCTTCTCGGTGATCAGCGGACGCACGATGACGGAATAGGGATGAATCGCCTTAGGCATCGTGCTGCTCCTGTTCAACCGGCGCCAGGCGTTCGCTGGCCCGCACCCCGCCCCACAGCGCCTCGGCCGCCCGCACAGCGCCCACGGTCATCACCACCTGGTGCCCGAGGATGTCCTCGGTGTTGATGTGGGTGGCCGGGACGATCTTGGCGCCGGGGATGTTGCGCGCCGCCAGCAGCACGGTGCGGTTCGGTGCGGCGGTGACGATCAGCGGCTTGCGCTCGGCGCCGATGGCCTTCAACATCGCCACGATGTCGCGCGTCTTGGGTGCGGTTGGGGTGAGGTCGTCCAGCACCACCAGCTCGCTGTCGCGCACCTTGGCGGAGAGTGCCGAGCGAATCGCCAGCCGCCGCATCATCTTGGGGATGCGCTGGGTGTACTTGTGCGGCTTGGGGCCAAAGACGATGCCGCCGCCGCTGTGATGCGGAGCGCGGATGCTGCCCTGGCGGGAGCGGCCCGTGCCCTTCTGCGAGCGGATCTTCTTGGTGCTCCCTTCCACTTCGCCGCGGGTGAGGGTGCTATGCGTGCCGGCGCGGCGGTTGGCCTGGTGGGCAACGACCACCTGGTGCATCACCGCCATGTTGGGCTCGATACCGAACACGAGGTCATCCACCTCGATGGTGTCAACCTGCGTGCCGGACTGGTTCACGACATTCAGTTGCATGATGCGGACCTCGGCGGCCTCCGTCACCGGACGGGACCGGTTGATCTCGGATACTTACCGCTGCTTCGGCGCGTCCGGCTTGGTGTGCCGAATCTTGACCAGGCCGCTGGCCGCGCCGGGCACCGGTCCCTTGACCAGCAGAATGCCGCGGGCCGCATTGACCTCAACCACTTCCAGATTCTTGACCGTCACCTGCTTGCTGCCCATGTGTCCGGCCATGCGCAGGCCCTTGAGCACGCGGCCCGGCGTGGTACCAGAGCCGATGGAGCCGGGGGCGCGATGGCGGTCGGACTGGCCGTGGGTCTTGGGGCCACCGGAGAAGCCATGCCGCTTCACGACACCGGCAAAGCCGCGGCCTTTGGAGATAGCGGTGACATCCACCCGGTCGCCGGCCTTGAACATGTCAATGGTCAGTTTCTGGCCAATGGTCAGGGCGGCGATGTCATCGGCCTTGAACTCGCGCAGGTAGCGCACGTTGCCGGCGCTCGAGGCCTGCAGGTGACCCTTCTCCGGCTCGTTCAGCCGCTTCTTGGTCCCGTAGCCGAGCTGCACAGCCTCGTAGCCGTCCCGCTCTTTGGTACGAATCTGGGTGACCACGCAGGGGCCGGCTTCCAGCACCGTGCACCCGTGGACATTGCCCTTTGGGTCGAACGTCTGCACCATGCCCAGCTTTGTGCCGAGCAATCCCTCAATCGCCATGCTCTGCTCCTGATCCCCGCCCGCAGTCGCGGGAGCGCGCGTGCCCGTTCTGGGGTTCCGCGCCCTCTCCCCTGGGGAGAGCCGGGGGGTTGAGTGCTACAGCTTGATCTCGATGTCCACGCCCGCCGGCAGTTGCAGCCGCATGAGCGTGTCCACGGTCTTGGAGGTTGGCTCCAGAATGTCAATCAGGCGCTTGTGGGTGCGCACCTCGAACTGCTCGCGCGAGTCCTTATCGATGAACGGGCCACGCAGCACGGTCACCTTGCGGATATGCGTCGGCAGTGGCACCGGTCCGGCCACGGCCGCGCCCGTACGCTCCGCCGCATCGACGATCTGCTCGGCCGACTGGTCAAGAATGCGGTGGTCAAACGCCTTGAGCCGGATGCGAATCTTCTGTCGAGGCATACCGTGTTCTCATCCCCCCGCCATCCGCGGGGTCAGCACAGAACCGGCGGGGCGGGAGGCCGCCGCCGGTCCTGGCGCGGTGACGTTACTGCAAGATCTTGGTGACGGCGCCGGCGCCGACGGTGCGCCCGCCCTCGCGGATGGCAAAGCGCAACCCGTCCTCCACCGCCACCGGCGCGATCAGGTTGATCGTCATCTTCACGTTGTCCCCCGGCATCACC